>CAYNGR010000026.1:0-25853 GCA_964396755.1 uncultured Cyanobium sp. | reverse complement strand
TCGCTCTCGCTCTTGTACTTCTCCAGGAAGTCCTCGGCGCTGGAGAAGGCCACCTGATTGATGTAGCGCTTCACCTCATCGGCGGTCATGCCGATGCCGTTGTCGGAGATCGTCAGGGTCTTGGCTTCGCGGTCGATGCGGATCGAGATCCGACCCTCGGGGCCTTCGCTGCAGTCGCCGGCCATGGCGGCCATGCGCCGCTTGCTGATCGCGTCGACGCCGTTGCTGACCAGCTCCCGCAGGAACACCTCGTGGCCGCTGTAGACGGCCTTCTTGATGATCGGGAAGATGTTCTCGGTATGGATCTGGATCTGGCCCTGTTCCGTCTGCAGCACCGTTCCACGCTTGGCGACAAGGCCCCCAGATTCCCCCGCCGCGCCCTGGCTTGCCAACCGGTGTGATGGGCAGGAAACCGACCCGCTGGGGGCCGCGCAGGCGCCTCAGTTGCGGATCTGCTTCAGGAGGGCCTCACTGAGATCCAGCTCGCAGCTGAGCACGAACACCCCGAAGCCGGATCCCCGCAGCGACATCGAATTGATGTACTGACAGACCTGCCGTCGCTCCCGCTGGAAGGCGCGCAGCTGCCGGCGCGGATCGGAGCCGCTCAGCAGGCCGTCACTGAAGCGCTGCCACAGGGGCAGGAACGTCGCATC
Source organism: uncultured Cyanobium sp. (assembly GCA_964396755.1). Classification (GTDB taxonomy): domain Bacteria; phylum Cyanobacteriota; class Cyanobacteriia; order PCC-6307; family Cyanobiaceae; genus Cyanobium. The sequence goes on along the minus strand of CAYNGR010000026.1, from coordinate 25,200 downwards.
CTCCAGCTCGGAGCGGGCGGCCGCCGCGACACCATCGAGCATGGTCGCCAGGGCCCGGTCGCTCTCCTGCAGCCGGCCGCCCAGACACTCGAGCAGCGCCAGCGTGGTCTCGGCCCCGGGGCAGCGATCGGCGGCCCTGGCGGGGGCTCCGACCGCGCCGGCGAGCAGCAGGGCTGACCCCAGGGCAGCCAGCGCCCGTGCACCCGTTGCCTGCATCAACGTCATGACCACCCCAGCTGCCAGCGGATCTGCCGTTGCAGCCTGGCGAGCAGCGCGTCGCCTGTCAGCCGCCGCAGCGGCCGGATGCAGTCGTCAGCCGCGTCGCTGCAGCTCGGGCTTTTCCTCCGGCACGATCGCGCCCTCCACGGGGCAGACCTGCAGGCAGATGCCGCAGTCGATGCAGGTGTCGAAGTCGATCCAGAAGAAGCCCGTGCCCTTGCTGTTGGCGCCTTTGCCGGGATGGATGCAGGCCACAGGGCAGGCATCGACGCAATCGGCCACGCCCTCGCAGACATCGGTGAGGATTGTGTGGGCCATGACCGGAACAGAGCGGCGCTGAGCCTAGCCAGCCAGCCAGATCGCCCCGCGGCAGCCTCGCTGCTGGGCCAGCTGTTCGGCCTCGGCCTTGCTGGCGCAGGGCTGGCCGTGCAGCTCTGCTGCTTCACCCGATCGGTGCAGCTCGCCCATGCGGGCCAGCACCGCCTCCAGGTCGCCACGGACGGAGGCCACCAGCCAGGGCGCCGGGGCTGGGCTGAGGGGGGCATGCTGGTCGAGCAGATCGCGGATCGCTTCGATCGCGAAGGCGAAGCCGGTGCCGGCCGCCTGGTCCATCGCCGCGCTGAAGCGGCGCACCAGCCGGTCGTAGCGGCCGCCGCTGGCGATCGCCACCGGCGCGTCAGTGCCCTGGCAGACCAGCTTCAGAACCAGCCCGTCGTAGAGATCGAAGTGGGGTTGGAAGGTGGGGTCGAGCTGCAGCCTGACGCCCTGCTTCTGCGCCGCTGGTGCCACCGCCGCGAGGGTGGAGGCGAGGCTCTCGAGCAGCGGCACCGGCCCCAGCCAGCCGCTCAGCTGGTTCAGCACTGCGGTCGGGTCGCCCCGCAGTGCCAGGAGCGACGCCAGCTGCTGCCTCTGCTCCTGCGGCAACGCCAGCTCGGCCAGGGCGAGCGGATCGAAGTCGGTGAGGGCCCGGCGCGTGCTGACTCGCTGCGCCTCCGGCAGCGGCTCCAGCAGGGCGTCGAGCAGCCCGTGGTGGCCCACCAGCAGGGTGGGCTGATGTTCTGGACGCAGTCCCAGGGTGGCAGTGGCGGCCAGCAGCAGCTGCATCAGCTCCCGGTCGGCGGCGGCGGAGGGCTCACCCAGCAGTTCCACACCACTCTGAATCGCCTCATGCAGGCGTTGGCCGTCTCCCTCGGCGACGGAGCTGCGGAAGGTGACGCCATCGGCCCAGAGACGCAGCGGTCTGGGCCGGTCCGCCAGACGGGTGCAGGCGGCACGGGCGATCGAGGCCGTCAGTTCCGGGCGCAGCCCGAGTGGCTCATCCGCCGCCAGACGCACCACCTCACGGCCGGCGATGGCGCCGCCGACCTCGAGCGTGTCGAGCCGCTCGATCGTGGGCGGATCCACCTCCTGGTAGCCCCACAGCCTGTAGACCTCCGCCAGCTGCCCCCGCAGACGGCGATTGCTGTCGACTTCCCAGGGGTTGCGGTCGCGGGCGCCGGCGGCGGGTTGCAAGGCCATGGAGACGTGGCGGGGCGCACGGAGACCCGCCGATCCTATGGATCGCCCCCCTGGTCCCCATGACCGGGCACTGCCGGCCGCGATCGTGGGCACACCCGGCTCAGCCCGCCGCGGCGGCGGCGTCGAGCTGCGGGGCCCCGTAGCTGGCGCCCGGCAGCGGCCGGCAGGCCGCCAGACCCTCGATCAGGGCCTGTTGCAGGCTGGGGCTGCAGGCGATCAACCGGCCGCTGCTGAGGTCCAGCGGCGTGCCGTCATAAGCGCAGACCACCCCGCCGGCGAGCTCCACCAGGGCAACGCCGGCCGCCAGATCCCAGGGCGACAGGCCCCGCTCCCAGTAGCCGTCCAGCTGGCCGGAGGCCACGTAGGCCAGATCCACCGCTGCGGCCCCCGGCCGGCGCACGCCGCGGGTGCGGTGCGTGAACCAGGCGAACTCGGCGTAGTTGTTGTCAAGCCGGGTGTGGCGGTCGTAGGCGAAGCCGGTGGCCAGCAGGGAATCCCCCAGTGCTTCGGCGCCGCTGACCTGCATCGACGCGTCATTGCACCAGGCGCCATGCCCGGGAGCGGCCCAGAAGAACTGACGCAGCGCCGGCACCGCCAGGGCTCCCAGCAGCGGCATGCCCTTCCAGGTCAGGCCCACCGAGGTGGCGAAGAAGGGGAAGCCGTGGGCGAAGTTGGTGGTGCCATCCAGCGGATCGACGACCCACTCCAGATCGCCGCTGCCGGGGCGCCGGCCGCTCTCCTCAGCCAGCACGCCCACGCCGGGGCTGCGCTGCGCCAGCACGGCCAGAACCGCCGCTTCGGCGGCTTCATCGGCCTCGGTGACCAGGTCGCCGGCGCGTCCCTTCTCACGGATCCGTTCCAGCTGGCCGACGTGCGCCTCCAGCGCCGCCCCGCCCGCACGGGCCGCCAGGCGTGCGGTCTCGGCCAGCTGCCCCAGCTCGGAAGCGCTGAGTCCGGAGCCCCGCCAGGCGCGGCCGGTGAGGCTGAGGGCCTCGCGATCAGGGGTGCTCATCGGCTTGGGCATCGGGTGCGGGGGTGGATCGGATGGCATGGGCGGAGCGGCTGGGGCCAGGCCTCACTCCTCATCCAGGGGCAGGCCCGGGCGCACGGCACCGCGGCCGAAGTGACGGCCGAACTGGAGCTCGTACACCTCGTCCTCGTCCTGGGTCTCCACCTCGAGTGGTCCCTGGCAGCGGGCGACGCAGAGCAGCCCGTAGCCACGGGCGCGCACCTCCCGCGACAGGCCCAGGGCTTCGCGCTGATCGATCTCACCGTCCAGCACCCGTACGGCACAGGCGGTGCAGCAGCCGTTGCGGCAGCTGAAGGGCAGATCGACGCCCTGGGCCTCGAGGCTGCGCAGGATGTACTCCCCCTCCGGCACGTCCCGCCGGATCACCTGATTGCGCTGACGCCAGTGGATCGTGATCGGATGGGTGGGCTTCATCGGAGCGGGCTCGCATCGGGCTGCCGCGGCACGGGGACGCCGGCGGACAGGCTGCTACATTGCCATCTGCCCCAATCGCCGCTGGAGAGGTGGCCGAGTGGTCGAAGGCGCAGCACTGGAAATGCTGTATAGGGGCAACTCTATCGAGGGTTCGAATCCCTCCCTCTCCGCTTTCAACACCGGCCCTCGGGCCGGTTTTTTTGTGCCGACGTCCTTCAGCGTCGGCACGCCTGGGTCGCTGATCTGACGCACCTTCATCCGCAGAAGGTCTCTCGTGGCCAGCTTCATATCCCCTGTTCGGCATCGTCAATCAAGAGTGATTGCGGCCGTGGAAGCGTCCGCTCGCCGCGATCAGAATGAGTGCGTTGATCCGTGGTTCTGAGACGTTCTCAGCCCTCGTCAACGCCGGGATGGGGCCGGTATCTGCCCGGCTGGCCTGGCATCTGCAGCCCCACTGATCGATAACTCCTGGCGGATCACGCGACTCGCCAGCCCGCAGACGTCGAGGACTTCGCGTCATGGAGCTGCCGGACCCTGACAGCCACGCTGCAGTGGCCGTCAGCGCGAATCCGGCCCGAACAGGGGCGCCTCCGCCTGCTGGCGGATGATCCAGTTGGTGGCGGCCTTCTGGGTGTGCCAGGCACGCAGCAGCTGCTTGGCGAGCAGACGCAGCTCCTGGGGATCGGCGGTGGCATCGATGGCGCGGCTGAGACGCTCGATTTCGAATTGCTGGCCTGTGGTGAGTTCCATCGGAGCAGACATGGTTCAGCTCTTTGGGTTGGCGGCAACCTATCGAGCGGATCTGCGGCCGACGTGCCAAGCGCTACCGAATGGCGTGAGGGTCAGTGTTTCAACTTGTAACGACGCTCGCGGTGATCAGGCTTTCCAAAGAGGCTCATTGGCAGAACTTCTCGCCTACCGATGCGCCTGAGCTGGCCCCAGCACCTGCAGACTGCGCGCCTGCTCGAAGCCGCCGCCGATGCTGAGCCCGGCTTCGCCCTGGCCCTGATGGGCGTCTCGATGCTGATTCTGGCTGAGGATCTGCTCGCGTCCGAGCTGGCTCTCTGCGTCGATCAGTCGCACGCCTGAAGCTGAAGCGCGCAAGGCAGCCAGACTCCCGGCCAGAGGTGTCGCCAGCCCTTCCTCGCCACTCGCAGCGAGGGCTGTCCACGCCTCCTCCCGGCGCTGCCCAACCTCGGCGATCTGCTGCCACAGTACGGATCCGATCGTCCCGGCCGGAATTCCGATGTGTTCGGAGTCCGTCCAGCCTCACGTCGATCAGCCGAAGCGACCGCTGACGTAATCCTGGGTGGCCTGCTGACCGGGGGCGTTGAAGATCTTCTCGGTCTCGCTGTACTCCACGAGGTAACCGACCTTGCCGCTGCCACCCTCGACGGCTTCGGCGTTGAAAAAGGCCGTCATGTCGGCGACGCGCACCGCCTGCTGCATGTTGTGGGTGACGATGATGATCGTGTAATTGCGCTTGAGTTCGTGCATCGTCTCCTCGATCTTCAGCGTCGAGATCGGATCGAGCGCTGAGCACGGTTCATCCATCAGGATCACATCAGGCTCGGTGGCGATGGCGCGGGCGATGCAGAGGCGCTGCTGCTGGCCCCCCGACAGGGCGAGACCGCTGTCCTGCAGCTTGTCCTTGCATTCGTCCCAGACGGCCGCCTTGCGCAGCGAACGCTCCACCAGTTCATCCATGTCGCCGCGGTAGCCGTTGATCCTGGCACCGAAGGCGATGTTCTCGTAGATGCTCTTGGGGAAGGGATTGGGCTTCTGGAACACCATGCCGATGCGCCGTCTCACCTCAACCGGGTCGACGCGGGGGTGATAGAGATCCTGGCCCTCGAACACGACCTTGCCCTTGAGATGACAGCCCGGGATGAGATCGTTCATGCGATTCAGAGCCCGCAGCACGGTGGACTTGCCGCAGCCGGACGGGCCGATGAAGGCGGTCACCTTGCCATAGGGAATGTTCATGTAGACATTCCGGACCGCTTCGAAACTGCCGTAGGAGATCGTGACGTTCTCCAGGGCCATGCAGGTGGTGCTGCTGCTGACGCCGACCGGGCTGGCGAGGGTGGAGGTCATGGCCGTAAAGGTGAAGGGAGGGAAGGTCTGACAGGTCTGAGGCAGGTCGCTTGCCAGGCTCAGCGACGGGAGAGGTGGCTGATCCAGCGGGACAGCAGATTGGCCGCGAGGATCATCAACACCAGCACGAACGAGGCGGCCCAGGCCAGTTCGTTCTGGGCTTCGTAGGGCATGATCGCGAAGTTGAAGATCAGCACCGACAGGGTCGCGATCGGGTTGAACACACCGTCGGGCCAGAACGGCGAGAACAGTGCCGTGAAGATCAGCGGTGCCGTTTCACCGGCGGCGCGGGCGATGGCCAGCACGATGCCCGTGCAGATCGGCGTGAGTGCTGCTGGGATCACCACGCGGGTGATCGTCACGAAGCGGGAGGCGCCAACTCCGTAGGCCCCCAGGCGCAGCTCGTTGGGCACCAGTTTGAGGCCCTCGTAGGTGGTCTTGATGACGGTGGGCAGCATCAGCACGGACAGGGCGACACCGCCGGCCAGGGCGCTGTAGCTCTGGCCGAAGAACAACCTGGTGGCGACGATCAGGCCGTAGATGAACACCCCGCTGATGATCGACGGCACGCCGGCCAGGACGTCATTGGCGAAGCCGACCACCTGGCCGAACCAGCCCCTGCCCGCATATTCGGACAGGTAGACGCCACCACCGACGCCGATCGGCACCGTGATCAGGGTGGCCAGCAGGGTCACCAGGATCGTGCCGAGCACGGCGTTGCCGATGCCGCCACCGGCCATGCCCGGAGCCGGCGGCAGTTCAAGGAACAGACGCAGGCTCAACAGCCGGCCTCCCTGCAGCAGCACATACAGGAGAACCAGCACCAGGGGCAGCACGGCCACTGCGGCGAACACTGCCGACAGCAGCGTCAACAGCTTGTTGATCCGGTTGCGACGCAGGCCGGGGTCGAACTGCAGGGGCCGCCGCTCAAACAATCCTGAACTGGAGCTGGACCTGGCTGGAGTGAGATTCATGGTGTCCATTCCGCTCAGTACTTCAGGCTCAGCCGGCGGACCACCCACTGGGCCAGCACATTCACCGAAAAGGTCAACGCCATCAGGATGAGGGCCGCATACATCAGCGCTGAGACCTGAATGCCATCGGCCTCGCCGAACTGGTTGGCGAGCATCGAGGCGATCGTGTTGCCGGGCGCCAACAGTGAGAAGCTGAAGTTGAGCGAATTGCCGATGATCATCGTCACCGCCATCGTTTCACCCATCGCTCGCCCCAGGGCCAGCATCACCCCGCCGATGATCGAGGAGATCGCCGCAGGCAGGATCACCGCGAAGATTGCCCCCCAACGGGTGGTTCCAACGCCGTAGGCCCCCTGTCGCAGCTCGATCGGAACCTGGCGCAGGGCATCTCGGGAAATCGCCGTGATGATCGGAAGGATCATCACCACGAGGATCAGGATCGCCGGTGCCATGCCGGGCCCCATCGGCGTGGTGGAGAACAGCGGGAACCAGCCGAACAGAGTGTGCAGCAGCTGCAGGGCCGGTCGGATCGCGGGTTCCATCACAAAGATGGCCCACAGACCGAGCACCACCGAGGGGATCGCCGCCAGCAGTTCCACCATCAGGCCGATCAGCTCGCGCAGCTTCAGCGGAATCAGATCTTCGGTGATGAACAGGGCCGTGCCGACACCCAGCGGCACCGCGATCAGCAGGGCCAGCAGTGAGCTCACCAGCGTGCCGTAGATCGCCACGAAGGCGCCGTAGTCGCCGTTGACCGGATCCCACGCCGAAGTGGTGAGAAAACGCAGACCGAAGCTGGCGATGGCTTCACGCGACCCCTGGATCAGGGTCAGGAAGATGGCCAGCAACACGATCGCCACCACCGCCGCCAGCGTCAGGGTGAGCTGCCGGAAGACGACATCGAGCAGGCGTTCGCCGGCAGGTCGCCGGCGGCGGCTGAACAGTTGCTCCCTGCCCGTTCCTGTGTTGCCGGTCATGGAATCTGAGGCGGGACGGCCTGTCCTGGCGTTACCGGGACTGTACGCAGCCCCATGTCGTGTGCGATTAAACCGCGTTTAACGCTTGCGGCGTGGTCGTCGCTGCGCTGGTGCCGCCTGGCTGTGCTCCTCTGGCCCGCCGCCGCCGCCGACCTGCGTGGTTGGGGCTCGGTAGCCTGTCCCGGAACGAAGGACCGCATGGCGAGGAGCGCCGCACAGAACGCCAGCAGGGATCCGGGCCGCGACCGTGGCCGGGATCCCGGTGCGCGCGCCGCTGGTCCCGGCCGGATCGTCGGCATCGATCTGGGCACCACCAATTCGGTGGTGGCGGTGCTCGAGGGCGGCCGTCCCCAGGTGATCGCCAGTGCCGAGGGGGGACGCACGACGCCATCGGTGGTCGGCTTCAACCGTGACAAGGAGTTGCTGGTCGGACAGCTGGCTCGCCGCCAGCTGGTGCTCAATCCCCGCAACACCTTCGCCAATCTCAAGCGTTATGTCGGGCGCAGCTGGGACGAGCTCGAGGAGGGCAGCCTGTCGGTGCCCTACACGATCCGCGCCAACGATCAGGGCAACGTGCGCGTCGTCTGTCCGGCCACAGAACGCGAGTACGCCTCTGAGGAGCTGGTCGCCAGCATCCTGCGCAAGCTCGTCGATGACGCCTCCACCTACCTGGGCGAGCCGGTGGAGGCGGCGGTGATCACCGTTCCGGCCTATTTCAATGACGCCCAGCGCCAGGCCACCCGCGATGCCGGCCGGCTGGCGGGGATCAGCGTCGAGCGCATCCTCAACGAACCCACCGCCGCGGCCCTGGCCTACGGCTTCGACCGCAGTGCCGTGAAGCGGGTTCTGGTGTTCGATCTGGGCGGCGGCACCTTCGATGTCTCGGTGCTGCGCATCGCCAACGGCGTGTTCGACGTCAAGGCCACCAGCGGTGACACCCAGCTCGGCGGCAACGACTGGGACCGTCGCATCGTCGACTGGCTCGCCGATGCCTTTCAGCAGGAGCACGGCATCGACCTGCGCCGCGACCGCCAGGCGCTGCAGCGGCTCACCGAGGCGGCTGAGAAGGCCAAGATCGAACTCTCGGGCGTGCAGAGCACGCCGATCTCGCTGCCGTTCATCGCCACGGGTCCGGAGGGACCGCTGCACATCGAGACCACGCTGGAGCGAAGCCGGTTCGAGGGTCTCTGCCCCGATCTGCTCGACCGGTTGCTGCGGCCCGTGCAGCGCGCCCTGCGCGACGCCTCCCTGGCCGCCGACGACATCGATGACGTCGTGCTGGTGGGTGGTTCCACCCGCATGCCGATGGTGCAGGAGATGGTGCGCACGCTGATCCCCCGCGAACCCTGCCAGTCGGTCAATCCCGATGAGGTGGTGGCGATCGGCGCCGCCGTGCAGGCCGGCATCCTCACCGGTGAGCTGCGCGATCTGATGCTCAACGACGTCACCCCCCTGTCGCTTGGGCTGGAGACGATCGGCGGCGTGATGAAGGTGCTGATTCCGCGCAACACGCCGATTCCGGTGCGCAAGAGCGATCTGTTCAGCACCTCCGAGGCCAACCAGAACTCGGTGGAGATCCACGTGCTCCAGGGCGAGCGACAGATGGCCGAGGGCAACAAGTCGCTGGGTCGCTTCCGCCTCTCCGGCATCCCGCCGGCTCCGCGCGGTGTTCCTCAGGTGCAGGTGTCGTTCGACATCGACGCCAACGGCCTGCTGCAGGTGTCCGCCACTGACCGCACCACCGGCCGGCAGCAGAGCGTGTCGATTCAGGGTGGCTCCAACCTCAGCGAACAGGAGATCGAATCCCTGCTCGCCGAGGCTGAGGCGAAGGCTGCCGAGGATCGCCGCCGCCGTGCCGCGATCGACCGCCGCAACCGTGCCCAGACCCTGATCACCCAGGCGGAACGGCGCCTGCGCGACGCCGCCCTCGAGCTCGGGCCGTATGGCGCCGAACGCCAGCAGCGGGCCGTGGAGCTGGCGGTGCGCGACGTGCAGGATCTGCTGGCCCGCGAGGACGACGCCGAGCTGGAGCTGGCGGTCTCCCAGCTGCAGGAGTCCCTGTTCGGACTCAACCGACGCCTGCTGCAGGAGCGCCGCTCTGAATCCGGGCCGCTCCAGGGCCTCAAGAACACGCTGGGATCGCTCAAGGACGAGCTGTTCTCCGACGACGACGACTGGGATGACTGGGACCGCGACAGCCGCTCCGATCCCTGGGCTCCCCCGCGCCAGCGCTCCGGCTACGACCGCCCGGCCCAGCGCTTCGGTGACGAGCGGGAGGAGCGGCTCGGACTGTCCCGCCCCGCATCCGGCCGCTTCGATGACGCTCCAGGCCCTGAACGCTTCGACAGACGCGATTCAGGCGATCGCTGGGGCGGTCAGCGCGCTGACAGCTGGACATCGGACGAGGCTCCTGACTGGCGCGATGCCCCAGGCCGGGACCGTCCGCGTCAGTCTCCGCGCTGGGATCAGGATGAGCCCGCCGACTGGCGCGATGATCGCCCTCAGCGGTCCCCATCCTCTGACCGCGATCCGGAGCGGCGTGAGCGGGAGACGCTGCGCCGTCCGCCAGTGCCGGCGGCCTGGGAACCCGAAGCCAGCTCCAGGCGCAGCTTCGACGATGATCCCTGGCGCGACGTCTGATCCACGGTGAGTCGCTCTTTCCCCCAGGATCCGCCCGCTGCCGCCCCCCCGGATCACTGGCAGATCCTCGGCCTCACGCCTGGGGCCGATGCCGCTGCGCTGAAGCGCGCCTTCCGGGAGCAGGCCCGCCGCTGGCATCCCGACCTCAACGGCAACGATCCGATCGCCGAGGAGCGCTTCAAGCAGGTCAATGAGGCCTATGCGGTGCTCTCCGATCCGCTGCGCCGCCGCGCCTGGGAGCGGGGTGAGGATCGTGCCGGAGCCGAACCGCCCGATCCCTTCGCCAGCGGCTTCCCCGAGTTTGAGGATTACCTGGCCGAACTCGATGGGGAACGCTCCGTCAGCGATCGTCAGGACTGGCAGGAGCCGTCCCGTTCTCCCGGTCGCCGGGAGGCGACGCCCGCCGATCCGGCCGACCCGCAGCCGCGTTCACAGCGCAGACAGGTCCGCGATGAAGCGGACGCTCCCGCCGGCAGCGACGCGCGCGGCTGGGTCGCCGCCACGCCGCCGTCCCCGCCGCCGGTGCAGGCCGCTGCGGATCAGGAGAGCCTGGTGGAGCTCACTCCGGAGCAGGCCCTGCGGGGGGAGCGCGTCGAGCTGGAGCTGCCCGATGGCACCGTCGTCGAGGTGCGCACCCCGCCGCTGGCCGGCGATGGCTGGCGGCTGCGACTCGCCGGCGTGGCCCCAGGCGGAGGCGATCACTTCCTGCAGCTGCGCGTGCGCACTCCCGAGGGCCTGCGCATCGATGGCCTGCGGGTGCTCTATCCGCTCGATGTCACCCCTGCCGAGGCTGTGCTCGGCACCCAGGTGGTGGTGCCCACCCTGGAGGGGCCGGTGCGCCTGCGCGTGCCCCCTGGCTCCTCCAGCGGCCGGCTGCTGCGGCTGCGCGGCCGGGGACAGCGCCTGGGCGAGCGCCACGGTGATCAGCTGGTCGAGGTGAGGATCGCCGTGGATGAGCAGGCCGGCGACGATGAACTCGCCCTCTACCGGCGTCTGCGTGAGCTTGAGCAGCAGCGGCGTGGCGAGACCGGCGGGGAATGAGACACTGACCCTGCGCCAGAAAGAGTTCACGTGAGTCTCAGAGAGCCCCTGGAGCGGGTGCACGTCCTGCTCTTCGATGCAGGAAGCGACCAGGAGGGCATCCATTCGCTGGAGCTGGGCGGCCGCACTGTCGTGCTGCTGTTCGAGGACCCCGACGATGCCGAGCGCTACGCCGGTCTGCTTGAGGCCCAGGACTTTCCCGTGCCCAGCGTCGAGGCCCTGGACCGGCGCGAGCTCGAGCAGTTCTGCGACGAGGCCGGCTACGAGGCCCGTTTCGTGCCTGCCGGCTTCCATCCCCGCAGCGACGAGGACCGCCTGCTGATCGCGCCGCCGGAACGCAACATGGACGTCAGCAACTGGCAGGAGCAGGTGGCGGCCGAGCCGGCCGCAGGCAGCACCGCCTCCCAGCTGGAGGACGCCGAGGCCGGCAAGCCTGATTCCGAGCTGGAAGCCTTCCGCCGTCGTCTCGAGGGCCTGCTGTGAGCGCGGGCAACAACCCTCTCGCCGGCAGCCGCGGCCATCTGCTCACCGAGCAGCCCCATCCCCTCAGCGGCGAACTCGATCGCCTCGCGACCCCGGAGCTGGTCGCCCTGTTCTGTGAGAACGATCTGGAACCCCAGCGGGCCGTGGCCGCCGCGGCGCCCCAGCTGGCGGCCGCGGTCGATGCGATCACGGCACGGCTGCAGCGGGGCGGTCGTCTCTTCTATCTGGGCGCCGGCACCTCTGGACGCCTTGGGGTGCTGGATGCGGCTGAGTGCCCGCCGACCTTCTGCTCGCCGCCGGAGCTGGTGCAGGGGGTGCTGGCCGGCGGTGCACCGGCGCTGCTGCGCAGTTCCGAGGGGCTTGAAGACCTGGAGGCTGCCGGCCGCAGTGATCTGCAGGAACGGGGCTTCGGCCCGGACGACTGCCTGGTGGGCATCGCCGCTGGGGGGACCACTCCCTATGTGCTGGGCGGCCTGCAGCATGCCCGCGCCATCGGCGCCCTGGCGATCGCCATGGCCTGCGTGCCCAGCGAGCAGGTGCCCATGCCCTGCGACATTGACATCCGCCTGCTCACCGGTCCCGAGCTGCTCACCGGCTCCACCCGTCTCAAGGCCGGCACCGCCACCAAGATGGCGCTCAATATCCTCTCCACCGGGGTGATGGTGCGGCTGGGGAAGGTGTACGGGAACCGGATGGTGGATGTCTCGGTCAGCAACAGCAAGCTGGAGGACCGGGCTCTGCGCATCCTCTCCGACCTGGCCGGCGTCAGTCGCGAGGAGGGTCAGCGCCTGCTGAAGCTCAGCGACGGTTCGGTGCGGCTGGCTCTGCTGATCGCCGCCACCGGCCTGGAGCCCCAGGCCGCCCGGAGTGCCATGCAGCAGCACGGCCCCGGGCTGCGCCAGGTGCTGGCGGCGCTTGGCGCTCAGCTGGCGCCGTCCGCTTCGAACGCACCCCAGTAGGGGCTGGTGAACAGCTCGGTGCGGCGGCGTGTCTCCGCCGGCACCGCCTCAGGCGGCGTCATCAGGGCGTGGCGCAGGGCGTGATGGGCCGGGCTGCGCGGTCGCTGCGCCGCCACCCGGCCGGCCGCCAGGCGCACGATCTCCTGGGCCAGGGTGGCGTTGGCCCTGAGGTTGTCGATCACCATCTCGACCGTCACCGAGGCATGGTCCTCGTGCCAGCAGTCGTAGTCGGTGACCATCGCCAGGGTCGCGTAGGCCATCTCCGCTTCCCGCGCCAGACGCGCTTCGGTGTGGTTGGTCATGCCGATCACCTCGCAGCCCCAGGACCGGTACAGCTGCGATTCGGCCCGGGTCGAGAAGGCCGGCCCCTCCATGCACAGGTAGGTGCCGCCGCGGTGCAGCCGCCGCCCCTCCGGCATCAGGCTGTCGCCGACGTCGGCCAGGATGCGGCTGAGCACGCTGCAATAAGGATCGGCCGCCGCGACGTGGGCAACGACGCCGCCGCCGAAGAAGCTCAGCGGCCGTTGGTGAGTGCGGTCGATGAACTGATCCGGCACCAGCATGTCCAGCGGGCGCACCTCCTCCTGCAGCGACCCGACCGCCGACACCGACAGGATCCAGCGCACGCCCAGCGAGCGCAGTGCCCAGAGATTGGCCTGATAGGGCACCTCGGTGGGGGTGAAGCTGTGGTGACGGCCGTGGCGGGCCAGGAACACCACCTCGATGTCGCCGATCCGGCCCAGCCGCAGGCTGTCGGACGGAGAGCCGTAGGGCGTGTCCAGCGAGATCTCGCGCACGTCCTCGAGGCCCTCCATCGCGTACAGGCCGCTGCCGCCCAGCACCCCGAGACGGGCATTGCTGAGATCAAGGGCTGCAGGACTTGCGCTGACCATGAAGCAGGACAGAAGAGGCTTCCCTGTCTACCGCAGGGGCCTGGTGGCACGGGCCGCGCCTGCCGGCCCCACCTGGCAGGATTGCCGAAACCGCCTCCCGACGCGATGACCACGGCCCTGATGGAGACCGAAGCCGGCACGATCACCCTGACCCTGTTCGATGCCGACGCACCGGGCACCGTCGCCAACTTCGTCAAGCTGGCCAACGACGGCTTCTATGACGGTCTGGCCTTCCACCGCGTCATTCCCGGTTTCATGGCCCAGGGCGGGTGCCCCAACAGCAAGGAAGGCTCCCGCGGCATGGCCGGCACCGGCGGCCCCGGTTACACGATCCCCTGTGAGATCAACCCCAACAAGCACAAGGCCGGCACCCTGGCCATGGCCCATGCCGGCCGCAACACCGGCGGCTCGCAGTTCTACATCTGCTTCGAACCCCAGCCCCATCTCGATGGCCAGCACACCGTGTTCGGGCACACCGACGACATGGATGTGGTGCTGAAGCTGCGCAACGGCAGCCGCATCAACAAGGTCACCATCCAGTGAGCCAATCGCCGGGGTCGGCGCTGCGCCGCTGAGCCCCGGCTCCAGGGTCCCCTCCGACGAGGGATCCAGAGCCCTGGATGGGTCGACAGACGCCGGTCAGCCCATCCCCGTGGGCGATGCCTGCACCAGGTCAGCTGTGGATCAACGGAGCCAGCGGCTCACCGCCCTGATGAGCGGCGACAGCGGCTCAGTCCTGCCACTGGATCAACGTGTCGCTCGGCAGCGGCGCCAGCTCCCCTGCGCTGCTGAGCTCCGCCAGCGCTCGCTGCTGCAGCGGCAGCGAGCCGCTTGGATGACTGAGCCGGCGCGGATCGGAGCTGAGCAGCAGGTTGAGGCTGCGGCCGCCCGCGGCGGCGGCCAGCCGCTGCAGCAGCGGTGTCAGGCCGGGGTCCCGAAGCGACGGCTCGGCATCATCCGTCATGGCGCTGAGGCGCAGGGCCAGCTGCGGCTGATCGAGCAGAGCCAGCAGACGTGGATCCTCCTCCCGTTCGAGCTTGAGGCCCTTCGGCTCCGCCAGCGCGCACAGCCGTTCCTCGAGGTCCAGCAGCCCGGCCGGATCGCTGTCCCCCTGCCAGCCGATCAACGCGGTGGGACCGGTCCGCGGGCAACTGGGGCCCTGGCCGAACAGATGCCCCAGCTTGGTGCGCTTGGCCTGCAGGTAGGAGGCGTTGTGCTGGCCGGGGTCCATCTCCAGCGGCACCCGGTCCACCACCTCGAGGCCATAGCCGCCTAGGCCGGCGATCTTGCGCGGGTTGTTGGTGATCAGCCGCAGGCGATGCACCCCCAGATCACTGAGGATCTGGGCGCCGACGCCGTAGTTGCGCAGGTCGGCGGGGAAGCCCAGGCGTTCATTGGCCTCCACGGTGTCGAGGCCGCCGTCCTGAAGGCTGTAAGCCCTGAGCTTGTTGATCAGGCCGATGCCGCGGCCCTCCTGGCGCAGGTAGACCACCAACCCTTCGCCTGCCTGCTCGATCATGCGCAGCGCTGCCTCCAGCTGGGGCCGACAGTCGCAGCGCAGCGAGCCAAAGGCATCGCCGGTGAGGCACTCGCTGTGCACGCGCACCAGTACGGGGCCTGTGGCCTGTTCGGGATGGCCCTTGACGATCGCCACGTGCTCGCTGCCGTCGAGCTCGTTGCGGTAGCCGATCGCCCGGAATGTGCCGAAGGCGCTGGGCAACTGCGCCTCCGCCTGGCGACGCACGAAGCGCTCGGTGTCGAGCCTGTAGCGGATCAGATCGGCGATCGAGATCAGCCGCAGCCCGTGGCGGCGGGCGTAGTCGACCAGCTGCGGCAGCCGCGCCATCGAGCCGTCCGGGTTCTGGATCTCGCAGATCACGCCGGCCGGATACAACCCCGCCAGGCGCGCGAGGTCGATGGCGGCCTCGGTGTGGCCGGCACGCTTGAGCACGCCGCCATCACGGGCCCGCAGCGGAAAGATGTGCCCCGGTCTGCGCAGGTCGCTGGGGCGGCTGTCGGGGTGGATCGCCACCTGGATGGTGCGGGCCCGGTCCTCGGCGGAGATGCCCGTGCTGACACCGTTCTCCGGTCCGGCGTCGACGCTGACCGTGAAGGCGGTCTGGTTGTCGTCGGTGTTGCGATCGACCATCAGCGGCAGATCGAGGGCATCGAGTCGCTCGCCCTCCATCGCCAGGCAGATCAGGCCGCGGGCCTCGGTGGCCATGAAATTGATCTGCTGCGGCGTCGCGAACTGGGCCGCGCAGATCAGATCGCCTTCGTTCTCACGGTTTTCGTCGTCCACCACGACGATCACCTCGCCGTTGCGGATCGCCGCCAGGGCATCGGCGATGGCATCGAAGCGGAATTCGGCCTGGAGAGCGCCGCCGGAGTCCCGCTCGCGGTCGTCGGCGGTCGCGGCACTGATAGAAGCGGCCATGCCGTCGGCGGCGGAGGGGGGAAGGATGTCGGGTCTGAGGTTCAAGGAACCGCGGGAGAGGACGCCGGCGTCGATCCGGACTCAAGAACCTTTTATAGAACCCGGTACGATCCCTGCTTCCTGCGATCGCGCCATGACGAGCCAGCGCGTCGCCGTGATCGGCGCCAGTGGATACGGGGGTCTGCAGACCCTGCGGTTGCTGCAGGGCCATCCCGGCTTCACGGTCACCTTTCTGGGAGGCGAGCGCAGCAGCGGCCGCCGCTGGAGCGAACTGGTGCCCTTCCTGCCGCTGGCCGGTGATCCGGTCGTGCGCAGCCCGGATCCCGATGCGATCGCGGCCGAGGCCGACCTGGCGGTGCTGAGCCTGCCCAACGGGCTGGCCGCCCGCCTGGTGCCGCAGCTGCTGCAGCGCGGTGTGCGCGTCGTCGACCTCTCCGCCGACTACCGCTACAGCTCCCTGGCCCAGTGGCAGGAGGTGTACGCCAGCGAAGCGCGCGAGCTCAGCCGCAACGACGCCGACCTCTGCGCCGAAGCCGTCTACGGCCTGGTCGAGTGGCAGGCGGAGCGGATCGCCGCCGCCCGGCTGGTGGCGGCTCCCGGCTGTTTCCCCACCGCCAGCCTGCTGGCGCTGCTGCCGTTCCTCAAGCAGGGCCTGATCGAGACCGGCGGCATCGTCATCGACGCCAAGACCGGCACCTCGGGTGGTGGCCGCGCCGCCAAGGAGCACCTGCTGCTGGCCGAGGCGGCCGAATCGGTGATGCCGTACGGGGTTGTCGGTCACCGCCACACCAGCGAGATCGAGCAGCTGGCCGGTCAGACCGCCGGCCAGCCGGTGCAGGTGCAGTTCACTCCCCACCTGATGCCGATGGTGCGCGGGCTGCTGGCCACCGTCTACGCCCGCCTGCGCGACCCCGGCCTCACCGCCGAGGACTGCACCGTGCTGCTGGGGGCGGCCTACCGCCACAGCCCCTGCGTCGAGGTGCTGCCGGTCGGCACCTATCCCGCCACCAAGTGGGTGCGCCAGACCAACCGCGCCCTGCTGTCGGTGCAGGTGGACACGCGCACCGGCCAGCTGATCGTGATGAGCGCCATCGATAACCTGGTCAAGGGTCAGGCCGGTCAGGGGGTGCAATGCCTCAACCTGATGGCTGGTCTGCCGCCTGAGACCGGTCTGCCGCTGCTGCCCTTCTATCCCTGATCGGCGACGGGAGCAGAGCGCCACGCCCCGTCGCGCTCCGCCTGCATGGCACGGCGCTGGAACCGCGGCTTTTCCAGGGCCGCGGTTGCGGCCGATCGGTCTCGCAGCCGGGGCCGGCGATGTCAGCTGAGACTGCAGCGGCCGTTGCGGGAGCTGCCTCGCTGTCCGTCAGCGTGCCAACCGCGCTGCCGCCAGGGCGATCGCCAGCGGCAGGACGCGGTGCTCCTGCTGGTGAATGCGCGCCGCCAGGCTGGCGTGATCGTCGTCCTCGAGCAGCGGTACGGCCGCCTGCACCAGAACCGGTCCGGCATCCACCTCCGGCCTGACCAGGTGGGCCGTGCAGCCGGTCAGGCGCACCCCGGCGGCGAGGGCCTGACCGATGGCGTCGACACCACGGAAGCTGGGCAGCAGCGAGGGATGGATGTTCACCAGCCGGTCGGGGAAGGCCTCGATCAGCACGGCGGTGACGATGCGCATCCAACCGGCCATCACGACCAGATCGACGCCGGCGTCCCGGAAGGCCGCGATCAGGGCGCGATCCAGCGCCTCACGGCTGTCGAAGCCGCGATGATCCAGCAGCTGCACCGGCACCCCCAGCCGTTCGGCCCGGCTGCAGGCGCCGCAGTCCCGCCTGTTGACCACCAGCAGGGCGACCTCCGCCTGCAGCGGACCCTGGCGGCAGGCCTGCACCACCGCCTCGAAGTTGCTGCCGTCGCCGGAGGCCATCAGACCCAGCCGCAGGGGTGGATGTGTCGGCCAGGGCTGTGACGACGGCCACTGGACGGCCAGCACCGGATCGCTAGGGTCTGCGGACCCGGACATGCATCGCCTCCTTGTCCCACCTCACCATCCTGCCAACGGTCCTGCGTGATGCCGACCGGCTCGAGGCCGTGCTGATCGCCCGTGGACTGACGCCGCTCCGGGGTGGCAGCCTGCCCAGCTTTCCACCGGAGCGCCAGCCGGTCGAGTTGCAGGTGCAGCTCGCCGATGGTCTTCAATTCGGCTGGCAGCGCCAGGGCGATGGCTCCCTCGCGCTGGTCTGCGACCTGCAGCGTCTGAGCCGCAGCCAGCGTCTCGAGCGTCTGCTCGGCGAGATCACCCGCGCCTATGCCGCCCGCAAGGCTCTTGAGGAGGCGGCCGCCCAGCTGCCAACGGCGCAGATCGAACTCAGTGCCTGAGGTCCGGCTTGATCTCCGCCAGCCCCAGCGCCAGCTGGTGGAGGTGGAACTCCGCTTTCCCGCCCGTCCGCATGCGCAGCGTCTGCGCCTGCCGGCCTGGACGCCGGGGTCCTATCTGATCCGCGATTACGTCCGCACGCTCGAGGGTCTGCAGGCCGAGCTGGCCGGCCAGCCTCTGCCGCTGCGTCGCACCGGCGTGGCCGAATGGCTGCTGGAGGCAGGCGCCTTCGACGCTGCCGAGGCGCTGGTGACGCTGCGCTATCGCATCCTGGCCACCGAGCTGACGGTGCGGACCTGCCACCTGAGCGACGAGCACGGCTTTCTGCCCCTGGCTGGCGTCGTGCTTCTGGTGGAAGGCGAGCGCTGGTCGCCCCACAGTCTCGAGCTGCTGCTGCCGCCGGGTTGGCAGGGCTTCATCCCCCTGCCGGAGGATGGCCAGGGGCGCCTGATCGCCCGCGACTTCGACCAGCTGGTCGACAGCCCGCTGGAGGCCGGCCCCCATCCCGAGCATCGCTTCGTCGTGGAGGGGGTGCCGCATCGCTGGGTGACCTGGGGCGAGGACCTGCCGCGTCAGGATCCGCCCTGGCTGACGGATGTGGCCCGGCTCTGCCGTCAGTGCTGCCAGCTGATGGGAGAAGCGCAGCCGGCATCGTCCGACTACCTGTTCGTCCTGCACCAGCCGCTGACGGGCTTCGGCGGACTCGAGCACGATGACGCCAGTGTGCTGCTGTACGGACAGCGTGAATGGCAGCGGCCTGAAGGGCGGCGGCGCCTGCTCCAGCTGGTCGCCCACGAGTACCTGCACCAATGGAACGTGCGCCGGCTGCGGCCCGCCGAGCTCACCCCCTACGACTACGACCGGCCCACGATCGTGCCGACCCTGTGGTTCGCCGAGGGGCTGACCAGCTACTACGACCAGCTGCTGCCTGTGGCCGCCGGGCTGGCCGGTGAGCAGGAGCTGCTGGACGACCTTGGCAGCGATCTGAGCCGCTATCTGCTCACCCCTGGCCGCCAGGTTCAGAGCCTGCGCGCCAGCAGCCAGGAAGCCTGGGTGAAGCTGTACCGGCAGGACGCCCATTCGGCCGACTGCCAGATCAGCTATTACCTCAAGGGGGCGGTGCTGGCCCTGGTGCTCGATCTGCGTCTGCGACGCGCCGGGTCCTGGCTGGGCGCTGTGCTGCAGCAGCTGTGGCGCAGCCATGGCCGCAGCCGGCGCGGGTACGGCGAGGCCGATCTGCTGGCGGCCTTCTGCGACCACGACCCTGAACTGGCGGAGCTGCTGCCGCTCTGGCTGGAGGGCCTCCAGGATCCACCGCTGCACGAGGAGCTGGCTGGCGTCGGCCTGCAGCTGGTGGGCCAGCCTTCCGCCCAGTGGAGCCTCGCAGCCAGGGCCGAGGCCAGTGGCGGCAGCCTCACCCTGCGGCGGGTCGAGCGCGACGGACCGGCCCAGCAGGCGGGCCTGCAGGTGGGGGATGAGCTGCTCGCCCTCGCCGGTCGACGCCTGCACAGCCCCGAGGATCTGGCGGTGGTGCTGCGGGCCGGTGAAGGAGCGCCGCCGCAGTTGCCCTTGCTGGTCTGCCGCGACGGTCGCGTGCGTGAGGTCCTGATCGCCCTGGATCCGCCGTCGATCACCGCCTGGCGCCTGGAACTGGATCCCTCGGCGTCAGCCGAGGCCCACTGCCGCCGTCGCCGCTGGATGCTGCTGCAGCCATGAAGGCCCGCTTCCATCTGTTGCTGCCCGTTGCCGTCGGCACTGCCGCGCTGGTCTGCGGGGGGCTTGCCTGGTTGCTGTCCGGGCTGCGCTGGTCCGGTCAGGAGCGTGGTGCGGATGGCCTGCTGGAGCTGATGCAGGCCACTCCAGGGGCCGCCGCGCGGATCAGCCGACCGGCTCCCCGGCCTCCCAGGGCCGAGCGCTGGCGTTCACCGATGGCCTCCGTCTGCCCGACGGTCGAGCCGGACCTGGTGGAGCGCATGGCCAGCCTGCAGCTGGCGCCCCGCTCGATCCGCACCGATCCCAGCAATTTCGGCGAGCGCTTCGAGTTCGATGCCTTCGGCAACCGAATCGATCCGACCCCCCGGGTGGTGGTGCTGCACGAAACCGTCTACGGCATCGAGTCGGCCATCTCCACATTCCTGACCCAACACCCCCGTGATGAAGATCAGGTCAGCTACCACTCCCTGGTCGGCCTGGATGGCGAGGTGGTGCAGGTGCTCGACCCCTCCAAGCGGGCCTTCGGCGCCGGCAACTCGGCCTTCCAGGGGGCATGGGTGGTCACCAATCCCAAGGTGGGCGGCTCGATCAACAACTTCGCCCTGCATCTCAGCCTTGAGACTCCCCTCGACGG
Organism: uncultured Cyanobium sp.; assembly: GCA_964396755.1. Lineage (GTDB taxonomy): Bacteria > Cyanobacteriota > Cyanobacteriia > PCC-6307 > Cyanobiaceae > Cyanobium. The sequence continues at coordinate 4,797 of CAYNGR010000026.1, read as the reverse complement.
CGAGAACGCGTCCTCCAGCCACAGTGGGTACACCGATGACCAGTACGACGCCACCGCGCTGGTGCTGGCGGACTGGATGCGTCGCTTCGACATCCCCTGGGAGAACATCACCACCCACCGCCATGTCGATCTGGGCGGAGAACGCGCTGACCCCCGCAGCTTTGACTGGTCGAAGCTCAAAGCCCGCCTGATCGCCCTTGGGGTCACCCCGCCCTGCTGACGCAGCCGGGATGCGCAGCAGCTGCGGCGTTCAGATCAGCGGACTGGTGGGGGTGCGACGCGTGCCGTAAACCAGGGCATGCAGCTCGGGATTCTGCATGTAGCGCAGGATGCGGCCGGGATAGTCGAGCTTGCCGTTGTGCAGGTAGGCCAACGTGGCCAGCGCCTTGGCGTCGCGGGGATCGCGGCTGGCCATCAGCAGGCCCTGGCGCGGCAGGTTGAGCGCGCGACTGAGCCTGGCGAACTTGCCGACGAGCACCTGCACGTTGCGTTCCGGGTCCAGCAGCTGCTGGCGCGCTGCGCTGATCTGCTCGGGGCTGGGGTCGGCAGGCAGCAACCCCTGTTTCTTCAGTTCGCCGATGCCCAGCTGAGCTGGACCATGGGTCTGGAACAGGCCGGACTCGGCAGCGAGAGGGGTGTCCTCGCCGGGCTTGGCGTGCTGCAGCTCGTCGAACAGCACGGCGGCGACCAGCATCGGATTGATCTGCTGGCGACGGCTCTCGCTCAGGATCACCGGCCGCAGCTCTTCGAGACGGCTCAGGGTGTGGGCCCGCAGCGGCTGCAGTTGGTCGAGCCCCTCGGTGAACAGCTGGGCCAGCTTCGGCTGGGGGCCGTGCACGCCGAAGCGTCGCCGCAGCTCCTCCAGTTCAGCGGCACTGAAGTCGAGCGGGTCGGGTCTCTGCCCTTCGTTGATCGAGCCGTAGGGATCAGACCCTCCCGAGACGTTGCGCTGCGGGGAGGGGCTGCCAGCGGCTTGCTGCGGCTGGCCGATCGAACCCGTCCGCCAGGCGAGATGGGGACCGGCCAGGACGGCGACCAGGCTGATCAATCCGAGAGGCCCGGTCAGCGGCCAGCGGCGTCGGGCTCGTTTCCGGAGGCGCAGATGCCTCATGGGACCGCTGATGCGCAGCGATCCCCCTGACCCGGCGATGCTGCGGGAGAACGGAGGGCGCAAGCGACGGATCCTGAAGATCACAATGATTTAAGGAGGATCCGGCGGATTTGACCAGTGCCGCAGAGCGGTGTGTGGGCTGGCCCACATGATCCGGATGGTGCGTCTTCGGCTTGCCGGAATCGCGTCTGCCTGGATACGGTTCCCACGCCAGTGCGGCGCTTCAGTGGCCACGACATCGCTTCCGCCGCTTGACGGCAAGGACCCAGCCCAGCTCTGGCAGCGCTTCTCCCAGTTGCTCTGGCACGACGAGAGCCTCGGGTTCTGGCTCGATGCCAGCCGCATGGGCCTGGATCAGAGCAGCCTCAGCCAGCTGGAGCCGCGTTTCGCCCAGGCGTTTGAGGCCATGGCCGCCCTCGAGGCCGGAGCCATCGCCAATCCGGATGAACAGCGGCAGGTGGGCCATTACTGGTTGCGGGCTCCTGAGCTGGCGCCTGACCCCGAGGCCGGCCTTCACATCAACGCCGAACTCGACCGCATCGAGGCCTTCGGCCGGGACGTGCTCTCCGGTGCGCTCGAGGCCGCTCCCGGCAGACGCTTCAGCGATGTGCTGTGGATCGGCATCGGCGGCTCGGGCCTCGGCCCGCTGCTGATGATCCGGGCCCTGCAGGAGCCTGGTGCCGGCCTGCCCTTCCACTTCTTCGACAACGTCGATCCCGACGGCATGCGCCGCACCCTGGCGGCGCTGGGCGGGCGCCTGGCCACCACCCTTGTGATCGTGGTCAGCAAGTCGGGCGGCACCCCTGAGCCCCACATCGGCATGTTGCAGGCGCGCCGGGCTCTGGAGGCCAGCGGCGGCAGCTGGAGCCGTCAGGCGGTGGCCGTGACCATGCTCGGCAGCAAGCTGGACCAGGAGGCCGAGCAGGGAAACTGGCTGGCCCGCTTCGACATGTTCGACTGGGTGGGCGGCCGCACGAGCATCACCAGCGCCGTGGGCCTGTTGCCCGGTGTGCTGATCGGCAGCGACATCCGCGCCTTCCTGGCCGGTGCCGCCGCCATGGACGCGCTCACCCGCCGTCGCGGCCTGCTTGAGAATCCCGCTGCCCTGCTGGCGGCCAGCTGGTACGTGGCCGGAGACGGTCGTGGCCGGCGCGACATGGTGGTGCTGCCCTACCGGGATCGGCTGGAGGTGTTCAGCCGCTACCTGCAGCAGCTGGTGATGGAGAGCCTCGGCAAGAAGCTCGACCGCAAAGGCGAGGTCGTGCATCAGGGTCTTGCCGTCTATGGCAACAAGGGATCCACCGATCAGCACGCCTACGTGCAGCAGCTGCGCGACGGTGTCGACAACTTCTTCGTCACCTTCATCGAGGTGCTCGAGGATCCCGGCGACATCCCCGCCCTTGAGGGTGAGAATCCCGGCGATTTTCTCGATGGGTTCCTGCAGGGCACCCGCTCGGCCCTGAGCGAGGAGGGTCGCTCCAATCTGACGATCAGCCTGCGCCGGCTCGATGCCACCAGCCTCGGTGCCCTGATCGCCCTGTTCGAGCGTGCGGTGGGTCTCTACGGCGAGCTCGTCGACATCAATGCCTACCACCAGCCCGGGGTGGAGGCGGGCAAGAAGGCGGCCGCCGCACTTCTCGATCTGCAGGCCCGGCTGGAGCAGCAGCTGGCCGACGGCCAGGAGCGTGACCTGAGCGATCTGCAGGCCCGGCTGGCCCTGCCCTCGCCCGAACCCCTGTACTGGATCCTGCGCCATCTCTGCGCCAACGGCCGGCCGATCACGGCCACGGGGGACTGGGGCCAGCCCGCCTCGCTGCGCTTCCGCGGCGGAGCCTGATCCCCTCAGCGCTGCCGGCAGCCTCGGGCTCTGCAGGCCTGCCCCCCCCGGCGGAGCCGTGGCGCGGCCGGCGACACGCCTGAATGGCCGTGGACCAGGAGCACCTTGCCGGCTGGTTGGTCCTGCCCGGGCGGCAGCGCCAGGCGGCTCACAGCGCCACCAGCACCCCGCCCACGGCGATCAGCCCCACGCCCAGCCAGGCCCGCAGGCTCAGCTGTTCCCCCAGCAGCAGAGCCCCCAGCACCGCCACCAGCACGACGCTGAGCTTGTCGATCGGGGCCACGCGGCTCACCGGACCGGTGGCCAGGGCGCGGAAGTAGCAAAGCCAGGAGGCGCCGGTGGCCAGACCGGACAGCACCAGGGCCACCAGGCTTGCCCGCGGCAGCGCCGTCAGCGCCGGCCAGCGCAGTTGCCCGGTGCCCGCCAGCAGAGCCGTGAGCGCCACCAGCACCACCAGGGTGCGCAGCAGCGTCGCCAGATCCGGGGGAATCCCGGCCACTCCCTGTTTGGCCAGAACGGCGGTGATCGCCGCGAAGGCCGCCGCCAGACCGGCCCAGAGTTGCCAGCTGTCGATCACGTGTCGCGGCTCCGCTGCAGGGGCATCCTGCGTCAGGCTGACGGGTCCGGGCGCTGTTCGCACGGGGGGCCTGCAACCGCCAGAGCCGGGGCCGCAGCCGCAGACATCCAGCACGCACCGGCGGAGCCGGGTTCAGCGGCCCGCTACCGGATGGTTGCGAATGCCTTGCATCCGGTGTGCCTGTCGAGGGCAGGACGGCACCGCGCCGCCTTTGCCTGAGCGGGCCTTCCGGGCCTTGACCTGCCGGTCAGCCGCTTCAGGGCACCAGGTTGACCAGCTTGCCCGGCACCACGATGACGCGGCTGGGGGCCTTGCCCTCCAGCCATTTGGCGGCGATGTCGCTCTCGAGGGCCAGGCGCTCCAGCGTCGCCTTGTCGGCTTCGGCGGGCACCTCGAGGCTGCCGCGCACCTTGCCCTTGATCTGGATCACCAGCGGCACGGTGTCACGCACCAGGGCGGCGGCGTCCTGGCGGGGCCAGGGCTGGCCATGCACGCTGGCGATGGCCAGCGGTTCGCTCTCGCCGCGGGCGCCGAGCCGCAACCACAGCTCCTCGGCCAGGTGCGGGGCGAACGGCGCCAGCAGGATCACCAGCACCCGCAGGGCCTCACAGGCGATCGGTTCGCGGCAGGCCTCCAGGCCGGCGGCCATGGCGTTGCTGAGCTTCATCAGCTCGGAGACGGCAGTGTTGAACTGGAAGTCGCCGTCGAGGTCCTCGCTGATCGCGCCGATCGCCGTGTGCACCGCCCGGCGCAGCTGCCGTTCCGGCTCGCTCAGCTCGCCGGCCTCAGTGGCAAGGAACGAAGCCACCACGGCCGGCTCTCCAGCGCCGCCGGACAGGCTGAGGCCCCGCTCCAGGGCGCCGTCCGCCAGGCGCCAGAGACGTTGCAGGAAGCGGAACTGCCCCTCGACGTCGGCGTCATCCCATTCGAGGTCCTTCTCGGGCGGCGCCTTGAACAGGATGAACATGCGGGCCGTGTCGGCGCCGTAGCGATCGATCACCACAGCCGGGTCGACGCCGTTGTACTTCGACTTCGACATCTTCTCGTAGAAGACCTCGAGCTGCTCACCGGTGAGGGGGTCGCGAGGATCATCCGGGTCGGCCACATCTGCCGGAGCGATGTACTTGCCGCTGTGGGGATTCTTGTAGGTGATCCCCTGCACCATGCCCTGAGTGAGCAGACGCGCGAAGGGTTCATCGAAGCCGAGCAGGCCCCGGTCGCGCAGCACCTTGGTGAAGAAGCGCGAGTAGAGCAGGTGCAGGATCGCGTGCT
>CAYNGR010000025.1:22426-25913 GCA_964396755.1 uncultured Cyanobium sp. | reverse complement strand
ACTGCTCTGTCTGCTGGTGTTCATGGGCCCGATGGCCAAGTCGGCCCAGTTCCCCCTGCACGTCTGGCTGCCCGACGCCATGGAGGGTCCCACCCCGATCTCGGCGCTGATCCACGCCGCGACGATGGTGGCCGCCGGCGTGTTCCTGGTGGCGCGCCTGCAGCCCGTCTACGAACCGTTCGCCGTGGTGCAGACCACCATCGCGGTGATCGGCACGATCACGCTGTTCCTGGGGGCCTCGATCGCGCTCACCCAGATGGACCTGAAGAAGGGTCTGGCCTACAGCACCGTCAGCCAGCTGGGCTACATGATGCTGGCGATGGGCTGCGGCGCCCCGGTGGCCGGCATGTTCCACCTGGTCACCCACGCCTTCTTCAAGGCGATGCTGTTCCTGGGCTCCGGCTCGGTGATCCACGCCATGGAGGAGGTGGTGGGCCACGAGCCGGCCCTCGCCCAGGACATGCGCCTCATGGGCGGCCTGCGCCGCTGGATGCCGATCACCGCCAACACCTTCCTGATCGGCTGCATCGCCATCGCTGGAATCCCGCCGCTGGCCGGCTTCTGGAGCAAGGACGAGATCCTCGGCCAGGCGTTCAACAGCTTCCCCTTTCTGTGGGCGATGGGCTTCATCACCGCGGGGATGACGGCCTTCTACATGTTCCGCCTCTACTTCCTCACCTTCGAGGGTGACTTCCGCGGCAACGACAAGGTGATGGCGGCCCAGCTGCTGGCCGCCGCGGGACGCACCGCCGAGGAGGACGAGCACGGCCACCACGCCGACCATCCGCACGAATCGGCCTGGCCGATGACCACCCCCCTGCTGGTGCTGGCGGTGCCCTCGGTGCTGATCGGCCTGCTGGGCACCCCCTGGAACAGCCGCTTCGCCGGCCTGCTCGATCCCCACGAGGCCGCCGAGATGGCCGAGCACTTCTCCTGGGGTGAGTTCCTGCCGCTGGCCGGTGCCTCGGTGGCGATCTCGGTCGCGGGCATCACCCTGGCCGTGCTGGCCTACGCGCTGCGCAAGATCGATCTGGGCACGGCGGTGGCGGGCCGCTTGCCGGCCATCAATGCCTTCCTGGCCAACAAGTGGTACCTCGATGCGATCAACGAGAAGCTGTTCGTCAATGGCAGCCGCCGCATTGCCCGCCAGGTGCTCGATGTCGACTCCAAGGTGGTCGACGGCGTCGTCAACCTCACCGGCCTGCTCACCCTGGGCAGCGGCGAGGGGCTCAAGTACTTCGAGACCGGCCGGGTGCAGTTCTATGCCCTGATCGTGTTCGGTGGGGTGATTGCACTAGTGGCCCTGTTCGGGGTGCTGGGGACGCCGGGCTGAGCCTTCCGGCCGGGGCGCTCGCGGGCGAGCGCAGCGGCCTCCAGGACTCAGCCCGGCGTCCCACCCCTGGGGTTCGCGGGTTCGGGCGGCAGGTTGAGGTCCCTGCCGGGGTGAACCTCGCGGCAGGGGCGAAGGCAGATTCAGGCCTTTGGGGGGGGGCGCGTTGGCGGCCGTTGCCCCGCTGGGCGGGGCTTGGCCTGGGGCTCGGCGGCCCAAGGCAGGGGTGAAGGCAGATTTCAGGCCCTTGGGGGGTCGGGTGGGCGGCCGTTGCCCCGCTGGGCGGGGCTTGGCCTGGGGCTTTGAGGGCGGGGCAGGGCTGCGGTTGCGCGTTGTGGGGCTTGGCCGGGGGTTGGGGAAGGGTTTGGGGAGGACGTTTTTGTGGTGCTGGGCGGGTGTTTTTTGGGGAAGGGGAGGGGACGGGCGCATCTCACAGCCGTCCGGGGTGAGGGAGCGCTCTCAGCTGGGCAGATCGATAGCGGACGCCCGGCTCGGCTGAATCCAGAGGCGCCTCAAGGTGGGGGGTGCTCCGGGGCCAGGGGCTGCAGTCACTGGCGCTGGCGTTGGCCAAGGTTGATTGACTCGAGAGCAGGCGCGGTCTTGGTCGCGGATTGGGACCTGGCACTCAGTCGCCATCGTCTTCAGCGACAGCTCGACGCCACTGTGGCGATCGAGCCATGGATCAGGCCAGACGGGTCATGGTTCTCACGGGGAGATCTGGGAGGCACTTTCAGTGCCCACCGCGTCCCCTTGGGGATCCAGCCATGGCTCAGACCGGACGGGGCAGGCTCCTCGTGACGGCATTCGGGCGGCACTTCAGGCCCCGCGTCGATCCCTTGGGACTGCAGTCGAGGCGCGGGGAGAGACGAGACGCGGGCAGAGACGGTCATGGCACTCACGGCGGAATGCAGAGGGTTCGGACTGTCCGGGACCACCACTTGGCGATCCAGCCATGGATCAGGCCAGACGGGTCATGGTTCTCACGGGGAGATCTGGGAGGCACTTTCAGTGCCTCCCGCGCCCCCTTGGGGATCCAGCCATGGCTCAGACCGGGCGGGGCAGGCTCCTCGTGGCGGCATTCGGACGGACAGGACAGTCCGGGGCCAGCCGCTCGCTGGGGTCGCTGCGGCGGCGCGTTGGTGGGTCGCCATGGAGCCTGGACGGCCAGGCCGTGATCGAGGCGTTGCGGCGCCGTGATCGCTGTCGCCATCGATGCGGCCTGGCCCGCACCGGCCCAGTGCAGGTCCTGCTGTCGGCTGGCCGGAGCCATCCCGGTGGGGTCCCTGTGGTCAGACCGATCGCCTGACTGCCCAGCAGCTGTGCTGCGGGAGCTCGGACGGCAGGGCGCGCGTCGGATGCCCCTGGCCGCACGGGCGATCCCTGGCGCAGAGAGTTGCCCCAGGCGGCGACCCCGCCTTCGAGGAGCTCTCGCCTAAACCTCGTCGAACAGGCCCCCACGGGGACTACTGGGCAGAACACCGCTCAGGAAGGCGCACCGCGCAGATGGCAGCGCGGCCTGTAGCGCCGGTTACCCACACCCGCCCCACCCCCTTCACAACCCGTTACAGTTCTCGCAACACCCCGAAACAACCATGGCTGACTCCACTTCCCGCTTCGGTTTCGTGGCCTTCGCCGAGACCTGGAACGGCCGCCTGGCCATGCTCGGCTTCGTCATCGGCCTGGGCACCGAGCTGCTCACCGGCCAGAGCATCCTCTCCCAGATCGGCCTGGGCTGAGACGACCTGGCTGCGCCGGACAGTCACTGACCCGTTGAGGCAACAGCGCAGCCGTCCTCTCCCGAACCCTCCTGCACCCCTCCCTTCATGAGCAGCGGAACCCTTGCCCTGGTCCTGATCAGCGCCTGGCTCATCGGTGCCCTGGTGCGCCAGCCCCGAGCTCTGGACTGACGCCTGGCCGCCACCCCGTCAACCGCGTCATCACTCCACTACCCCCTGCACCTATGACCAACACCCCCGCCAACGAGAAGTGGTTCAAGCACCGCGCCGAGGAGCAGATTCACCTCGAGCAGCTCAAGCGCGCTGAACTGTTCAACGGACGCGCCGCCATGCTCGGCATCGTGATCGGCATCCTCACCGAAGCGATCACCGGCTCCGGCATCGCCCACCAGATCGGCCTGGGTGCTCTCGTCGACGGCTA
>CAYNGR010000025.1:4288-22326 GCA_964396755.1 uncultured Cyanobium sp. | reverse complement strand
GGTCGTGAGCACCTTCTGGCTCACCCCCTGCTGCACGCCGGCAAGGGCCCGTTGCAGATCGGAAAAGCGGCGCACACCCTCCAGCAGCTCCCGCAGGATCAGCAGCTTCCAGCGCCCCTGAATCACCTTCAGGGCCAGCTCAGCCTTGCAGTCGCCGTGCTGGAGGCTGCCCTGAAAGCCGCTGCCCTGATCCATGGCTGACCTTCCCGTCACCACCCCACGCTGAAGTGCGTTCTTGTGCCGATGCGGGCCTGCGGCGCACGATCACAGGGTCCACGAGCCCGCCGCTCCCGGCCTCCATCCCCATGCGCAGCCCCTCCCCTGCCGCGGCCCACGAGCCAGCGGCCGGCGAGCATGTCCCGTGCGTCTCTGCCTTGAAGCGGAGCGCGCCCAGCTGGGCTGGCAGCCATCGCTTCAAGGCCAGGCGCGGCGTGGTCAGGACGCCCCATATCCTCAGACTCAACGCCCCCACAGCTGTGTTTCTCTGCGACGGCAGCCCCACCGGGCTGCACAGCAGCGAGGCAAGCCGGCGGCCCCGGCGTCAGTCCTGAAGCTGAGCACAACCATGACGCCCCACTCGACCTGCGATGTGCTGGTGATCGCCGCCAGCAACGGCCAGAACCTGCAGCTGGCGCAGCGCTTCGCGGCCGCTGCACGCACGCAGGGCCAGAGCGCCGAGGTGCTGGATCTCATTGCCCTCGACCTGCCCCTGTTCACCCCACGGGCCCAGGCCGCTGGCGTGCCAACGGCCGTGACCGCTCTGGAGGCCCGGCTGAGCGCCTCCCCCCGTTGGGTGATCTGCACGCCGGAATACAACGGCTCGATCCCGCCGGTGCTCACCAGCGCGATCGCCTGGCTGTCGGTGCAGGGCGATGACTTCCGCGCCCTGTTCAACGCCCGCCCGGTGGCCCTGGCCACCCACTCCGGCGGCAACGGCCACGGGGTGCTCACCGCCCTGCGGCTGCAGCTCGCCTACCTCGGTGCCCATGTGGTGGGTCGCCAGCTGGTGAGCAACAGGACCCAGCCCGCCAAGGACGACTCGATCGCCGATCTGATCTCCCGTCTGCATCACCTGCGGATTCCCCAGCCATGACCCTCACCCCTGCCCCGACCACCGCCTCCGGCCTGGTGTTCCGGCCGGCCGCCGAGCGCTTCCACAGCCGCCTGGATTGGCTCGACAGCTGGCACAGCTTCTCCTTCGCCTCGCACCACGACCCGGCCTGGATGGGCTTCGGGCCGTTGCGGGTGATCAATGACGACCTCATCGCCGCCGGCAAGGGCTTCGGCATGCATCCCCACCGCGACATGGAGATCATCACGGTGATGGTGGAGGGGCAGCTCAACCACCGCGACTCGATGGGCCACGCCGAGGTGCTCAAGGCCGGCGAGGTGCAGCGGATGAGCGCCGGCACCGGCGTGGTCCACAGCGAAATCAACGAAGGCGACATCCCCTGCCGGCTGCTGCAGATCTGGATCGAACCGAGCCGCAGCGGCCTGGCGCCGGCCTACGAACAGAAGCCCTTCGCCATCGGCTCCGGCTGGACGGCGCTGCTCGATCCTGAGCGCACAGGCGGCGCCATGGCGATCGAGCGACCGGTGCGGCTGTGGCGCGGCCGCCCCAGGGCCGATGAAGCTCTCAGCCTGGCGATCGCGCCTGACCGCCAGGGCTGGCTGCAACTGATCAGCGGCTCGGGCCAGGCCGATGGGGTAGCCCTACGGCAGGGGGATGGCCTCGGCTTCGCCGCCCTGGGCAGCTTCGTGGCCGGGCCGGCAGGGGCCGACCTGCTGCTGTTCGAGCTGCGCTGATGTTCGAGCTGCGCCGAACTCCAGCAGCGCAGACGACGCGGGGGCCTGCCACTGTTGTCAGCTACCGATGCGGGGATCTGAGCGATCAGCAGACGCGGCACCAGCGCATCCCGAGCTCGGGAGCGGGAGTCGCCTCAGCCCTCTCCCCCTCGATCGGTTGCCTTTGCGCTGTCGCTGAGCCTCCAGGGCAGGGGAACGCTGGACGATGGCGGCGAAGGAGAGCCGGCGACGCAGATCTGCCAGCGCATTCAAGCTAGAGCGGCCTGCACCATGCAGCGCTGATCCCTGCTGACCTGATTCGCGGCGGAGCGGACTTCGATGACAATGAGCTCGTGGTGGGGATCACACCGATCTGACCACGGAAGCGACCTCGCACCTGCCCCAGCCCGCTGCGCGTTCCTGCGCCGGCGGGCTTTTCTATCGCTCGCCCTACTCCGCGCAGGCCGGCCGCCGCTGCCATCCTGCAGGCAAGCTTGACTGGCCCCGACGCAGGCTCGGCCGGCGCCGGCCCCCCCATCCCGCAGACATCGGTTATGGAACGCTGGGAGTACCAGGTGATCCACCTCAACGTCGAGGCGCCGACGCCCGCCCAGCCACCGGCGCCACCGGCTCCACCGACTGCGCCGCCCGCTGAGGAGCCAGCGGCGGGCGCGGCACCGATTCGCGTCGAGGAGGTGTTTTCCAAGGAGTACCTCGAGAAGGAGTTCCCCGGCTTCTACGGCGCGCCCCCGGCTGCAGGGGCATCCGCCAGAGAGCATCCCGCCAATCAGCTGAAGGCGTTTCTCAACCTGCAAGGGCACGAGGGTTGGCAGCTGCTGGGCATCTACCCGGTGGGCCAGCTGACGATGATGATTTTCCGGCGGGCTCAGCTGCCGCCTGAACTGGCGGCAGCTGAGCCCGCCGACGCGCCAGATGTGCCACTGGCAACAGATCCGGGCCCGACCGCCGCGTCAGCTCCGGGTCAGGCACCCGCGAGTGGCGAGGGTGGCGAGTCCCCGGCTGCCCAGGCCGCCGTGCTGGAGCGCATCCTGGCGAGGCTGGAAGCGCTGGAGCGCCGCCTGCCGAAACCATCGCTCAAGGCCGACAACGCAGCAACAGGGGAACCGAAGAGACCGAGCGGCCCGCAGGATGGCGAGATCCTCTCGCCCCAGCGCCTTGACGAGCTCGATGGCCTGCCGAGGCTATCGACGCCGCAGGCGGCCCTGGCTCTGGGCTTCCGCTCAGCCGCCAGCCTGCTCAACCTGGCCTCCCGCAGCGGCTACCGCCAGGGCCTGGTCAAGCGGGGGGCCAACGACGCGCTTGCGGTCTACATGGGGAGTGAGAAGAGCGGTCGCGGCGGCCGTGACCGCCGTCTCTGGGTGGTGATGCCCACCTCTGACGGCGGAAGCAGACAACACTGATGCCCCCAAGCGCTGTCGTCGGAGTCAGCCTGTGCGTCCGCCGGGGCGTTCCTCACCGGTCACCACGTCGCGCAGCTGGCTGCGGATAGCGCTGGCCAGGTCGTCAGCGCCAGCTGAGTTCAGGCGGCTCGCCTGCCGGCGCAGCAGAGCCAGAAACTGATCGGGGCTGAGTTCGCCGCTGCCCGGACCCCCCAGGCTGGCCAGGGTGCGGCGCAGATCGGGCAGTTCGGTGTCCAGTTCGCCGGCGCTGTATTCGCGCTGGCCGGCCATCACCTCGGCGAAGCGTTCACGGCGGGCACGGCGGGCCACCGGGTAGGCGGCCAGCACCGGCTCGCGGCACTGCCGCCAGGGTCTCCCCGCGGTGAACAGGGCCGCCAGGGCCGCCGACAGGCTCGGCGCCTCGCTCTCGCTGATGTGCAGATCGAAGGCCGGTGGTGCGGGCCGCAACCCCACGAACAGCTCGAGCAGATCGCCGCTGCCGAGCACCCGGTCATTGGCGTCGCGCACGGGCAGGGCCGAGGATTGCAGCGCTTCGATCAGCTCCGGATGGCCCGCCAGCAGGGTGGCGGCGCGCTCGGGGCTGAGCCGGCCGCCTTCGGCCTGCTCGGCAAGCCACAGATTGATGCTGCCGAGGGCCAGGAACACCTCCGGGCCGGGCGAGGCGAGCTTGCCGTTGCGCAGCATCGACAGCTGCGAGTTGTGCACCCGGCCGCAGTCCAAGGCCTCCGCCAGGGCCGGCAGGATGCGCTGCGACCAGCCATTGCGTGCATGCCACACCCGGATCAGATGGGCGAAGGCGACACGGCCGCTCTCGACGGAGTTTCGGTAGCCCATGCTCTCCAGCGGACGATGTGAGCGGTGCGCCCGCTGAGCAGCCCGGCTGGGGCGCCCTGAGCGGTTTGCGACGGGTGGACGAAGCACCGCGGGAGCGGCGCGGCCCCGCCGATCGGGCGGAACACCCACCTGCGGCGGGCGTGATCGGGAACCCGTTGCTCGGACCGTTTTGATCAGGATTCGTATTGCTACGATCTTAGCGTCCGATCCGGAGCCGGTCCGTCATGGCCGTCACGCCTTCCTCCCTTCCCCCGCGCCCCAGCGGGATCCACGCCCAGCACACGCGGCGCTGCGCCGCGATCAACGGCGGCGCGGAGTCCCTGCGCCGGGCCCGTTCCCTGCACCGCCCCCGTCAGGGCGAAGCGGAGGTGGTGACGCAGAAGGGCTGGAACTGGAGTGTCATCGCCTTCATGGCGACCATTCATGTGCTGGCCGTCGTGGCTCTGCTGCCGCAGTTCTGGAGCCTTCCGGCCGTCGCCACCCTGGTGATCCTCTACTGGGTCACCGCCTGCCTGGGCGTCACCATCGGCTATCACCGTCTGCTCAGCCACCGGGCCTTCCGGCTGCCGCGCTGGCTGGAGCGGTTCTTCGCCACCTGCGGTGCCCTCAGCTGCCAGCACGGGCCGATCGACTGGGTGGGCCTGCATCGGCATCACCACAAGTTCTCCGATACGGAAGCGGATCACCACGACAGCAACCGTGGCTTCTGGTGGAGCCACATGGGCTGGATGCTCGAGGAGGTGCCCGCCCTGGCGGCGGTTCCCCGCCTCACCGGCGATCTGGCGACCGACCCCTACTACCGCTGGCTGAACCGCTGGTTCCTGGTCCTGCAGCTGCCCCTGGCGGCCCTGCTGTTCTGGATCGGCACCGCCACCGCTGCCGGCGGCTGGGCCCTGGTCCTCTGGGGCATTCCGCTGCGCCTGGTGCTCGTGTATCACGTCACCTGGCTGGTCAACTCCGCCACCCACTGCTGGGGCGAGGCGGTGCATGACAGCGGCGACAAGTCCCGCAACAACCTCTGGGTGGCCCTGTTCACCTTCGGCGAGGGCTGGCACAACAACCACCACGCCTACCCCCATTCGGCTCGCCACGGTTTCGGCCCTGGCCAGATCGATCTCACCTGGCAGCACATCCGCCTGCTGCGCGCCCTCGGCCTGGCCACGCAGGTGCGTCTGCCCAGCGCCGCCGCACGGCCCGTGTCGTAGGTTGGCCGATCGGATTTCATACCCAGCGAACGGTTCGGACAGTCATGGCCAAGCGTGTACAGGTGGTGCTCAATGAGGACGTGCTGAGCCTCGGCAAGGACGGTGACCTGGTCGAGGTCGCCCCCGGTTACGCCCGCAATTTCCTGGTGCCCACCGGCAAGGCCGTGCCGGTGACCGCCGCCGTGCTGCGCCAAGTGGAGCACCGCCGCGCCAAGGAGGCCGAGCGTCAGGCCGCCCTCAAGGCCGAGGCCGAGGCCTTCCGCACGGCCCTCGCCACCATCGGCCGCTTCACCGTCAAGAAGCAGACCGGTGGCGACGACGTGCTGTTCGGCACCGTCACCAACGGTGACGTGGCTGAGGCCATCGAGGCCGCCACCAAGAAGGAGGTCGATCGCCGCGACATCATCGTCCCCGAGATCCACCGCACCGGCGCCTACAAGCTGCAGATCAAGCTCCACCCCGAGGTGGTGGCCGAGATCAACCTCGAGGTCGTCAGCTACTGATCTCCCTTCGGGGAGCGCGATGAGGGGCTGCAGCCGGCTGGGTCCGGCGGCAGCCCCTTTTCTGTGGGTTGTCTCCTGTTCCGCCCCTCGGCTGCCTGCCTGCTGCGCTCAGCCCAGCCAACCAGGCAGTCGGCCGCGTTGGAGCAGCTGCGGGCTTGGGCGTCCCGGCCGGTGGCGATCGGCGATCGCCCTGGCGTGGCGTCTGCCGCTCGGGCAGGCGCGCGGGTCGGGGCTCATCGGGCTGTGCCATCCATCCGGCAACCGATCGCGGCCTGGTCGCAGCCGTCGCCAGCGGCCTTCTGCCACCTCGCCGCAGCCAGCCGTGGCGTCTGCATCCCGGCCACACACCAGATCTGGTGTGCAAGCCCTGGCCACAACCCCCACCAGCGGCGATGATGGATCTCCCCTGCCGCCACGGCCCCGCCTTCCCGGCCCAGCCGTCACAGTGGGGCCAATGTCCCTTCGTCCCGCTGAGGTCTTGCCATGGTGAGCGTTCCCCTGGCCGGCGGCTCCTCCGCCTCCGAGCTGGAGCCAGGGGCGCCGCCCCCCGCAGCTGAACGGGGCCGTGGCAGGGGCCGCAGATCGGACGAGCGCGGTGAGTTCGAGGCCCTCAGCGATGCGGTGCCGCCCCAGAACATGGAGGCCGAGGAGGCGGTCCTGGGCGGCATCCTGCTCGATCCCGAGGCGATCGGCCGGGTGGCCGACGTGCTGCAGCCGGAGGCCTTCTATCTCGGGGCGCACCGCGAGATCTACCGCACCGCTCTGATGCTTCACAGCCAGGGCAAGCCCACCGACCTCACCGCCATGTGCGCCTGGCTGGCGGACACGGGCCATCTCGAGAAGGTGGGCGGCGCGGCGCGGCTGGTGGAGCTGGTGGAGCGCACCCTCACCACCGCCTCGATCGACCAGGTGGCGCGCCTGGTGATGGACAAGTACCTGCGCCGCCAGCTGATCCGCTCGGGCAACGACGTCATCCGCCTCGGCTTCGATCAGAGCAAGCCGATGGAGCAGGTGCTCGATGAGGCCGAGCAGACGATCTTCGCGATCAGCCAGGAGAAGCCCTCCACGGGCCTCACCCCCACCGCCGAGATCCTCACCAGCACCTTCGAGGAGATCGAGAGCCGCTCGCTTGGCACCGCCGTGGCCGGCATCCCGGTCAACTTCTACGACCTCGACGCCATGACGCAGGGGCTGCAGCGCAGCGACCTGATCATCGTGGCGGGCCGCCCCGCCATGGGCAAAACCGCCATCACCCTCAACCTGGCCAAGAACGTGGCCCAGCTGCACGGGCTGCCGGTCTGCCTGTTCTCGCTGGAGATGAGCAAGGAGCAGCTCACCTATCGCCTGCTGGCGATGGAGACCGGCATCGAGAGCGGCAGGCTGCGCACCGGCCGGTTGCAGCAGGAGGAGTGGCCGCTGCTGGGGCAGGGCATCAACAGCCTCGGCCAGCTGCCGATCTTCATCGACGACAAGCCCAACTCCGGTGTGCTGGAGATGCGATCGCTCTGCCGCCGGCTGATGGCTGAGAGCGGCAAGGAGCTGGGCCTGATCGTGATCGACTACCTGCAGCTGATGGAGGGCAGCGGCAGCGACAACCGCGTGCAGGAGCTCAGCCGCATCACCCGTGGTCTCAAACAGATGGCCCGTGAGCTCAACGTGCCGGTGGTGGCCCTCTCCCAGCTCAGCCGCGGCGTCGAGGCCCGCACCAACAAGCGGCCGATGCTCAGCGACCTGCGGGAATCGGGTTCGATCGAGCAGGACGCCGACCTGGTGCTGATGATCTACCGCGACGAGTACTACAACCCCGAAACGCCCGATCGCGGCATCACCGAGGTGATCGTCACCAAGCACCGCAACGGGCCGGTGGGCACCTGCAAGCTGTTGTTCGAGCCCCAGTTCACCCGCTTCCGCAACCTGGCGGCCTGAGAGCGAAGAGGCTGCTGAAAAACCAAGCCAGCCGCGGGAGAATGGTGCAACGGCACTGAGCGGATGCGCGGCCAGCAGGAGCGGACCGGTCCCCGGTTCTCGTACATCTCCACGGAGGACCGGATCCCTAAGGGCCATCCCCTGCGCCAGGTGCGGCAGCTGGCAGATCAGGCCCTGGATCACCTTAACCCCACCTTCTGCCGGCTCTACCCAGAAGGCGGTAGGCCCTCGATTACGCCAGAGCAGCTGCTGCTGGCCCTGTTGCTGCAGGCCATCTATGGCATCCGATCGGAGCGGATGCTGATCGAACAGCTGGACGACAACCTGTTGTGCCGCTGGTTGGTCGGCCTCAACCCCGACGACCCCGTCTGGCACCCGACGACGTTCACCAAGAACCGGGAGCGACTGCTCAATGAGGAGCTCATGGCCCGCTTCCTGGAGCTGCTGATGGCCTCGCCGGAGGTCAAGCTGACGTGACCCCCTTCGGCGGTCCAGACCTGATGAGAGTTGGTGGATGTGGTCATGCTGCAGCTCCCTGTTGAGCTGCACCCGAGGGCGTGAGCCCCTGGAGGGCCAAGTGCGGCCTGAGTGTGATGGGCTCCCTGCGCCAACGGTCCGCCAGGATCTGCGCCTCCGGAGTAGTGGTGAACAACTCGCTGTTCAAGAACTCATCGCGGAAGCGGCCGTTGCACGATTCCGCGAAACCGTTCTCCCGGGGGATCGCAGTGCGATGTAGGCCGTGGTGGTTGTGGTGCTGGCCTCACACCAGTTCCTCAGGGCCAGAGCGATGATCTCCGGGACATTGTCGCTGAGGATGCATGCCGGAGCAGGATCGATGCTGGTGAGATCTTTCAGCACCGGGCTCACATCCTCGGCCTTGCACCGCCTTCCCGCCCAGATCGCCAGGCAGAGACGGTTGTGATCGTCGATCACATTCAGGAACTTAGGTCTGCGGCCGTCGGCCGTGGCGTCGAACTGACAGTCAATAGCCGACACCAGGTGAGGATGCTCAGCCCGGTGACGACGCACTGTGCCGTCTGCAGCTCGTGCCCGCATTCGCTTCCTGGGAATGGGCCGATGCAGGCCTTCTTCCCGCCAGAGCCGTTGCACCCGTTCGTGGCTCACCGTCAAGCCCTCTCGCCTGAGGAGCCTGTAGGCCATCCGGCGGCCCCAGCGGATGTGCGTCGCACCGAGAGGTGCTCTTGGCAGCGCAGCAGCGATCTCGCGGAGCCGCTGCCGGAGGGTGGTCGCCTGCAGATCGACAACCTTGGGGGGGCGTCGCTGGGTACTGCAGTGCTGACCGACCAGGCGGCAGGCCTGACGCTCTGATGCCCGGTAACGCTCCTGCAGAACCGTGACACCGTGACGGCCCATCGCACCAGGAGGTGCGTCTTTCAGGGAAACGACGCTCCGGGCGCAGAAGTTTCCCTCGGCGAGCTCCTACTGCGTCGCAGAAACCTGTGGCCAGGGCATCGCCTTCTCCAGCTCCGCCTCCGCCAGAAGCTTGTTGAGCCGGACGTTCACCTTTTCCAGCTGCGTCAGTCGGCGGGCCTCCTCGGCCTGCATGCCGCCGTGCTGCTGCCGCCAGTGGTGATGCGTCGACTGCATCACCTCGATGACACGGCAGACCTCGACGACGGGATGCCTTGGGCGATCAACTGCTCGGCGGACTTGAGCTTGCGGGTGTTCTGCTACACCGTGAGGCTGGTGCGCTTCACGGCGAAGTCCCCGGCCCTGCCTGGCCGGATGAGGACTCTCATTCACCCTGGACCGGATTTCAGAGTCTACGTCAATAGAAAAGGACCAACAGTCTGGCAATGATACTCAACGGAGCATTGTGGGCCGATGACGGCACAGACCGCAACACACGATCATGGGGCATGATGCAGGCGAGATGAATGCTCAAAGAACAGTAGCCTTCACGATCAGATCGTTGTAATCCCAGTCGGCTCCAAGGGAGGCAGAAAGATCCTCAAAGCCGAATGCATTGTCGCCAAGCAGTTTGAGATGCTGGCGTCCATCGACCGAAGTGTTATCACCGAAGGTGTACAAGTCTCCTGCAGCAGTGGTGAGCACAGCTGCATAATAGCCGCTGTCGTCGAGGCTGAGCTCCCATACATGTGACCTTGCCTCCTGACCACCGACCGCAAGCTTCAAATCAACAAGATTGCTTCGCACGGCCTCACGGAAATCAACACTGTTATCGGCCTCAACTCCGGCCACGCTATAGCTGGGGAGACCAGTGAGAGGATCAGTGTCGAGACGCACAAAACTCAGCGTATTGAGACCGCCAGCATCGGAGAGGATCGACAGACCCAGGCTCAACCCTTCGGAGCCAATACCAGTGAGATCGAGAATTCCAGCCGAGCTGGTGAGCTGCTGGCTGGCCAGCTTCAATAGGTCCTCGCATGGCTTAACCAGAGAACTGTCGATGTCAATGACAAGATCATCGAAGTCGCCATCGACTGGTGAAGCCCCCTTGAGACCAGTGTCATCCAGAGCGATCCGATAGCGCTCACCGATCCTGGTGACACGCAGGGCAGGCGCTGACTGGATCGCGTCGTCGTTGCTGTTCTGCTGGAAGTAGAGACTTTCGCCCACGCCGAGATAAAGCTGACGACTACCGAAGAAGCCATTGCGCGGGGCCGCCGCCACACTTCCGACCGCCTGCGCTTCACCATCAACACCACGCTTCATCAGATCAAAGCCGTTCTGCCAAGAGGCATTTGCGAGCACTGCATTAAGGTCAAGCCAAAGGCCTGTCTCAAGGCCGTTACCGGGAACCACCGTCAGTCCACGGCCATCGTCACTGAGCTGCAACTGGGGACGCTCGGGCTCCGCCACACGCACCGATAGGACGAGATCGTCATAATCAAAATCAGCTTTGCTACCGGGAAGATCCTCAAAGCCGAAGCTGTTAGCCCCCAGCACCTTGACATGCTGCGATGCATCGCTACTAGAGGCGGCTCCGAAGGTGTAAATCGCGCCGGCCTCGGTCAAAAGAACTGGTGCATAAAGCCCGCGCTGGGAACCCTGCAATGAGACCGTCTGGCCAGAAACGGTCTGCACACCTGACTGGCTGTAACTGAAGACAGCATTATTCACTGTCAGCAGATTATCGCGTACAGCCTGATCAAATCCAGCGGCGCCCGGAGTCAGGTTGTTGACAGTGCCGAGAGGGACACCGTTCTCATCAACATCGACCTTCACCAGAGCAATGGTGTTGCGCTGTCCGCAGTCACTGCGCACATCAAAGCTGAGGGTGATGCCAGCATCCGAGATCCAGCTCAGGTCGAGGAAGGCCTTCTGGGAGCTAGTTTGGTGGACAGCCATCCGCGTATTGAGCGGGTAAGGGTCTCTGGCGCTGACCTTGGCCTTAAGAACAAGATCATCGAAGTCACCATCGCCACCATCATCATTGAGTCGGATGACGATGCAGCTGTCTTCACCGAACACCTCGATGGCAGGCTGGCTGATAGCAGGCTGCGCACCACTCAGCTGGATGAAGCGGAGCTCATCGCCAACTTGGAGCTCGAGACGCTGATCGCCCAGGAACCCGGATCCTGGTGTAGAACCGATTGCAGAAATGGTGAGACTCTCTCCGCCGCGGATGCGAAGAAGGTCATAACCATTCTGGAGACTGGCATTGGAGAGAACTGCTGAAAAGTCAACCCACAGACGCTGTCCCAAGTCACCGATCACCCGCAATCCAAGGCCATCTTCGGTTGGGAGCAGCGTCGCCATATTCGAAGGGACATATGCGGGCACGCCAGGATCAGCAATACGATTAAAGAGCAAATTGGAATCACCAAGCCCATTGTCAGTCAAAGTGATTTCAATGCCGACTAGCTTGTCGTTTTCAATGACGAAGCGGGCGCCGTCACCACCAGGGGCGATTTGCGTGAAGTCATGCCAGCCCTCTACTGTAATCGGCTGGCCATCAAGGCCGAGCAGAACATCGTCACCGGCAGCAGTGATGACGTCAGCGGAGACGAATTTAAAGTAGCGATTGAAAGCGTCGGCGGGCAGGTTGGAAGCACGCATATCAATGAAGATGCGCACTTGGGTCCCTGGACGAACAGCAGATGGGAAGACGTCTTCCAGCACCTCACGATCATCCCTCGGGGCCACATCGAACCGAAGGGGATCATAGGGTGCCGCCACCATTGAGCCATTAGCCAGGCGCAACATGCGCGCGCCACTGACTGGATCGATGGGGAGATCTTGCGCTGCACTGCCGAACAGTGGATCACTGAAATCCACAACGCGGATGTTCTCGAGCTGGTGCGTGAGTGAAACCTGTGTGCCGCTATCGCCTTCCGTCGCAAACAAGGCAATGATCGGCCGGGCATCGGTGAGCGAACCTTCATTTGCAGCGATGAAGCTCTCGACATCACGCCAGGCCAGCGTGGCCAACCCGTTCTGCTCAGCGTCAGGAAGACCGTCACCGTTGATGTCACCCTCTTGGGCGTCACCAATCCCCAGGGAAGCCACCAGCGAAGCCAGCTGCTTCTCAACCGTGGGCAGAACACCGTCACGGTCAAGGTCGTCATCAAGATCCTGACTGTTCACGACCGGGCCTTCAGGCCGAATTTCACCCGTAAAACGAACACCCGTACCATCGTCCTTAATCGTGGCGGTGCCGAAAGACGCGATATTCAGCAGTGCACTATCGACCCGAAGTCTGAACGTCTCATCGATATCGTATTCACGCTCCTGCTCGGAAGTGATATTGACGCGGACGTACAAGATCCCTTCGGAAGGCAGGGGAACCGAAGCGGTGACGTCGATCCAGGAGTTGTCCTGAACGCTCCAGAACTGCAGAGTGGGCAACTGACCGTTGGTGCGACTGCGGAGATCAGCAGTTGTGCTGCCGGGGTCGTTGGAGACATCAAGCAGCGACAGGGTAAGCAGGTCACCCGCTGTGCTGGTGAGCGTAAATACCGCATAGGAGGAGCCCTCGTTGACCAACAGGCTATTGACCTTTAGCTCCCGATCGTCATCACGTGGGATGGTGAGATCTTCCGTGCCATTGGCGCGGAAGATCATGCCGGTCCCGTCATCGACAATGGTGGCTAAACCGGTGGCGCTCATCACAGGATTGCTGCTACCACGGACGGTCGCTTGCAACGCCAGGGTTTCAGGCCCCTCAAAATCAATGTCATTATTGAGCCTAGCCCTCACCAGCATCAGCGTCGCGTTTCCTGGGAAAGTCGCACCAGTTTCGGGCAGATAGTCGATCCAATCGGCCCCGTTATAGACCTGTAGGCCAACATCCGGTCTGAACTCAAGAGTGTCAGCCCCATTGTCAGGGGGTGCGAGCGTGGCGTGACCAAGGCCAACCCCGGTGCTCTGGAGCACCAGATCCAGCGTCGAACCCGGCGCCCCATTGACGCGGAACACCACCCAGGGCGACGCCTCGTTCACCAGCGGGCTGTCCACAAACAGACTGCGGTCGTCATCGAGTCCGGTGGCAACGGTGCCCCGCAGAGAGCCATCCGCATTGAACTCGTAGCGAACACCAAGACCGTCATCGCGGACGGTGGCCTGGCCTGTGGCCGCACGGAGAACAGTGCCGCCGGTGCTGGCCGAGAAATAACTGGCGCTGAGGCTGAAGGTTTCCGGTCCCTCAAACACCGGGTCGTTGAGCAGCGGGGTGCGAACCAGCAGCGTCAGCGCTCCGCTTCCCGGGACGCTGAATCGGCCGGTGTAGGCCACCCAGACCGAACCGTCCCAGAACTCCAGCCCGGGCCCATAGTCCTGCGTGCCATTGAGGCTTGGGTCACTGCCAGGGGCACGCAATGCGGTGCCGTCAGCAAGGCTGAGTTCCATGAACTGACCGCCAGTGGTCTCGACCGTGAAGACGGCATGGCTGGAGGCCTCATTGACAGTGGAACTGCTGACAAAGAGGCGCAGATCATCGTCGAGGCCACGCTCTGATGTGCCGCTGAAGGCAGCGTTGGGGCCGTCGAACAGGAAGATGACCCCCTCGCCATCGTCGCGGATGGTGGCCGTGCCGGTGAAGGAACTGTTGGTGGGCACAAAGCTGCCAGCGCCGAGCTCGCGGTAGTACGTCGCCGTCAGGCGGAAGTCCTCGGAGCGTTCGTAGGGGGTGTCGTTGACGATGCGGGTACGCACCAGCAGGGGCTGCGCGTCACCGGTTCCCTCCGGAACCGTCAGATTGACGCCGCTGTAAGGCACCCAGGCCGAGCCGCTCCAGATCTCCAGATCGAGATCGCCGCTGTCAACCGAGCTCCCGTCCGCCGTGCCGTAGTCGATCCCATCGCCCAGGGCACCCAGACCATCAGGGCCGAGATTAACCACACCGGCGCTGAGGTTGAGACGAATCGTGGAGCCCGGAACGGCGACGACACGGAACAACGCGTGGCTCGATCCTTCGTTGACGCTGAACGAGTTGATCGAGATCGGCCGATCATCGTCAGCAGGGGCCCCGGTGGGACGCCCCAGGTCGTCATAGACCGTGCCGGTGCCGTCGTCGAAGATCGTGGAGATGTCGCTGTCGCTGGCACCAGGGCGCAAGGCGCCATCAACGCCATTGGCGAATCGAAGCGAAGGAGCGTCAAAGGACGCCGTCAGTTGGAGGCTTTCTGCAGGAACCTCCAACACACCATCGTTGACGGTCCGAACGACGACGTAGAACGCGGTCACGCCATCGGGGACCACCACGCGATTGTCGATCACATTGAGAGGAATTCGCGTACCAGGGTCGAGAGGATCCAGGAAGGTGTAGGCCGAATAAGTCCCCTCATAATCAGCGGGGCCCTGGGTCGTCACATCTGACAGTGCGAGTGCGATGGTGCGGAGCAGGGAATCAGAGCCCGCAGGAAAGACTCCATCGAATGACACCTTGAACACAGCATCGCTGCCCTCGCTGACATCGTTGACCCCGGTCACCACCAATGTCAGGCTCGGGCGGGTGTCCTGAATGCGCACCAGATCACCCTGACCGAGGTCGAGGGAGCGGGTCGTGGTGTCGCCATCAGCATCGGTGAGCGTGGCATTGGCCAACAGGGCACCGGCGGAAGCCCGCAGGACCATGGTGTCCGGCTGACCAAGGGTGCGGCTATGCCAGACCGGCCGAAGCTGGTCGAAGGTCAGCACCCCTGAAGGGCTGAACTGCAGAGTGAAGTAAGCCGTGTCTCCCACGCTGCCTGTGATCACCCCCCCCGAGGCGTTCAGGAGGATGGGGGAGCCCTGGCCGCCTGGCGCCGAGGAATCGAAGGCAAACAGCCCCGAGTCCACGCTGGAACCGCTCAGTGACAGCGCGTAGGCGATCGAACCGGCGGCGTCGCTGCCGTAAGCGATGGCCGCGGACAACGAAGCTCCGATGTCGATGGCGCCGTTCGTCTCCAGATCGTTTTCGTCGACGGTGGCAGGGGCGAGCGTCGAGATCAGACCGGGGGTGAAGGAGGGCCCGTCATCGCTCACGGAGAAAATCGAGGCGCCACTGGTGCCACTGACGAGGTCGTGGCTGGCGGTCGAGTTGTCACCATCGGCATCGGTCAGAGTCTGCGTCAATCGGATAAAGGCACCCGCTGCCAACGCCAAAGACACCGAGTCATCAGGATTGCCGCGATCGGGGTGCCAGACGTTGCGAGCCTGAGAGAATGTGAGTTTGCCGAAGTCTGGCGACGCAGCGGTGTTGTTGATGCTGATGGTGAAATAGAGCGTCCCGCTCGACGAGCCGGTCCGCCCCTCAATCACACCATTAGCGTTGAACAGCAGAATCGACTCGCCCTGGCCATACCCATCGCTCACCGTCTCGACGTCCGTGGCATCCAGCGCGTACAACCCTGACGAGATGCCCGAGCCGGAAAGGCTCAGCGCATAGGCTGCGCCGCCGGGACCATCCGTGCCGTAGTTGAACGTCCCGCCGAAATTCGAAGCGACACTGCTACTGCTCGTAACTGTGCGAACACCGTCAATCGGCAAGGTGGTCTCATCCAGCCGCAACGTCGGCAGCGGCGTTGTCCCCGTCGCCGTCGCGACGGCCACCGGAGCGTCGTCCTTGATGGAAAAGATCGTGAAGATCGACGTGCCCTCGGATCCATTCGCAAGGTCGTGGAACGCACTTGACGTGTCTCCATCCGCATCGGTGAGCAACTGAGTCAGGCGGATGTAGCCGCCGGCCGACAGCGTCAACGTTTCGGCGTCATCAGGATCGCTGACATTGGCATGCCAGATGTTGCGCTCTTGCGAGAACGTCAACTTGCCAAAGTCGGGGGAGGCAACAGTGTTGTTGACGGCGATTGTGAAATTCAAGGTGCCAGTCGCGGATCCCGTTCGACCTTCAATGATGCCGTTGTTGCTGAAGAGCAGGATTGCAGCACCCTTGCCATAGCTGCCGGGAGTCGTGGCTGTGTTGTTGAGTGCAAACAGCCCCGAATCGATGCCTTCAGCCGACAGGCTCAGGGCATAGGCGACGCTGCCGGCACCATCGGTGCCATGGTCAAAAGGACTCCCAAAGTTGGCGGCAAAACTTGAGCTGCTCGTAACCGAACGGGTCCCATTCAGCAACGGCGTCGTCTCGTCCAACTGCAACGTCGGCAACTGCGTGGTACCAGTAGAAATCGCCTCGGCCGCCGGACCGTCATCTTTGATCGAGAAGATCGAGAAGCCACTTTCGCCATCACCTGCAGTGGCCAAGTCAATGGCTGCGGACAACGTGACAGTGTCACCATCCGCATCCGTAAGCGTCGGTAGCAAACGGATAAATGCACCAGAACCGACTGGCAAGGTCAACATTGCGACATCGTCGTACTCCACCGCAGTGGAGCCAGGAGATGGATGCCAGATATTGCGCACCTGGGCAAAAGTAACCTTCCCGAAGTCTGGAGAGGTCGTAGTGTTATTAACACTAATCGAAAAATACAACGTGCCACTCGACGAGCCAGTCCGTCCCTCAATCACACCAGCACTGTTTTGGAACAACAGAATCTGAGCACCCTTGCCATAGCTCCCAGGCGTGGTCACCGCGTTGTTCAACGCATAGAGGCCCGAACCAATCCCATCTGAAGACAGGCCCAATGCATAGCCAATTCTACCGGCTCCATCAGTGCCGTAATTCAGAGAAGATCCGAAGTCAGGACCAAGGCTCGTGCTACTGGTGATCGAGCGGAGACCGTCGACGTACAACGTCGTCTCATCCAGCTGCAACATCGGCAACTGCGGGATGTCACGCGGTGTCATCGCCAGCGCCGCCAGCAGCACCTCCGGTGAATCGGCCAACGCAGAAGGAGCATCGTCCTTGATCGAAAAGACTGAACTGCCGGCCGTGCCGTTGACCAGATCCAGAAACGCACTCGCAGTGTCTCCATCACCGTCAGTCAGAGTCTGTGTCAGACGGAGGTAACCACCGGCGGCCAATGCCAGAAACACTGAGTCATCGGCATCTCCAGCGTCCGCATGCCAGATGTTGCGATATTGCGTCAATGTCACCTTGCCAAAGTCAGTAGCCTCAGCAGCATTGTTGACACTGATGGCAAAAAACAAATCACCACTCGACGTTCCTGTACGACCCTCGATGACGCCATTGTTATCGAAAAGAAGAATGGCATCACCCTGCCCATAGCCATCAGCTAACACCTCGATGTCTGTCGCGTCTATCGAAAACATCCCTGAAGCGATTCCGACACCTGAAAGGGTCAGGGAGTAGTCCACGCTGCCCGAACCATCGGAGCCATAGCTCAGCGGACTGCCAAAGTTCGCTGCAAAGCTGCTGCTGCTGGTCACAGAGCGGGATCCATTCTCGAGCGGAGTCGTCTCATCCAGCTGCAACGTCGGCAGCGCCGTCGTCCCCGTCGGGACCGCCACAGCCGTCGGGCCATCGTCCTTGATCGAGAAGATGGAGGCCCCACCCGATCCAACAATCAAGTCAAGACTGGCACTGTCGCTATCACCATCCGCATCGGTCACGGTCTGCGTCAGGCGCAGGTACTCACCAGCTCCGTCCAGCCTCAGCGTCTCGACATCATCGTGATTGCCGCTTGACGCATTGCCAGCACTCGCATGCCAGATCTCCTTCTCCTGGCTGAAGACGACCTTGCCGAAGTCCTCGGAGCCGCTGTCAGTGTTGACGCTGATCGTGAAGTAACGCGTACCGCCAGATGACGCCGTGCGACCCTCAATGACACCGTCAATGTTGAACAGCAGGATCTCCTCTCCCTGGCCGTAGCCATCGCCATCGACCTGCGTGTCGGTGCTGTCCAACGCATAAACGCCAGAGCCCAGGCCCTCATCGCTCAGCGACAGCGCAAAGGCAACCGATCCCGCACCATCGTTGCCGTAATTCGTCTGGACTTGAGCAGCGACGGTATTCGCGTCAAAATTCGCACGGATGCTCG
>CAYNGR010000025.1:0-4188 GCA_964396755.1 uncultured Cyanobium sp. | reverse complement strand
ATCGCCACCGTCCTGCGTGTCGGTGCTGTCCAACGCATAAAGGCCCGAGCCCAGACCCACACCGCTCAGCGACAGCGCAAAGGCAACCGATCCCGCACCGTCGCCTCCAAAGGTGAACTGAGCACCGGGAGTGACGGAGTCAGAATCAAAATTCAAAGAGAAGCTGCTGTTGCTGCTGACCGAACGCTCGCCCACTGCCAACGCAGTGGTCTCATCCAGCTGCAACGTGGGGAGCGCCAGCGAGCCAGAGCCACTCGTGGGTCTGGCGGCAGCGACGGGAGCATCGTCTTCGACATTGATGATCACCGTGGTCGTAGCCGTCGCCGTTGCCTGATCGATGAGCTTGACCTTGAAGGTGTTGGCAATCGGATCCGAGGCATTGCTGCCTGGCACAGCATTCGAATGCGCAGCGGCAGACGTGAGATCGAAGCGATAGCTGAACTGACCCGTGGTCGTGTCCAGCCCGCTGACCGGACTGGACGGAGTCGGCGTGAAGGCCGTGATCGTCACGGTCCCGTTGGCCGTGCTGAAGCTCTGGCCCACGAGGTCGGCAAAGCTGACAAACTGGCCGCTGCTCGGGTTAGAACTGACGCGAACAAAGCTCTTGATCAGAGTGCCGTCGCCCTGGGTGAATTCGATCTTGGAAAGATTGTCCAGGCCGTCCACATCCTTGAACGTGAAACTACCGGTTGCACTGGCGCGCGTGGCAGCTCCATCGCTTCCGCCCGTCAGGCCCGCTTCATAAACGGTCAATGGGGACGAATTGAGCGTGAACTCAGGCGTGTCATTGATGCCCTGCACCAGCAGGGTGACAGGCTCCTGGGCGTAATCAGAAGGGTTGGAGAAGTTGAATGTGGCATAGCGGGCCTGACGATTGCCACTGGTGTTGTCGTCGTAGACAACAGACCACGTCGCGGTCGTCTGCGAGGCCCAGGGGTTAGCGGCCAGAAACTGGGCCAGGGTGGTGCCTCCGTTGGTCGTATCGACCACCCAGGTTCCCTTGGTGACTCCTGGCACAGCACGGACGATATCGCCGAAACCCACCGTCGCCTTCATCAACCCGGAGGCGGGATCGAAGGTCCAGACCTCCGCAGCACGAGCTGCCACGATGAAGGTGGTTTCGGCGTTGTTGGCGTCGCCGATGCGGAAACGCGCCTCCACCTCGCCGAACAAGCTGAGGCTGCGCTCATCAACACCAGAATTTGCCGTGAGATTCGTCGCGTAGGCAAAGATCTGTCCGCTACCACTCCCCGTGATGTCGACAGGGGTTGAGCCCAACTTGGTGGCGCTCAGCTGGAATGTCGTTGTTGTGCTGTTGATGACATAATAGGTCCGTCCCAGCTCGATTCCGCTGACGCCACTGAGGCTCTGGAATGAAACCGCGGTGCCATTGACATAGCCATGGGCTGAGTCCGTCGTGATGACGTCGCCCGTTGCTGCAACGGTCGCGGCGCGAACGGTGGCTGGGATCGGTGTGGAATATGGCGAGATCTGAAAATCGGTGAAAATCGTGACCACCGTGTTGGCGCCCATGAAACTTGCGGGAGGCGCGAATTGCGTCACCTGGTCCCGGCCCGAGGTCAGTGGACTCGAACCATTGCCGACCTGCACGTTCAGGTCTGACTCGCTGCCCAACGAAAGAACAAAGTTCTCCACAACCTGCTGGCCGGCATCCAGCTGTTGCACCAGCACACTGCTGTTGTCCACGACATAAAAGGCCGTGTTGGAGGGACCGATGACAACGGAGCCGTAGCTCTTGGCATAGCGGGCCAGCTCGGTGAGCGGATTGCTGTTGCTGTGGGTCGCCGCACTGGTGCCCAGCTGGGCACGGGCGACGGTGACTGTGGCGCCGCTGACGGCGACGACCCTCATGACCTCACTGTTGACCTGGAAGAAGTCGCCTGCGACCAGCTTCGACAGTTCAGCTCCTGACAGCGTGAGTTCAGTCTGACTGCTGTTGACTGCCCCCGACAGACTCAGACCGTTGGCAATGGGCAGGGCCGACTCGCCCGCCAAAGCCTGCCAGGCACCCGCGAACTGGTAGATCCCGACAGTGTCAGCCACAGGGTTGCCCTGGACAACCAACGTCGTGCCGTCCTCATACACCGTCGGGAGGTTGCTCGGAAGAGCCGTGATGGTGATGGGGAACGTCTGATTGGACAGACTGGTGACCCCGTCCGTGATGCTGAACAGGATGGTGTCGAGGGTCGGGGTAGAACCCGTGCTGACGTAACGGATCTTGCCCGCATTGACCTCGGCCTGGGTGAACGTGTTACTGGCAGTTCCACTGGACAGGAGCACCCAGTTGGCGACGCCACCGACGCCGGTGTCCTTCTCCAGGCGGCCGTTGGCAGGGTTGCCCGTCAGGGTGTAAGTCAGCGAATCCGCCTGCGTATCAAGGTCGGTGATCAGCAGGACAGAGCTGTCGAGCACATAGGTCTGGCCGGTGCTGATGGACAAACCAGCCACCGCCAGAATCGGGGGATCATTGGTGCCACCAAAGCTGACGGTGACAGTCGCCGTTCCCGACTGGGACGGGGAGGGGAAGTTGCCGCCATCATTCAGCGTGAACGTCAGACCACGCGACGTCGTCGAAGGAGAACCCGAGTCATTGCTATAGGCAATGGCACGGGCAAGCTCCTGTACGCGCGCGACGCTTGCATTGGCATTGAGCGCAATACGCAGACTCTCAGAGCCGACAGCGCCGTCACGGACTGAATCAATGGCACCGATCTCGATGCGATTATCAACAGTGTTTGTCGCCGTATTAAACGTTCCGCCCCAAAAGACCTTCCCGGCTTCATCGACAAAGATAAGAGTGGAGATCTCGGTGACAGCGACACCGGCTGCAATATCATCAGCCGTAAACTCCAGGGCTGGCTGGGCAGCAACAACACCGCGGACAACCGTGACGGTTCCATTCACGGAGTCGACACCTGTGACGGAGACGACTTCCTGCTCAGACGTGCTGCCGCGGAAACGGGTCAGCGTCAGATAATCTCCGGTCTGAATGCCGTCAACACTCGACAGCGTCAACGTGGTGGCCGAGGTGACGACTGCAGCGGACAGCGAGGTACGGGCACCGGTAAAGATGGAGAGCTGATCGCGCGAGTCCCGGTTGCTGGTAATCGCGACATCCAGGTAGCCAGTGCTCAGCGACGAGACGGCATCAACATCAGCAACAGAGATGACGGGAGCGACCAGAACAATGTTGCGTTCGCCGGTGTAGGGATCCTGGCCTTCCTTGTAGTTGACAGTGCCGGTTCCCGCCAGCGTTGGGGCATCGTTGACAGCCGTGACTGTGATCGTGCCCGACTGCGAGGCCGTCTTGGCGCCGCCGCTGCCGGTGTTGCCCCCATCGCTGAGGGTGACGGTGAGAGCGCGGGTGGTCGCACTGCCAGCCGCGGTGGGATCGTCAGACGTCGAGGAATAGCGCAGCTGGGCCATCAGGGCCTGAACGGCCGCAGCTGTGGCAGAACTGTTGAGACTGATGACGAGGTTGCTGCCTGTGCCACCGCTGAAGCTGCCGATGGTGGTGCCAGAGAAGCTGACGCTGGAACCGGATACCCCGATCTGGTTCGCGCCGGTGCCCTGGTTGTTGATCGAGAGGACGTCGCCACTCTGGTAGGAGGCCAGCGAAGCCGTGACGGAGCCACCGTTGAAGTTGGCAGCATCAAGATCACTGACGTTGATCGTGCCACTGAGAAGAGTGACAGCAGTGCCTTGTTCGGTGTAGGAGCCGCCAGTCGTGGTGACCGTGAATGTCGGCGCATCATTCACACCGGAGACGTTAATCGTGCCGGTTTGAGAAGCACTCTGAGCCCCACCCGTACCCGTATTACCGCCATCGCTGAGCGTGACGGTGAGGGCCCGTGTTGTCGCGGTTCCAGCAGCGGTGGGATCGTCGGATGTAGAAGAGAAGCGCAACTGGGCCATCAGGGCCTGAACAGCCGCGGCTGTGGCGGAACTGTTGAGACTGATGACGAGGTTGCTGGCTGTGCCACCGCTGAAGCTGCCGATGGTGGTGCCAGAGAAGCTGACGTTGGAACCGGACACGCCGATCTGGTTCGTGCCCGTGCCCTGGTTGTTGATTGAAAGGACGTCGCCGCTCTGGTAAGTCGCGAGCGAAACGGTCACCGATCCAGCGTTGAAGTTCGCGGCATCGACATCAGCGACACTGATCGTGCC
>CAYNGR010000024.1:23078-26278 GCA_964396755.1 uncultured Cyanobium sp. | reverse complement strand
AGCAACGGCTTCAGCCTGGTGCGGCGCATCCTCGAGCTGCGCGGCGTCGGGGCCGCGACGCCGCTGCAGCCAGGTGGTCCGGCGGTGATCGACGCGTTGCTCACCCCCACCCGGCTGTATGGAGCTCTGGTGAAGGCGCTGCTGCAGGCCTCGGTGCCGCTGCATGGCATGGCCCACATCACAGGCGGCGGCCTGCCCGAGAACCTGCCCCGCTGCCTGCCGGCCGGGGTGCACGCCCGCGTCGATCCCCGCAGCTGGCAGCGGCCGGAGCTGTTCAACTGGCTGCAGCAACAGGGGGAGGTGCCGGAAGCCGATCTGTGGAACACCTTCAACCTGGGCGTCGGCTACTGCCTGGTGGTTCCCGCCGAGGCAGTGGATCAGACCCTGGCCGTCTGCTCGGCCGCGGGGCACCAGGCCTGGCTGCTGGGCGACGTGATCGAGGGCGACGCCAGTGGAGAACCGCTGGAGGGATTGCCGTACTGAGGACAGGAGGCACCGCAGCTGCTCCGTAGGGTGGCCCCAGGTCGCCTGCCCCAGCTGCCAGCCGCTGCGCCCAGCGCCGGCGATGGGCACGATCCCGCCGCATCACACCCCGGAACTCGCAAGACGCTCCCGCTGATGGTCGAGAGAACCACACGCATCACCCGCCGGCGCTCCTCCGCCGGTCCCGTCCCCCCCCAGCGCCCGATCCAGCCGCGCCCGCGCCTGCGCGAAAGCGGGCCACCAGGTCCGCGCGAGGGCAGCCGTGAGGGCGGCGGTGGCCAGCGCCCCACCTTTCTCACCCTGCGCGACCACGGCAAGGTCTATGTGGCGGACCTGCCGCGCCTCTCGGACGGCCAGCTGACCCATATCGCCAAGGAGGCCCAGGACGTTCTCGACAGCCTCAGCCGCCGCCTGGCTGAGCTGGAGCAGCAGAGCGTGCTCAGCGAGGCCGAACAGGACACCCGCATCCGTGCCGGCACCAAGCGGGATGTGACCGAGCGCTTCCTGGCGGCCATCGCCCAGGAGCAGGAGCTGCGCCGCAGCAATCCCGCCCTGCGGGCGGCAGCGGGCGAATCGCTGGCCCGCGCTTTTCTGGAGCTGGCGCGGCACCGACTTCCCGGCTCCACCTTTGATTCTTTGCTGCAGGAAGCCCTCGCCGCCTGCGGTCCCGCCGCCGCCAAGGGCGAAGCAGCCAGCGAGGATCCGCAGATCCTGCGGTTGCTGCAGCGACCCGAACCTCCCCAGCCCCGTCCCGCCGCCCTGCCGGTGGTGCTCACCCCCGCGCCGGAGAGCGAGGCCTCAGCCTGCTGACACCGCCGGGTTCAGTCGCTCTGGAACGGGTTGCGCGGCATCGCACCGCCCGCTGCCACAGAGGCAAATGCCAACGCATCAAGCTCCTGTCGCTCCTGGTCGCTGAGTCGCCAGCTCAGCGCGGCGGCAGCCGCCTCCGCCTGATCCACCCGGCGCAGCCCGGGGATCGGCAGAGCCCCGTGGGAGCGGCACCAGTTGAGAGCCACGGCGGCGCCATCGCTGCCGTGGGCAGCGGCGATCGTCTGCATGGCCGCCAGCAACGGCTGGATCCGCGGCCAGACGCGCCGGGCCAGCAGCGCCCGCGGACCGCCGGCGAAGGCCGGTGCAGCCCCGGGAGGCCTGGCCAGCAGCCCCAGGGCCAGCGGGCTGTAGGCGATCAGGCTGATCCCGAGCTCACGGCACACCTCGGCCACGCCGCCGGGAGCGATCGCGTCCGGGGACAGCAGCGACAACTGCACCTGCACGCTGCGCAGCGGCACACCCCGCTCGGCCAGATGGCCATGCATCCAGCGCAGGCGCCGCGGCCCCAGGTTGGAGACGCCCAGGCCCGCAACCTGGCCCTCCTGCACCAGATCGGCCAGGCCCTCCAGCAGCGGCAGCTCCTGCCAGGGGAGGTAGCGGGCCGTGCTCCAGTGCAGCTGCACCAGATCGAGCTTGCCCTGCAGCCGCGAGCGGGAGGCCGCGAACGCCGCCCGGTAGCCGCGGCGGCCCAGGCGCCAGGGGAAGGGCGCCAGCTTGGTGGCCAGGGTGAGCGTGTCGCGGCGGGCCGGATCGAGGCCGGCGCAGAAGCGTCCCAGCAGGAGTTCGCTGCGGCCGGCGAAGCGGCCGGTTCCGTAGGAGTCTGCCGTGTCGAAGAACAGCAGCCCCAGCTCCACGGCGCGCCGGAAACAGGCCTCCAGCCCGGCGTCCTGGGCAGGGTCGTAGCCCCACAGAAACTGGTTGCCCCAGGCCCAGGTGCCCACCCCGATGCCGGGGATGCTCGCGGCGGAGACACCACTGTCAGGGAGGACCGCGTCCATGGCGAAGCCGGATGCACAAGGCTGGTGGCCATGATCGGTCCCATCCATCCGATCCCAGCTGCCATGGCCAGCGGCGCCGCCCACCCCCTGCACAGCGGCGCGAGGCCGGCCGACGCAGCACCAGGGTCGGCGTTGCCGGCCGAGGCCGGCCGCAGCGCCGGCCCGACGGCCGCTGCCGAGCCGATTCTCTGCGGCCACTGCGGCCGCACCGCCAGCAACGGCATCAGCTGCCAGGGGATGTGCGTCGCGGACTCGGGCTACTGACGCGCCCCATGCCCTTCCCCCAGCCACGCACCCCTCGATCTCGCACCAGGGCGGCGACCCTGCTGCTGGCGCTGCTGCTGCCGATCCCCGGCGCCCTGGCCCAGGCGGGCGACTCGCCGGCCGATCGAGCCGGCAGCGCAGCCAGGACAGCCACACCAGCGGCCCAGGGCCGTGCAAGTGCGCCGCCGGCAGCTGACACCACCCCCCTGGGAACCACCAGCTCCGAAGCCGCCGCCCCGGCAGCCGGCACCGCGGGTTCCGACATCCCCGCCGCAGCGCCCAGCGGCACGGGTTCCGCAGGCGCCGCTGCAACCGTTCCAACGCCACCCCCCGGCTCCAGGGTCTCGGCGCCCGCGGCGGACAGCCCGCCGGCGGCTGAGCGGCCGGGAGCCGCCACAGGCCCCGCTGCAGCGGATCTGGGGAGGGGAGCAGCCGCCCCCGCAACTCCCGCAACCCCTGCCCCCGCACCCTCCGCAACTCCAGGCCGCAGCCCGGAAGGCACAACGGTGGCGCGTCCTGGAGACAGTCCAGCGGCATCGGCCCCCGGCGCAACGGTGCGCCCCGCAACGACGGTGCGCCCCGCAGCGGCGGCCCCTCCTGCCGGCTCAGCCTCCTCCCAGCCGG
>CAYNGR010000024.1:21372-22978 GCA_964396755.1 uncultured Cyanobium sp. | reverse complement strand
GGGACCGTCATTCCGGCCGCAGGCGCCACACCAATGGGAACGAAGAGGCCGGAGCGGCTGGCGCCAGGGTCGGCGGCCCCCGAGCCGAGTCCGGCAGGTCCGCCGGCAGCGACCGAGCTGGACTCTGCGCCCCCCTCAGCGGGGCCCGCTGCGGCGGCCCCGGCGCCATCCGCTGCGAGCGCCGGTGCGGCACCCAGCCGCGCCCCTTCAACCGGATGGGGGGCGTCAGCGCGCGGGCGGCAGCAGCCCAGGAACGCCCCGCCGCCCGCCAGGGAGGCGCCGCAGCTGCCGCTGCCAGGTCTGGTCGCGCCAGCCCCGCAGGCGGACTGGTCCCCGCTGGAGGAGGATTTCGGGCGCTGGGAGCGCCGAACCCAGCAGTGCGAGATCCAGCTACCGCAGGGGCAGGGCCATGGACCGGAGCTGATGCCCTGCCGCAGCCTCCGCCTCGATCAGCAACTGGCCGGCCTGTTGAGCATCCGCTTCCTGCCGGCACTGCAAGACCGCAATGCGCCTGCGCAGCAGCTGCTGCTGGCCGGCGTGCTGATGCCCGGCAGTCAGCCGATGCGCTGCCAGGACCGACGTTGCGAGCCCCAGTGGCCGATCCGGGTGCAGCTGAGCACTCTGGCCACCAGCAACGTGCGCACCCTGAGCCTGCCCGAGGCACGGGTGGTGCAGGGGAGCTGCAGCCTCGAAGCGAACCGGGTGCTGTGCTCGGCACGGGATCACGAGGGACGGCGCTGGCAGGCGAGGGTGCGCTGGTGACATCGGTGAACGGCTCGGAGACATCCCATCGGGGATGCGACGTTTGGTCACCACTGCCACAACGAATCTTTTGATTCCCTTTAGGATTTCAAAAAAGCCGGATATCCCATGCCTGCCTCTGCTTCGCTGCTCGCCCTTGCCGGCATCGTGGGCTTCGCGCTGATCTCGATGCTGCTGGGCGTGTTCAGCTGATCTGCCACCTGGGTGCGGATCCCTGCACTGCCAGGCGCCTGGCTGGCCGTCCTAGACCCACAGCAGCTCTGTCCGCACCGGCCATGTCCCCAACAGCCCGCCCGGCGGCGGGAACACAAGCGGCACCTCTGCAGCCCCGATCGGGTGCGGATGGCGACTGCCGCGACCGCAGACCCCGGGGGATGAGGCCATGAAGGTGTCCCATCTGGGAGACGAGCATCTGGTCTGCCTGTCGTCCGAGGAGGTGGCCCTGCTGGTGGATCTGTGCCACGCCGCGGTCTTCTCCGATGAGCTCGGCGCCGCCGAGGGGCGATCGGCCCCCCTGCGCCGGTTCATGAACGAGATGCAGCAGACCCTATTCAGCACGGCCCAGGATGCCTGGCAGCGTCAGCGGCTCGAGGCGTCCCTGACACCGCCCACTCCCGCCGCCGAGCCGCCGGCCAGCTGAAACCGGGCGCCGCAGGGCTCGCCCTGAACGAGCGCACTGGACGGCCTGTCCACTGCGGGGAACACTGTCGGCAGCAGCGGGCCCAGCCCTCCGATGGATCAGCCGATGGATCAGCGGCCATCCCCCCCAGCGTCAAGGCGCCGAAGACAGCTCCTGGGACTGCTGCCGCTGGCACTGCTGCTCAACAGCGGCTGCGGCCAGCCT
>CAYNGR010000024.1:16912-21272 GCA_964396755.1 uncultured Cyanobium sp. | reverse complement strand
GCTCCTGGGACTGCTGCCGCTGGCACTGCTGCTCAACAGCGGCTGCGGCCAGCCTGAGCAGGCATTCCCACAACTGGCGCCGCCGATGCCCGTGGCGCCTCCACTGCGCAAACAGGTGCTGCAGGGGTATATGCCGCTTGGCTGGATTTCCTGGCTAGGGAACAACCAAATCGTTTTCAGCGGCACACCCGTCAATTCTCAAGGACCGCCGGCGTTGTACATCTGGAGCACGGCAGGAATCCCCAAAGTCCTCCTTAACAACAGCCCAGGCGGATGCACCTCAAACAACACGGTGTACGCCACACAATTCACCGAAAGCAGCGAAGAACAAAGATACCGAATGGAAGCGCCAAAATTCAAGCCAGAGCCGCAAAGAAACCAACCTTCGCCCGCGAAGAGCAAATTTGAACCAATTAGCTGCTCAACAATCAGCACGCCGGCAACCCTGGCCGGCC
Source organism: uncultured Cyanobium sp. (assembly GCA_964396755.1). GTDB lineage: Bacteria > Cyanobacteriota > Cyanobacteriia > PCC-6307 > Cyanobiaceae > Cyanobium. The sequence goes on along the minus strand of CAYNGR010000024.1, from coordinate 20,817 downwards.
GAACATGGAAACCCCTAAAGAAAGGCCATGGCTTTCTTGATTTTGGGCCGAAAGAAGGACCTCCTCAAGTCGAAAGACTGGCGCACATCTCCGAGAATCTAATCGACCACTCAGACACAGGAATACGAACAAAACGTCCGGCGATACCAAAGACAGCGTATGCACCTTTCAACAATTCATACCTAATCTACGATCTCAATGTTAACGACGAAGAATTCAGCCTCTGGCAAAGCACGGGAGAGCGACGCATCTGGCGACTTAATCCACAATGGCACGGCAGCCCGGTGAATATTCCCTATGGCGATTGGGCCACCAAGGACGTGAGCTTTCTACCGACCCGCCCAGGCCTGTTGATCATCAGCAACAACTTCGCTCCCAACTACTCGGCGGGAGGTGCCGGCCTGTATCTCCTGACCACCAACACCGCAGCCCAACGCCTGGAGCGAGGCCTGGCGCAAGATGTCGCCGTGTCTCCGAATGGCTGCCGGATCGCCTACGGCTTCCGGCCGCGCCTTGACACCGGCCTCCCCGAGGGCGGACCGCGCCTCGTGGTGCTGGACCTCTGCAGCCAGGCCACCACGGCAACAACAACACCCTGAATACAGCGGACAGCGCCCAACGACCTGATTCCGCCAACAACCGACAGCGCCCACAGGCGCTGAACCAGCACTCCTTCACACCCAATTCATCACGCCATGACCACGGAAGCCACCGTGCTGCTTGATGCTGCCTTTGCGTCCTATCCCGAGGCGCCCGATGCGCCCGCAGACTACGAAAGAATCCCAACAGTCATCGAGAATACCGATGGGCTGCATGCAGAAGTTTACCGCAAGAAAGGGAGCAAAGATTACATCATTAGCTTCCGAGGAACGCAAATCTCCGAATTCAATGACATCGTAACGAACGCGAACCTGGGGTGGCCGCAATATAGCTCGTCAAGAAATAAAATAAGAGATCAAATCAATGAATTACTTGAGGAAGGCGGCAGGATTGATATCACCGGACATAGCCTTGGAGGCGCTTTAGCGCAGTTTGCGGCATACGACCTGGCGCGCGATGCACAAATCAATGGGAAGACAGAACGTCTAAATCGGGTCTCACTCACCACCTGGAACGCCCTGGGTGGCGTCTGGGCGCTGCAACGCAATGGCGGCTTCAACCCCAGCGTCGTTGAACAGCTCAACGCCCGCCACTACTACCGCTTTGATGATCAGGTGGCCCGTCTGGGCCGGGGCCATGTGGGAGGCGAGCTGCTGCGCCTTGACGATCCGGAGGGGCGAATTGAAGGGGTGTACGGCGCCCACATGAAAGAGGAGATCAGCCAGTCGCTGGAGACGGGCAGGATCAGCCACGGTGAACCCTATTACTACCAGATTGCCGACAGTTCTCAGATCGTGGTCGGCAACATCATGATGAGCTGGCTGAAAGGCCCTGAAGCGATCACACCAGCGGGGATGATCCGCCACCTGCTGGCCTCACTCCCACACCACGACATCATCCTGATCAGCGATGTCGCCATGCTCGTCGGCAACCTGGTGTTGCAGGAGCTCGTCGCCCATCAGCAGACCCAGTACCAGACGATGCTGCAGATCAGCGAGGCCATGGTGCAGGACAGTCCCGTCCCCAAGGAGATGCTGCTCAGCGGCATGCTCAAGGCGCTGGAGCGCTGGTGGCCCCAGGTGCAGGCCCAGGGAGCCGAAGCCGCCGCCGACCTCAAGGACTCCCTGCTGGAGCTGGGCCGCATCCTGATCAGCGCCGAACTGAGCCAGCAGACCTCCGTCTCGGAGCTGCAGCAGTGGCAGAGGGAGCAGCAGTTCGCCGACGATCTTGTGGCGGTGATCGGCGGACCGCCGCTGGGCCATCGCCTGCCCGGACGCCCGCAGCTGGCGACCTGGGAGGCGGTGTTCCACTCCCGCCTGCAGCAGGTCCGGGTCTTCACCTGTCCGCTGGCGCTGGATCTCAACGGCGACGGCCTGCAGACCCTGGCCCTGGCAACGGCGGGCGTGCGCTTCGATCTCGATGCCGACGGGCTCCGGGAGGCCTGCGGCTGGATCGGCCCAGGCGATGCCCTGCTGGTGCGCGATCACGGAGGGGATGGCCGCATCGATTCCGGCCGTGATCTGTTCGGCGACCAGACGCCCCTGGCCAGCGGCGAACGGGCCGCCCACGGCTTTGCGGCCCTGGCCGACCTGGATGGCAACCGCGACGGACTGGTCGACGGACAGGACATCGCCTGGCGCGAACTGGGCCTGTGGCGCGACGGCGACAGTGACGGACAGTTCGAGTCCGGGGAATGGCTGAGCCTCGACGCTGCCGGGATCACGGCTCTCGAGCTCGCGTTCACCAGCGGCAGCGGCCCCGATGCTCAGGGCAACGAGCTGCGGCTGAGCGGCCACTACCGCCGCAGCGACGGTGAGCGCCGCCTGCTGGTCGATGTCTGGCTCGCCAGCGACAGCGGCCAGGCCGATGTCTCCTCAGAGCCCTCGGTGGCCATCGAGACGACCAGCGCCGGCAGCACCAGCCTGAGCCCATGGCTGCCGGACATCGGCGGCATGGGTCGGGTGCCGGGACTGCAGCAGAGGCTGCAGGAGGACAGCAGTGGCCGCCTTGCCCAGCTGCTGCGGACCTGGCTGGCGGCGGACAGCGCCACCCGCCAGCAGCTGATGCCGGAGATCCTTCATCACTGGGCGGGCGTGGCGGACCAGCCGGCGACACCGATCGGCGGCCTGGCCGACGGACGGCTGCTGGCCACCCTGCATGCCTTCAGCAACGATCACTTCCGCTCGGTGCCCTGGGATCTCCACAGTCCCGCCAATCTCGAACTCCTGCACGGGACCTTTGAGGATCTCTGCCGCTGGGCAGGCCTGCTGCTCAGTCCGAAGGAGCACCTGTCCCCTCTGTGGAACCGGGCGATCCGCGTTGGGGCGGAGGAGCAGATCAGCCTGGATGGGGCCGGTCTGGACGCCGCCCTCGAGGACCAGCTGAGCCGCTCGGCCAGCGAGGAGCAGCTGATCAACGCGGGCCGAGCCCTGCGCAGCCATCCCCTGGTGAGCGAGGCACTGCTGGGGGCGATCCTCGAGCGCTCAATGCACCGGATGAGCGAACCGGACCGCCGCCTCTGGCTGCTGCTGCTGCCGTTCCGGCGTCAGTCAACCCAGGCGGGGGACAGGATCTGGAGCTGGATGGAGTCGGAGCTGGTGGAGGCTCTCCCCGGCGACGCCCACCTGGATGGCGGAGCCGGCAATGACGTGCTGATCGGCTCGGTCGGCGCCGACCGGCCCAACGGCGGCGACGGCGACGACATCATCCTCAGCGGCCTGGGAGACGACGAGATCACGACCGGAGTGGGCATCGACACCATCTGCGCCGGAGGCGGCAATGACAGCCTCCGCGTGGGAACCGGTCAGGGTCTGATCGTGTTCAACCCCGGCGACGGTCAGGACACCATCCACACCCTGAAGCTGGCGGCCGACGACCCGGCCTCCGCCCAGAGCTTCACCCTGCGCTTCAACGGCAGCCACACCGCCGAGACCATCCGGTTGAGGCGCGACCTGTGGAATCTGACGATCACATTCCTGGCCAGCAGCGATCAGATCACGCTGGTCAATTACTTCCCTCCCGATCACCTGCCGGACCCCAGATCCAATCTCAGCACGCTGCGCAGCGTCAGCTTCGCCGACGGCAGCCGCTGGGACTATCGCCAGTTCATGCAACAACTGTTGCGCTTCTCCGACGGTCACGACGACCTGCAGGGCTGCGAACTCGATGAAACGATCCGCGGCGGCGGTGGCGATGACACCCTGCGTGGCTGGGGCGGCGGAGATCTGCTGCTGGGCGACAGCGGTTCCGATTCCCTGATGGTGGGCAGAGGCAACAACACACTGCACGGAGGGAGCGGCAATGAC
>CAYNGR010000024.1:0-16812 GCA_964396755.1 uncultured Cyanobium sp. | reverse complement strand
AACGAGGAAGACTCTCCGATCCGCACGCTGCGTTTCCAGACCGGCCAGGTCTGGACCTGGCAGATGTTCAAGGACGGCTTCCTGCGCGGCACGACCGGGGACGATCAGATCATCGGATTCAGCAACAACGACACGCTCTGGGGAGAAGCCGGGCAGGATCTTCTGTACGGCAGGAATGGCCAGGATCTGCTGATCGGCGGCAGCGGCCATGACAGCCTCGACGGCGAAGGGGGCGGCGACAGACTGGAAGGAGGCGATGGTGATGACCGGCTGATCGTGCGCACCGTCGGTGGCCAGGACACCCTGATCGGCGGCAGTGGCAGCAACGTCTTCGCTCACTATCGGGGCGATAGCTGGATCCCTGCCAACCCGGAGGGCAGCGCTCCCTCGGTGAACACCCTGCACTTCCAGGTGGTCGTGCCGGAGAACGTGACGCTGGCACGCCAGGACAACGCTCTGCTGCTCACCTACACGGGCTATGGGGTGCCCGGCTTCAGCACGATCCGGGTGGAGGACTTCTTCCGGGATTTCACGGTGCTGAACCGCTGGAATCCGGTCCAGCACATCACCTTCTCTTCCGGCACACGCTGGGACGCCCGTACGGTCGCCAGCCGATTCGGCCCTGCCTTCATGGGCAGCAGCGCCGACAACAAACTCAGCGGCCTCGACAGCGACGACTGGCTCGACGGCATGGAGGGCCACGATCTGCTGCAGGGTCTGGCCGGTCACGACACCATCCAGGGGGGCAGCGGCAACGACACCCTCGTCGGCGGCCCCGGCAATGACCTGCTGCTGGGCAGCGACGGCCTGGACACCGCCTCCTGGGCGGGAACGACCACGGCGGTGCGGGTGGATCTCAGCCTCAGCGAGGCCCAGGACAGTGGTGCCGGCCTCGACCGGATGATCAGCGTGGAGCACCTGCTCGGCGGCAGTGGCCACGATCGTCTGCTGGGCAACGACGGCGCCAACCGGCTCGACGGCGCCGACGGCGACGACTGGCTCGACGGCGGCGGCGGCAACGACACCCTCGTCGGCGGCAACCAGCTGAGCGGCGGCGACACCGCCAGCTACGCCCGGGCCGCGGCGGCGGTGACGGTGAACCTGGCCCTGACGACGGTGCAGCACACCGGCGGGGCCGGCAGCGATCAACTCAGCGGTGTCGAACACCTGGTCGGCTCCGCGCAGGGGGACAACCTCAGCGGCAGCAGTGCGGCCAACCGCCTGGAGGGTGGTGGCGGCCAGGACACGCTGCGGGGAGGCGCCGGCGTCGACACGCTGGTCGGTGGCGACGGCGCCGATCTGTTCGTGGTCGGCAGCGTGGCGGAGGCCGGCAACGGCAGCGCCGCACGGGACTGGATCCTGGATCTCAGCGCGGAGGATCGCCTCGATCTGAGCGCCATCGATGCCCGCTCCGATCAGAGCGGCAACCAGGCCTTCGTCTGGATCGGCGCCGCCGCCTTCAGCAGCCTCGGCCAGGTGCGCTACAGCCGCCTGGCCAATGGCAACGGCCTGCTGGAGGCCAACTGCAGCGGCAGCCTGGCGGCCGACCTGCAGCTCGAACTCAGCGGCGCCCCGGATCTGGCCGCCGGGGCACTCCTGTGGCTGTGAGCGAAGGCGCTCAGCTGGTCACCACAGCGCCTCGTGGCAGCAAGCGCTGCAGCGTCGGCCGCAGATCCCTGCGCAGGCGGTCCACCAGGACCTGCATCAGCGGTCGATCCGCCAGGCACGCATGCTCGCGGCAGCCGGGACGGGAACGGTTCGTGAACAGATCACGGGCCGCGGCGCAGGGCGCTGCGGCGGTTGATCTCCAGAAGGCGGCACCCAGATTCGAACTGGGGATAAAGGATTTGCAATCCTCTGCCTTACCACTTGGCCATGCCGCCAGGCCGGGAGCAAACTCCCGTGACGGGATCGTATCAGCCACGGCATGCCCAGCCACCAGCCTCCGCCCCTGCTGGTGCTCAGCAACGGCCATGGCGAGGACGTCATCTCCCTGGCTCTGATCGAGGCCCTCAAACGCCGCCGGCCGGAGCTGAGCGTGGCGGTCCTGCCCCTGGTGGGCACCGGCGAGGCCTTCGCCGCAGCCGAGGGGCGGGGGCTGCTGCAGCGGGTCGGACCGCAGCGGACGCTGCCGAGCGGCGGCTTCAGCAACCAGAGCCTGACGGGCCTGCTGCGCGACCTGGGAGCGGGCCTGGCGCTGCTGAGCTGGCGCCAGTGGCGCCTGGTGCGCGCCTGGGGCCGCCGCGGCCATCCGATGCTGGCAGTGGGGGACCTGCTGCCACTGCTGCTGGCCTGGAGCAGCGGCAGCCCCTACGGCTTCCTGGGCACCCCCAAGAGCGACTACACCTGGGCCTCGTCGCCTCCTCGCGACTGGGGAGCCTCGCCCCTGGCCGATGCCTACCACCGCTGCAAGGGCAGCGAATGGGACCCGTGGGAATGGGCCCTGATGCGGGCCCGTCGCTGCCGGCTGGTGGCGATGCGCGACCGACTCACCGCCCGCGGCCTGCGCCGTCACGGCGTCGCGGCCCTGGCGGTCGGCAACCCGATGATGGATGACCTCGACGGCGCGCCGCTGCCGGCGCCGCTGAGCCTGCGCCGGAGGCTGCTGCTGCTGCCCGGCAGCCGCATGCCCGAAGCACTCGGCAACCTGCAGCGCCTGATCGACGGCCTGCCGGCTCGCGGCCCAGGCGATGCGGCCGCCGGCCCCGACTGGTTGGTGCTGCTGGCCACCGGCCGCCAGCCGGGCGCATCTGAGCTGGCCTCCGCCCTGGAGGCCGCCGGCTTCCGACCCCAGCCACCGCAGACCGCTGCCGTGGCGCCGGGAGGCGATGGAGCGCCGCAGCACATCTGGCGACGCGACGGTCTGGAGCTGTGGCAGGGGGCGGGATGCTTCCGCCACTGGGCCGGCTGGGCCGAACTGGGCCTGGCCACTGCCGGCACCGCCACCGAGCAGCTGGTGGGGCTGGGGGTGCCGGCCCTATCCCTGCCGGGGCCGGGCCCCCAGTTCCAGGCTGGATTCGCCCGGCGCCAGAGCCGTCTGCTCGGGGGCGCGGTGCTGCCGCTGCGCACCGCCGGGCAGCTGCGCAGGGAGCTGCTCACCCTGCTGGACAATGGGGACGAGCGTCAGCGTCGCGGCCGCATCGGCCGGCGGCGCATGGGAGCAGCCGGCGGCAGCGAGCGGCTGGCCGAGCTGATCGACCGGCGTCTGCTGCGGCAGACCTGAGATCCGGCCCGCTCCTCGTCCTGCCAGTCCCCCTTCACCGCCCGGTTGCCCTGATGCCTCCTCTCTCCGACCGCGACTACACGGTGGCCTGCGGTCGACTGGCCTCCTGCATGGGCATCAGCCTGGCGTCGGCCCGCCGCAAGGTGGACATCCGCGCCGTCCGGGAGGGCCTGCGGGCCGTCGACGACAAGATCGCCCTGGCCGGCCGGATATTGGCGGAGATCCAGTCCAGCGGTGTGGACATGGGCGAGATGTTCGATGCCCAGCTGCACACAGTCGGCAGCGACGACAACTTCATGGTGGAGGACTGATCCGGGCCCTGCGCCGGCGAGCGACACCTGAGCCGGCAGCCCCGGGTCAGCCGCGGGCTCAGTGCTCGAACACCGAGCCGAAGCGCATCCGGTCGAGATCAGCGAACACCGGCACGCAGGCGAAGCAGCGCTGCGCCAGCGCCCAGCGCTCCTCGCGCCGGAGCATGTCCTCCAGCCGGTCCCGGGCCGCCAGAAGCCAGCGCACGTCGCCGGCCGCATAGGCCAGCTGTCCCTCGCTGAGCTCCTCCACCCGGCCCCAGTCCGAGCTCTGGGCCTGCTTGTCGAGCTCGACACCCACCAGCTCGCCGATTACGTCCTTGAGACCGTGGCGGGGGGCGTAGGTGCGGGCCAGACGGCTGGCGATCTTGGTGCAGAACAACGGATTGACGGCGATCCCCAGGTTCTCGGCCAGGGCCGCCACATCGAAGCGGGCGAAGTGGAACACCTTCTCCACCGCCGTGTCCTCAAGCAGCTGTCGCAGCCTGGGTGCCTCGTTCTGACCACGGGCCAGGCGGATGCAGCAGACGTTGTCCTCGGCGTCGCAGAGCTGCACCAGGCAGAGGCGGTCTCGGCCGTGAATCAGCCCCATCGCCTCGGTGTCGATCGCCAGGGCCTGGGCACCGCTGTACAAGGCCAGCCACTCGGCATCCAGGTCGGCATCGAACACCGCGAAGCGACGCGGCGGCGGCGTCTGCGGCCTGGAACCGGCTGGACCGGCGGCGGAAGCCTGGGCCATCGGGGCTATCGGATCGGGGTGCTCCATGCTGACCCACCGGCCCCTGCGCACCGCCGCGCCTCCCGGGATGGGTCAAGATGTCGGTCAGATCTTCGCTGCGCCGATGCATCCCCTGGCCTCGACGCTGCTGCTCACCGTGCTGATGGCCATCGGCCTGGTGTTCTTCCTGCGCGCTGCCAGCAAGGACCGCACCACCGTCGTGGATGTGCAGTCGCCGCGCCCACCGCTTGAGGTGCTGCAGGGTCTGCAGGAGTGGCTGGAGCAGCGCGGCTGGCGCACCGAGGACGGCGATCCCGAACGCCAGGTGCTGCGCTTCCGCGGCCAGGTGCGCTCCAGCCTCCCGCTGGCGCTGCTGCTGTCGTTGCTGGGAGCTGTCGGTGCCGCCTGCCTCGGCCTGGTCATCGCCCAGCTGCTGCCCAACCTGGGGGCCTGGCCGCTGCTGCTGGCCCTGCTGGGCCCCCTGGCCGGTGTGCTCTACCGGCGCCGCGCCGAACGCCCCGAGACCCTGGAGCTGCGCCTGCTCAGCGACGGCGCGGCCCCCCCCAGCAACCTGCGCCTGCGCGCCCACCGCGACGAACTGATTGCCATCGAGCAGGAGCTGGGTCCGCGCCTGCAGCTGGCCAGCGACGGCTCCCTGCTGTCCTCCCCGATCTGATCCCCGCCACCCGCCGCTGATGCCCCGTCGTTCCCGCCCGCTGGCCCTGCTGCTGGCGGCTACCGCGCTCGTTCCGCTGGAGCTGGCCGCCAACCCGGCGCGGGCCCAGTCCCAGGACGGCATGCGGCCCGGCAACGCCGCCCTGCTGCCGCCGGGCCAGACCCCTGCCGCCTGGGGCGGGCCCGGGGAGGCGCCCGATCCCCTCACCGGTCCGCGCAGCCGCCTCGGCCGTGACTGGGTGGGCCTGCGGAGCGTGCCGGCGGACACGCCGATCCTGGTGATGGCAGGCCATGCCGACTCCCAGAACATCTCCGGCTCCGGCACGCCAGGCGAGGCGGTGGCCCTGCGCGGCGCCCCACCGATGTACCCCGGCATCAGCGACGAGCTGTACTGGAACATGGTCGTCGCCACCGCGGTGGTTCAGCTGGGGCAGCAGCGTGGCCTGAACATCCAGTACCACCGGCCCCCGTTCCGCACGATCCACTCCGGGGATGCCCCTGGAACCAACTGGAGCGTCGGCCGCGACCATGCCGCCGCCGGTGGTTACGCCATCGAGATCCACTTCGATGCCTACGGCCCCGATGGCGTCGGCTCCGGCCTGATCCCTCCGGTGCACCAGCCGTTCACCCGCATCGACGAGAGCCTGGCCCGCGAGTTCGGCGGCTACCCGATGGCCTTCCGCAACGTGCTGGGCGGCCCGAAGCGCGGCATCGCGCTGCTGGAGATCGGCAAGCTTGAGGGCAACCTGGAGGCGTCGCTGCGCAACCCCTACACCCGCCCCCGCACCGTCCAGGCGATCGCCGAGCGGGTGGTCCGCGCCCTGGAGCAGGGTCTGGGGCGCAGTGGCGCCGGCCCGGCCCAGGCCAGCAGCCCACAGCCGGGCCTCGGCTCCCGGACCGCGCTGCGCTGATCAGGCCGCACCAGCCTGGGCGTGTGCCGCCGTCGCTCATGCAGACCAGTCACCAGCCAGGCCGGCATCGTGCGGAGCGTGGCGAGGGGTCCACTGGCGCCAGGGGAACGGTGGCCCAGCGCTGCAGCCGTTCGCTCGACGAACCACCACGCCGGCACACCCCGCCGCGGCGATCAGGGCTTGAACATCCCCCGCGACGACGCCGCTGTCAGGCCGGCCGGATCGGCCGCGGGTGCGCCCACGCGGCCTGCCCTCACCGGTGCTCAGCCGATCGCCTGGTGCGGCCGGCAGCGGTCCTCCAGGGAGGCATCCTCCAGCCAGTTCTGGGGACGGGTGAACAGCTCGGTGAGCAGCGCCTCGCGGCTGCCCGGCTCGGCGCTGTAGCCGTACTCCCAGCGCACCAGCGGCGGCAGCGACATCAGGATCGACTCGGTGCGGCCGTTGGTCTGCAGACCGAAGATCGTGCCTCGGTCGAACACCAGGTTGAACTCCACGTAGCGGCCGCGCCGGTAGAGCTGGAACTGGCGCTCGCGCTCGCCATAGGCCAGCTCGTGGCGACGCTCCACGATCGGCACGTAGCTGGGCAGGAAGGCATTGCCGCAGGCGCTGGCCAGCGCGAACAGCTTCTCCCAGTCGTGCTGGATCGGGCCGATGGCCTCACCGGCCGCAGCCGCAGGCCCGGCGGGATCTTGGCCCTTGTAGAGACGCCCGGAGGGATCCTGATAGTCGTAGAAGATGCCGCCGACGCCGCGGGTCTCGCCGCGGTGCCTGAGATAGAAGTATTCGTCGCACCAGGGCTTGAACACCTGGAAATAGGCAGGATCGACGCTGTCGCAGGCGCCCTTGAGCGTGCGATGGAAATGCCTGGCGTCCTCCAGGAACGGGTAGTAGGGGGTCAGATCGGCGCCACCTCCGAACCACCACACCGGGCCCGCCTCGAAGTAGCGGTAGTTGAGATGCACCGTCGGCACATAGGGATTGCGCGGGTGCAGCACCATCGAGGTGCCGGTGGCGAACCAGCGCTGCCCGGCGGCCTCCGGCCGCTGGTTGAGGATCGACGGGGGCAGCTGATCCCCCTCGACTTCCGAGAAGTTGACGCCGCCCTGCTCGAAGACGCGACCGCCCTTCATCACCCGGGAGCGGCCGCCGCCACCCTCGGGGCGCTCCCAGCTCTCCTCCTGGAAACTCCCCTCGGCGTCGAGGACCTCCAAGCCGGCGCAGATCGAATCCTGCAGTTCCATCAGCAGGGCCTTGGCCCGCTGGCGTGAATCGCTGGGGGGCAGGGCCGCCGCCACGCCGCTGGAGGCATCGGGGCTGGCGACGGGAGCGGTGTCGGACGGCATGGGGGAGCAGCTGACCTGCAGGGCGAAACCGCAGGGTATGAACGCCCTTACGTTTTCAGGCCCCCCCCCCCGCACACAAGAGGGCGAGAGCCTCTGTCACGACAGGCCTGACCCGTCCGGCTCCACGCAGGCCCCGGCAGGACCCGCCATTGCGGTCTGCATCCTGCGGAGTGGACGGCATCCCTAGGATCCGGCCTGCCGGAAGCCACCTGCACGGACGCCCTCGCCAGCGGGCCACACCCGTCTCCAGGCCGCTCTCTCCCCCGGACGCCCCATTTCCCGCCCCTCGCGCCTGTTCATGGCCTCCCCCGCTCCGGCCCCCTCCGCCCCGAACTCCGACACCGCCGCCCTGGAGGCCTGCCTGGCGGACCTTCAGGACGCCGGCAGCGGCCGCAGCCTGCTGGAGCTGGGCTGGATCCGCCGGGTGCGCCGCCGCGAGGACCGCGCCATCTTCGAGCTGTCCCTGCCGCGCTTCGCCGCCAGCCAACAGCAGCGCATCGTCGAGCAGGCGCGCGCCGCCCTGCTGGGCCAGCAGGGCATCAGCGATGTCCAGATCGAGCTGGCCGCCGCCCCGTCCCCACCCTCAAGCGGACCGATCGGCGGCGCCGGTCACGGCGCAGGCGGTCATGGCCAGCTGCCGGAGCGCCAGCCCATCCCCGGGGTGCAACGGGTCATCGCCGTCAGCAGCGGCAAGGGCGGCGTCGGCAAGAGCACCGTGGCGGTGAACCTGGCCTGCGCCCTGGCGGCCCGGGGCCTGCGCGTCGGCCTGCTCGACGCCGACATCTACGGGCCCAACGCCCCCACCATGCTCGGCGTGGCCGACCGCACCCCCGAGGTGCGCGGCAGCGGCAACGATCAGGTGCTGACCCCGATCGAGACCTGCGGCATCGCCATGGTGTCGATGGGCCTGCTGATCCAGGAGAACCAGCCGGTGATCTGGCGTGGCCCGATGCTCAACGGCATCATCCGGCAGTTTCTCTATCAGGTCGACTGGGGCGAGCGCGACGTGCTGGTGGTCGACCTGCCGCCGGGCACCGGCGATGCTCAGCTGAGCCTGGCCCAGGCGGTGCCGATGGCGGGCGCGGTGATCGTCACCACGCCGCAGAAGGTGTCGCTGCAGGATGCCCGCCGCGGCCTGGCGATGTTCCTGCAGATGGGCGTGCCGGTGCTGGGCGTGATCGAGAACATGAGCGCCTTCATCCCGCCCGATGCCCCCGACAAGCGCTACGAGCTGTTCGGCAGCGGCGGCGGCGCCCTGCTGGCCGACGAGGCGGGTGTGCCACTGCTGGCCCAGCTGCCGCTGGAGATGCCGGTGCGCAGCGGCGGCGACGGCGGCCTGCCGGTGGTGCTGGGCGCACCGGACTCGATCAGCGCCAGGGGCTTCCTGGAGCTGGCCGAACGCCTCGACAGCCTGACCGCCGCCGTCCCCGCGGGCGGTCAGGCATGAGGCCATGGCCGTGCTGAGCCCCCGGGGCCGCCGCGGCGCCTGGCCACCGCGGAACGGGGCCATGCGGCGCCGGCTGCGGCAGGTCGACTGGATCCTCTGGGGCGTGCCGCTCGGTCTCACCGGCATCGCCGGCGTGCTGATCGCCAGCACCCAACGCCAGGCCAACTACGCCGACTGGTATCAGCACTGGATCACCGCCGCCGTCGGCATGGTGCTGGCCCTGCAGGTGGCGCGCCTGCCCCTCGAACGCCTGACCCAGGCCCGCTGGCCCATCTACATCCTGACGATCGCCAGCCTGGTGGCCGTGCGCCTGGTGGGCACCTCGGCCCTCGGGGCCCAGAGCTGGATCAACATCGGCGGCTTCTACGTGCAGCCCTCCGAAATCGCCAAGCTGGCCGCGATCCTGCTGCTGGCGGGCGTGCTGTCCCGCTATCCGGTGGAGCGGCCGGTCGACCTGCTTCGGCCGACCGCGACGATCGCCCTGCCCTGGCTGCTGGTGTTCATCCAGCCCGACCTGGGCACCTCGCTGGTGTTCGGAGCGGTGCTGCTGACGATGCTGTTCTGGGCGGGCATGCCACTGGCCTGGCTGACGCTGCTGCTCTCGCCGCTGGTCACGGCGATCCTCTCGGGCCTCTGGACCTGGGGACTGCTGGCCTGGATCCCGGTGGTGGCGGTGCTGGCCTGGCGATCGCTGCCCTGGCCGCGCATCGGCCTGGCACTGCTGCTGGCGGTGCAATCGCTGTTCGCCGTGGCCACGCCCTGGCTGTGGCAACACGGCCTCAAACCCCACCAGCGGGAACGGCTGACCATGTTTCTGGACCCTTCCCAGGATCCACTCGGGGGCGGCTACCACCTGATCCAGAGCAAGATCGGCATCGGCTCCGGCGGCCTGCTCGGCAGTGGCCTGATGGAAGGGCAGCTCACCAAGCTGCGCTTCATCCCGGAGCAGCACACCGACTTCATCTTCAGCGCGCTGGGGGAGGAGACCGGCTTTCTGGGATCCCTGATCGTGGTGGCGGCGTTCGGCCTGCTGGCCTGGCGGCTGCTGAAGATCGCCGCCGGGGCCGCCAGCGATGCCGAATCCCTGGTGGTGATCGGCATCGGGGCGATGCTGATGTTCCAGGTGGTGGTGAACATCTTCATGACGATCGGCCTGGGCCCGATCACCGGCATCCCCCTGCCCTGGCTCAGCTACGGACGCTTCGCGATGCTGGTCAACTTCCTCGGCATCGGCCTCTGCGCCGCGGTCTCCCGGCGCAACCGCGTCCAGCAGCGATGGTGGTGAGCCTGAACGACCTGCGCACGCTGCTGGCCTCGGGGGTGCCCCCCGGCCGCGGCGACGAGGACAGCGTGCGGCGCCAGTGGTGGGCCGCCCTTGCCACCCTCCAGGAGGATCTGCTGGCGCCGGGCCCCGGCGCCGAGCGGGGCGTGTGGCTGGCGGCCCCACTGCCGGCTCTATACGAGCCGCGGCTGCTGCGCCGCCTGCAGGGCTGGGTCTGGGCGCCGGCGGGGGTGGAGCAGCTGCTGCCCAGCGGTGCGCCACTGCTGCCGGGCCGCCGCGAGCCGCAGGCCGCGAGCGAACCGCCTGGCTTCCAGCGCCTGCCCCTGCATCCGCAGGACGGCACCGAGCCACTGCTGCTGCTGATCACGCCGGCGGTGCAGGTGGCCCTGGCCCTCGACGGCCCGCCACAGGCGCGGCGCTTGATCGTGCGCTTCGACGCGGAGGTGCTCTCCGGCGCCCTGCAGCTGGTGCTGCAGCGGCTGCATGAGGAGAATCCCGAGGCCGCCGCAGCGCTGACGGCGGCCCTGCAGGCGCTGGGACCGCTCGACAACGCCCCGGAACTGGCCCTGCAGTTCTGGCCACGGCTGGCCGAGCGCCTGGCGGCGATCGCCCCCAGCGTCACCCTGCAACCCCTGGCCTCGCCGCGGAGCGACGGCAGCGCCGGCGAACTGGCCCTGCTCGAGGCCCTCACCCATGAGGTGCGCACGCCGCTGGCCACGATCCGCACCCTGATCCGTTCGCTGCTGCGCCGCCGCGAACTGACCACGCTGGTGCGCCAGCGGCTGGAGCAGATCGACAGCGAATGCAGCGAGCAGATCGACCGGTTCGGCCTGATCTTCCTGGCGGCTGAACTGCAGCGACAGCCCGGCAGCGGTCAGCCCCTGGCCGCCAGTGAACTGGCCCGCACCGACCTGAGCCAGCTGCTGCAGGCGATGGAGGAGCTGTGGCAGCGGCAGCTGGCCCGCCGCGATCTGACGCTGCAGCTGCGCATCCAGCCCGGTCTGCCGCCGGTGCTCAGCGATCCCACCCGCCTCGAGACGATGCTGGGCGGGCTGATGGACCGCTTCAGCCGCGGCCTGCCCAGCGGCAGCCAGGTGCGCCTCAGCCTGCAGCCGGCCGGCTCCCGGCTCAAGCTGCAGCTCAGCAGCCAGGTCAGCGGCGCCGACGGCGCGACCCTGGCGGAGGAGGAGCGGGAGGCCGGCGAGGCCGCCGCTCCAGAGCGCGTCGGTCCGGTGCTGAGCTGGAATCCCGGCACCGGCAGCCTGCAGCTCAGCAGCGAGGCCACCCGCCGGCTCTTCCATCGCCTGGGAGGACGGCTCACCGAGCGCGATGGCAGCTCCCTGATCGTCTTCTTTCCGCTGGCCGAGCCGCTGGGCTAGCCGGCCGCAGCCTCACCCGGCGGGGATGCCGGAGACGCCGCAGCAGGCGGGCCGCCGGCAAGCCGGAGCCGCCTCATGCGATCCGCAGACCCGGCGTTTGTCGAGGAGTGTGAAGAGTGCCGAAGACGGGCCTGAGGGCTCAAAAACCTGGTGCTAGCTTCCGGCTGTAACGGTCAGCGAGCCATGCCAGCGACTGCCCTCACGGGTCAACTTCCCAAGCACATCGGCAGCACCGGTGGTCTGCTGAATGCCGCCGAAACCGAGGAGAAGTACGCCATCACCTGGACCAGCAGCAAGTCCCAGGCGTTCGAACTCCCCACCGGCGGCGCCGCCCTGATGAATGAGGGCGAAAACATCATGTACTTCGCCCGCAAGGAGCAGTGCCTTGCTCTGGGCACCCAGCTGCGCACGAAGTTCAAGCCTCGGATCGAGGACTACAAGATCTACCGCATCTACCCCGGTGGCGACACCGAATTCCTGCACCCCAAGGATGGCGTCTTCCCCGAGAAGGTGAACGAAGGCCGCACCATGGTGGGCCACAACCCCCGCAGAATCGGCGCCAACCCCAACCCCGCCAGCCTCAAGTTCAGCGGCAAAGCCACCTACGACGCCTGAACCCGGTCCGGCGAGCATCTTGAATGGCGGGGCCCGGGGCCCCGCCTTTTTTCTGCCCGTCCATCGCCCGATGCCCGCACCCGCCCGTTCCCCAGACCGCGACGCCTTCCTGGCGGAGGCCGCCCGGGCGTGTTCCGGTGAGCCCTCCGCCTTCGGCGGCCACAACCTGATCCCGCTGTGGAAGCGCTGGCCCGCTGACCTGGAGACGCCGCTGACCACCTGGCTGAAGGTGGGGGCCGGCCGCGGCCATGGCGTGCTGCTCGAATCCGTCGAGGGGGGCGAGCGGCTGGGCCGCTGGAGCTTCGTGGTCAGCGATCCGCTGTGGACGCTCACCTGTCGGGGCGAGCGCAGTGAGCGGCAGTGGCGCGATGGCCGCCACGACGAGCTGCAGGGCAACCCCTTCCAGCTGCTGCGTCAGTGCCTGGCGCCGCTGAGCCCTGCGCCGCTGCCGGACCTGCCGCCGGTGGGCCAACTGTTTGGCTTCTGGGGCTACGAGCTGATCCGCTGGATCGAGCCCAGCGTGCCGGTGCACGACGCGCCCGCCAACGCCCCTCCGGACGGCTGCTGGATGCTCGCCGACAGCCTGCTGGTGTTCGATCAGGTGCGGCGTCAGATCACCGCCCTGGCCTATGCCGACCTGTCGGGCTGCGACGGCCGGCCCGTGGACCCCGAACACGCCTGGAACCATGCCGCCGGCCGCATCGCCGCCCTGGAGGCGCGCATGCACGAGCCCCTGCCCGCCTCGGTGACGCCGCTGAGCTGGCACGACGCCTCCACCGATCAGGTGATGCGCGATCTGGCGATCCGCAGCAACGTCGAGCAGGCCAGCTTCGAGAACGCCGTGCGCCGCGGGGAGCATCACATCGAGGCCGGTGACGTGTTCCAACTGGTGCTGAGCCAGCGGCTGGAGACCCGCATCGAGCGCGACCCCTTCGACCTGTACCGCAGCCTGCGGATGGTCAATCCCTCGCCCTACATGGCCTTCTTCGACTTCGGCGACTGGCACCTGATCGGCTCCAGCCCCGAGGTGATGGTCAAGGCCGAGCCCCAGGAGGACGGCAGTGTGCGCGCCTCGGTGCGGCCGATCGCCGGCACCCGCCCCCGCGGCGGCGATGAACGGGAGGATGTCGCCCTCGAGGCCGAGCTGCTGGCCGATCCCAAGGAGCGGGCCGAGCACGTGATGCTGGTCGATCTGGGCCGCAACGACCTGGGGCGCGTCTGCCGGCCCGGCAGCGTGGCGGTGGGCGACCTGATGGTGATCGAGCGCTACTCGCACGTGATGCACATCGTCAGCCAGGTGGAGGGGCTGCTCGCCGAGGGTCGTGACGTGTGGGACCTGCTGATGGCCTGCTTCCCCGCCGGCACGGTCAGCGGCGCCCCCAAGATCCGGGCGATGCAGCTGATCCACGACCTCGAGCCCGACGCCCGCGGGCCCTACTCCGGCGTCTACGGGGCCGTCGACCTCGGCGGTGCCCTCAACACCGCCATCACCATCCGCACGATGGTGGTGCTGCCCGAGCCGGCCTCGGGCGGCGGCCAGCGCCGTTGGCGGGTGCAGGTGCAGGCCGGTGCCGGCATCGTGGCCGATTCCCGTCCTGAGGCCGAATACGAGGAGACGCTCAACAAGGCCCGCGGCATGCTCAAGGCCCTGGCCTGCCTGTTGCCGGAAGCCGCCAGCGGCGGCGCGGAGCGGCCGTGATGGCGGCGCTGCTGCTGCCCAAGGGGTTCGAGGTCGAGATGTACACCGGCCGCCCGGACGGCCAGGTGGTGGGCTGCGCGGCCGAAGCCGCGACGCAGCTGGCGGACTTCGTCACCGAACCCGACAACCGCAACCTCGAATACACCACGCCACCTCAGGCCAGCTACCGCCAGCAGCTGGAGCTGCTGCTGGAACCGCGCCGCCGGCTGCGGGCCTGGCTGGCGCCGCGCGGCCTGACCCTGCTGTCCGGCAGCACCCTCAGCCTGGGCGACAGCCACCGCTTCGAGCGCTCCGCCCCGGACAACCCGTACCACGACACGATCGAGCAGACCTATGGCACGCGGGTGGTCACGGCCAGCGTGCACATCAACCTGGGCCTCGAGGCAATGCAGCCCCTGTTCGCCGGGCTGCGGCTGCTGCGCTGCGAAGCGGCACTGCTGCTGGCCCTCAGCGCCAGCTCACCCTTCCTCGATGGCGAAAGCTGCGGCGTCCACTCCCAGCGCTGGCTGCAGTTCCCGCTGACGCCCCCGCAGGTACCGCTGTTCACGGGGCACGCCCACTACATCGCCTGGATGCAGGAGCAGCTGACCGCCGGGTCGATGTTCAACGTGCGCCACCTGTGGACGTCGGTGCGACCCAACGGTGACGACCGCCCGCACGACCTCAACCGCCTGGAGATCCGCATCTGCGATCTGATCGCCGATCCGCTGGAGCTGCTGGCGGTGACCGCCTTCGCTGAACTGCGCCTGCATCAGATCCTGCGCGACCCCGAACGGCACGATCCGCTGCTCTGCAGCCGCCTCGGCGCCGCGGAGCTCGCCGCCCTGGCCGATGCCAACGACCGTGCCGCCGCCCACGCCAGCCTCAACAGCCGGCTCTGCCACTGGCGCGACGGCCAGCCGCTGGAGGCGCGCCAGTGGCTGGAGCAGCAGCTCGAGGAGCTGGCACCGCTGGCGGCGGAGCTGGGTCTGAGCACCGCCCTCAGGCCGCTGGAGCCCCTGCTCCAGGGAGGCAACCATGCGATGCGCTGGCTGGAGCGTCACCGCCGCGGCGAAACGATCGCCGCAATCGTGGCCGATGCCGCCGCCGAACTGGCCGAGCGGGAGGAGCAGCTGACGGCATGGCTTGCGACAGATGCATCGCACGCTTTGGGATGATGATGGGTCGTTCTCTTCGCCGTCTGCCCCCATGCGGCAGCCCTCCGCAGCGCCCATGGCCGTGACGCCCGTCCCCAGCCCCGCTTCGGAATCGCCCGCCGCCAGCCCTGCCGGCCTGAGCGAGACGGCCCCCAGGGTGATCCGGCTGCTGGCGGAGCGGCTGGAGCTGGTGGAGGACCTGTGGCAGTCGGTGCTGCGCAGCGAATGTCCGCCGGACAGGGTGGAGCGGCTGCTGCGGCTCAAGCAGCTCAGCGGGCCGATCACCCCGACCGAGCTGGCCGACGAGAGCAGCGTCGACACGGCCGGCATCGTGCAGCTGATCCGCGAGATGGATCTGGCCGACGGCATCGCCGCCGCCCGCGCCTTCTCCCTGTATTTCCAGCTCGTCAACATCATCGAGCAGCACATCGAGGAGGACAGCTACCTCGAGAGCCTGCGCAGCGCCCCGCAGGTCGTCAGCAGCGACCCGTTCGTGCCGCCGCTCGCCCGCCAGAGCGAACCGGCCACCTTCCGCGAGCTGTTCGAGCGCCTGCGGGGACTCGGCGTGCCGCCTGCCCAGGTGGAGACGCTGCTGCGCGAGCTGGACATCCGGCTGGTGTTCACGGCCCACCCCACCGAGATCGTGCGCCACACGGTGCGCCACAAGCAGCGGCGCGTGGCGGCCCTGATCCAGCGGCTGCAGAACAGCAATCCCATCAACTTCGGCGAACAGCAGCGCCTGCGCCAGCAGCTCGAGGAGGAGATCCGGCTGTGGTGGCGCACCGACGAGCTGCACCAGTTCAAGCCGACGGTGATCAACGAGGTCGACTACGCCCTGCACTACTTCCAGCAGGTGTTGTTCGACGCCATGCCGCAGCTGCGCAGCCGCATCCGCGCCGCCCTGTCCAGCAGCTATCCGGATGTGGTGCCACCGCGCGACGCCTTCTGCACCTTCGGCTCCTGGGTGGGCTCCGACCGCGATGGCAACCCGTCGGTGACGCCGGAGATCACCTGGAAGACGGCCTGCTTCCAGCGTCAGCTGATGCTGGAGCGCTACATCCGCGCCGTCGAAGGGCTCCGTGACCAGCTGAGCATCTCGATGCAGTGGAGCCCGCCCAGCAAGGCGCTGCT
This sequence comes from uncultured Cyanobium sp., assembly GCA_964396755.1. Classification (GTDB taxonomy): domain Bacteria; phylum Cyanobacteriota; class Cyanobacteriia; order PCC-6307; family Cyanobiaceae; genus Cyanobium. The sequence continues at coordinate 945 of CAYNGR010000024.1, read as the reverse complement.
CGAATCCCTGGAGCTGGACCGCCTGCGCTTCCCCGACATCTACGAGGAGCGGGCCACCAGCTACCGCAAGGAGCCCTACCGGCTCAAGCTCAGCTACATCCTCGAGCGCCTGCGCCTCAGCGCCAGACGGAACGAGCAGCTGGCCGATGCCGGCTGGGAATCGCCCGGTGACGCCCCAGCGCCGGTGCCGGGCGAGGGGTCCTTCGGCCTGCCTGCGATCGGCTCCCCCAGCGCCGATCTGCACTTCGCCTCGATCGAGGAGTTCCGCAACGACCTCGAGCTGATCAAGGAGAGCCTCGACGCCACCGGCCTGCGCTGCGAGGCCCTGCGCGATCTGCTCACCCAGGTGCACATCTTCGGCTTCTGGCTGGCCAGCCTCGACATCCGCCAGGAGAGCACCCGTCACAGCGACGCCATCGACGAGCTGAGCCGCTACCTGCAGCTGCCGGTGCCCTACGGCGAGATGGACGAGCAGCAGCGGATCAGCTGGCTGCTGTCGGAACTGCAGACCCGCCGGCCGCTCCTGCCGCCGGCGGCGCGCTGGAGTCCCGCCACCGCCGAGACCTTCGCGGTGTTCCGCATGCTGCAGCGGCTGCAGCAGGAATTCGGATCGCGCATCTGCCGCACCTACGTGATCTCGATGAGCCACACGGTGTCGGATCTGCTGGAGGTGCTGCTGCTGGCCAAGGAGGCCGGCCTGGTCGATCCCCTGGCCCAGCGCTCCGAGCTGCTGGTGATCCCGCTGTTCGAGACGGTGGAGGACCTGCAGGGGGCGCCGGCGGTGATGGGACGCCTGTTCGCCGAACCCTTCTACCGCCAGCTGCTCACCTCCAACACCGACTCCGGCCAGCCCCTGCAGGAGGTGATGCTCGGCTACTCCGACAGCAACAAGGACTCCGGCTTTCTCTCGAGCAACTGGGAGATCCACCGCGCCCAGATCGCCCT
>CAYNGR010000023.1:7794-26645 GCA_964396755.1 uncultured Cyanobium sp. | reverse complement strand
CCTAGAGAGCTCACGGACCATCCCAGGCGCGATCAACCCCGACCACACTGCATCGCCTGCCTCAGGGATGGCCCGGCGGCTGGAGCGTCGCCAGCATCGAGGCCATCAGCGACGCGCCAAGGCCTGTGAAACCACCGCAGCGGGGCCGGCTGCCGATCGCAGCGCCCGCCCCTCCGAGATGCAATGTGTTGACGCCGCCGCCGATCAGCGGGCGACAGCAGGCCGTCGGCGTAGGGGCCGGCCATCCGCTTGCAGAGGAAATCAGACCGGCGCTGTCATCCCGACTGGGTGGGAAGCCTTCGGCCAGCCATGCCGAGCACGTCCGGGGGCTGCTGGGGATTCAGGCGCGGCCGAGCTGCTGCAGCTGACTTTCGAGGCGCTGCCTGAGACGGTTCTGCACCAGGGCGCAGAGATCCTCCACCAGGCCACCGTCGGCATACCAGATCGAACGCACGCCATCGCGCTCGCAGCGCACCAGGCCGGCGCGCTGCAGCTGGCCGAGCTGGCGACTGATGTGCGACTGGGAAAAGCCAGTGGCACCGATCAGTGAGGCCACATCCATCGGCCCCTGACGCAGATGACAGAGCAGCTGCAACCGTGCCGGCTCACTCAGCAGCCTGAAGAACTGGCAGTACTCCTCCAGCAGCTGAGGGGAAGGCATGGTGCCCGGCACTGCCATCAAGGGACCCGAATCAGGTGGACCATTCTGCCGAATCCGCAGATCGACGGCTGAGACGGCCGACTCAACGGGCCTCAGGCCGAGCTCAGATTCGCACCACGCGATCGCGCCCCTCCTGCTTGGCGCGATACAGGGCCCGATCGGCCCTGGCCAGCAGCTCATGCTGGTTCTCGCCCGGCTGCCAGTCGGTCAGTCCGATGCTGACGGTGATCGGGATGCTCAGGTCCTCCTCACACAGGGGCTGGCTGCGCATCGTCCGGCAGAGATCCCAGGCCATCCGCTCGGCCGCCTCAGGCCCGCAGGCAGGCAGCAGCACCAGAAATTCCTCACCACCCCAGCGGAACAGGTGATCGCCGCTGCGGATGTGATCAGCCATCTGATTGCAGACATGCTGGATGGCCCTGTCACCGACCGGATGCCCCTGGCTGTCGTTGATGGCTTTGAAATGATCGATGTCAACAAGCAGTGCCGACAAACACTCAGCGCGTCGCACTGCCGCCTGCGTGAGGCCACTGAACAAGGGATCAAAAGCCGTGCGATTCAGCTTCCCGGTCAGCCGATCGGTGGTGGCCAGCAGCTCAAGGCGGCGCTGATAATCACCGATTGTGAGATTGGCCAGCCACAGCACCACCAGGGTGATCAACGATGCGATCAGCAGATTGTTGACCAGGGTCGTCAGGATGCCCCCCTGATTGAGACTGCTGCGCTGCAGGACCAGCAGCCACCAATTGAGCTCAGGCAGTCGGCGGCTGTTGATGAACACCTCATGGCCGCGGTCTGGGAAATGAAAGGCGGCGCTGTCCCGCGACAGGATCCGCCCAACATGGGGCCCCAGGCCGGGCATGTCGGCCAGAACCTGGGGTCCGGATATCGCATGACCCGCGCTCGAGAGCAGGATGCGGCCGCTGGAGTCGCTGAACAGCACCTCGCTGTGATAGCGCTTCTCCATGTGCCGTAGCAGGCTGGTCAGGGCACTCACCTCGACCCCGATCCCGATCACCCCGAGCAGTCGTCCCTGCGAATCTCTGATCTTCTGATTGATGAAGGCTGTGACCCGGTTGCGGTCGGCGGTGTCGCGATCAATGTTGATCTCGAAGGGAGCCGGATTGGCACGAAAACGGTAATACCAGGCATCGCGGCGATCGCGGCTGGACACCTGCTTGAGGATGCCATCAGGGTGGTAATAACGGCCACTGGCCTGGGAGACCAGAAATGCCGTGGTGGCACCGATCTCGGCGCGCACCCCCTTGAGGTAGGCGATCACCTGCTGCGGATTCCGCTCACCGGAGCCGAGCCACTCCTCAAGAAAGGTGTTGGCCGCCATCGCCCGCGCCACAGCCACCTTCTGGAACAGTTGGCCCTCGAGCTCAGCATCGATGGTCTCGGCACTCAGCGGCAGGGTGGTCTCGGCGATCTGGGTGTCGATCGAGGAGCGGGCTGACAGATAGCTGATCAGAGCGGAACTGCCGAAGCCGAGAGCCAGCAGCAGTCCCAGGGCCGGCAGCAGCGGCATGCGCCTCAGTTCCGCAACCTGGCTGCCACCGCTCAGCACAGCAGCGGAGGCGCTGCGCCGCCGTGTGAACCAGCGCCGAGCCAGGCGTGACCGCAGCCGTTGCCGCAACCCACCTCGCCCCCCCGAGCGTCGGGCGAAGCGATGCAGCGCCAGCAGCCATTGCACCACCGCTGGACTGTTCGGCGGGGATGAACTGATCGCCAGGAGCCCAATCCATACGGTTGAAGGTCTTATAGAGGAGGGCTCTGTCCGGTTCCACATCCGGCGCAAAATCGGCAACACCGACTCAGGGCTCTCTGCCCAAGGGTTCTCTGCACTGAACTGTTTGAGCTGGGCTGTTTGCGCTGGGCTCTGTGCAGCTCGCGCCGCCCGACAGGCCTCGGCACCGGGCGGCCTCAGGGCAGCGCTGCAAGCGACTCCAGCAGCAGCCCGCGCAAGGGGGGACGCTCCAGCAGCGGGCAGGCCGCCAGCTCGGGAGCCTGCAGCCGCAGGGTGTCGGTCAGCCGGTTGGCAGCCAGCGCGAGCGGCAGAACGGCAGGTGTCACGGCAGCGGCGCCGCCGGATCGCCAGGGCAGCTCCGCTGCACCCTCAAAGCCGGCAGCCAGGCAGCGGGCGCCGCAGCGATGGGCGAGCAGGCCCAGAAACCGCTCAGCCAGGGGACCCTGCAGGGGATGGTGCAGCAGCAGCGGCAGCTGAGCGGGATCGGCCGCCGTCGCCGCCAGATCGCGCAGCTCAGAGGCCAGGGCCCGCTGCCACAGCGGCCAGCTGCCCAGGAACGGCAGGCGTCGCACAGGCCCCTGGCGCCTGAGCTCCGCCGTCAGCCGCGGCAGATCCTGCCTGACATGGCTGCCGGGCAGGAGCAGCAGCGGCACCAGCGTGGTAGCCGGCGCCAGGGGATCGGCCGCGGGCAGCCGCGGCGGCTGGGGATCGGTGAGGGCCAGCAGCTGCACCACAGCCCCCCGCCGCCGCTGCAGCTCGGCGGCAAGCTGCTGCAGCTCCGCCGGAATGCAGCCTCCGGAGCGTCCATGCACCAGCAACAGCAGCGGTGCGGCGGGAAGGGCGGCGAGGCGGCGCTGCAGGCGCGGCTCCAGGGATGGATCGAGCTGCTGATGGGACAACCGCAGCAGATCCCGCCTCGCCCCCGGCAGCCGCGCCAGCAGATCGAGAGCCGCTGCGGCCAGGCTGGGCTGCAGATCAGCGGCCACCAGCGCCAGGGCCCTGCGCAGTGGCAGCAGCGGCCAGGCGCTCAGGCCGACGCTGAGGGCCTCCAGGGCGGAGCGTCGCAACGCCAGCGGCCCCGGCTCGAGCAGATGCGTCCGCAGCAGCGCGAAATCCGAGGCATCGCGCTGATGGCCCAGCAGGGGCAGCAGCAGGATCTGCTGCTCGAGGGTCGCCTGGCCGAGCAGCTGCCGCAGCCGCTCGGCCCAACCCGGGTCACGGCAGACGCCGATCAGGTTGGGGATGGCCGCCTCGGCGGAGGGCTGAGCCAGCCAGCAGTCGAGCAGCCGACGGGCCAGCGGGCCATCGAGATGGGGCGCCAGCACCGCGATCAGATCCGCCTGCAGGGGCAGCTCGGCGGCCTCGATCGCGGCGATCCAGGGCAGCGGATCGAGCTGAGCCTGGCGCCGCAGGCGCTGCAGCGCCTGCCAGCGGCATGCATCACCAGGCGGCGGCAGATGCGCGGGAGTCAGCGGCGGCACCGCAACCGGCTGCGTCATGGCGGGGATTCCGGGCTGCAGCGTCACCATGGCAGAACCGCAGGACCGCCCCTGTGCGGCGGCGGCGCGCCTGCCGGGAGCCGCAGACCGGACGGAGCCGTGGCGGCAGGGCCGCAGGGGGATGGCATGGCCATGGGCTCGGACGAGGGCACGAGGATCGGCGTGACGTGTCGATGTGACATCTCGGCGTCACGGGTGCTGCGGCCATGGCCGCGGCGGGGGGCTGTTCCGGGCGCCGGAGCGGCACCAGATCAGGACGGCGGCGGCGCGGCTGTTGCCGGGGGCCCCGTGGGCCCTGGGCCAGGGCCGGCGAGCGATACGTTTCCTGAAGCTGCCGCACCGCCTGGAGCGGAGCCGGCCCTAAAGCGGGAGCAACCAGCCGCTGGCGGTCGCCATGCAGACTCCGCACCCCCCGCATCCACCGGGCCTGCGTCCGCTGAAGGACAGCGCTCCGCAGGCGGTCGGCGCGGCCGGGCCCGGGCCATCGGCCGGGGGGCTGGATGCCCTGGCCCGCAAGGAACAGCAACTGGTGTTCCTGCTCACCAGGCAGCTGGTGGAGGCCCAGATTGTGCAGGGCGACCGAGCGCGCAGCCAGCGCCTCTGGCAGGAGGTGGCGGCGCTGGAGCTCGATCCGGAGCGGATCACAGCCCTGATGTACGGAGTCAGCGACCACGAGGACGCCTCGGAGATGGAGGCGGTGGATCAACGCCACAGCGCCGCTCTCCAGCAGCAGCACGCATCCGCCTGGTTCAGCTGGGGCCGGCGGACCCTGCCGATGGGCTGGCGCGGCGCCGGGCGCCGTAGTGCTCCACCAGCAGCCCCTCAAGCACATCGGCAAGCTCGCTGAGCGGCACGCCCTTGTGGTGCAGCTCGGCCAGCTTCGGCTCAGGCCCCATCGAGCCGCCCAGGAAGATCTTGGCCGCCTCCACCATCTGACCGTCCTGGCGGGCCTTGGCCCCCATCAGACCGATCTGGCCCATGTAGGGCTGCCCGCAGGCATTGGGGCAGCCGGTCCAGTGCAGGCGGATGCCATGGGGCACCGACAGACGCCGGTCCAGCTCCTCGACCACCTGCTCGGCGGTGCTCTTGGTGGGGATCAGGGCGAAACTGCAGTAACGGTTGCCGGTGCAGCTCACCGACTCCGCCATCAGCGCCCCCGGATCGATCCGGAAGCGCTGGCGCAGGGCCGGCTGGTCGAGGGCGCGGCAGAGCGGCTCCAGCTCGTCCTCGGGCACCGAGGCGATCAGCAGGTTCTGGCTTTCGCTGAGGCGCAGCTCACCGCTGCCGTGGCGCTCTGCCAGCTCCGCCAGAGCCAGCATGCCCTCACCATCGAGGCGGCCCATCGGCACGCTGAGGCCCACCCAGTGCAGACCCGGCTGCTTCTGGGGATGCACACCGCAGATGTCGCGGGGCGGCCTGCAGACCAGATGGCTGCCGTCATGGGGCTGGACCGTGGCGCAGATCGCCGCGCCGGCCAGCTGCTCGAGCTCCTGCAGCACCGCCTCGCGGTAGGCCTCCAGCCCCAGAGACTCGATCAGATACCAGAGACGGGTGCGCGTGCGCACGGCCCGATCGCCGCAGCGGGTGAAGTGGCGCACCAGCGCCAGGGTGAACGCCGGCAGCGCCTCTCCCGGCAGCCACAGACCGAGAGGCACGGCCAGTTCGTTGCGCTGGCCGGAGAAGAACCCTCCGACCATGACGCTGAAGCCCAGGGCGCCGTCCCGCCGCGCCGGCAGGAAGGCCAGATCGTTGTGGAGCAGGAAGCTGTCGGCGGCCCCGCCGACGGCCACGTTGAACTTGCGCGGCAGGCTGCGCGGCGCATCCGGACCCAGCAGCGCCGCCTGGATGGCCTCCACCAGCGGCCGGGTGTCAACGAGCTCCTCAGGGTCGAGGCCCGCCAGCGGATTGCCGGTGATGTTGCGCGGGTTGTCGTGGCCGGACTGGCGGCTGGTCAGCCCCACGGCCTGCATCGCCGCCAGCAGCGGCGGCATGTCCTCCAGCAGCAGACCACGCAGCTGCAGGTTCTGACGGGTGGTGATGTCGGCGCTGCCGTGCTCGCCGCAGCGGTCCACCGCCTCGGCGAGCACCGCCAGCTGATCGGCGCGGATGACGCCATTGGGAAGTCGCAGGCGCAGCATGAACCGACCGGGGGTGACCGGCCGGAAGAAGATGCCGAGCCATTTGAGATGGATTGTGAGCGTGGCCTCGTCGAGCTCCTGCCAGCCGCGGGATGCCAGCTCGGCCAGCCTGGGCTGCAGATCGAGGCCGCAGAACGCGGCCTTGGCCGCCTCGATCTTGTTCAACGGCGCCGCGGTTGGCGGCTCGGCGCCAAGGTCTGTGGCGCCCTGGCTCGGCGGGGCTGATGGAATTGACATGACTGGGAACGCAGGGACGCGCCACCGGGTGCTTCGGTGGTCGGAACGGCCGATTGCTCTCCTGCTGGAATATGGCAGCCGGCCCGCCTCCACCCTGTTGCGATCGCTACCGAACAACCCGGCATCGGCCGCCCCTGCTGGGCGCCACTGTGGTCCGACCGCCGCCCAGGGGAGGCAGCGATGAAGGCCGGCGACAGCGACATGTCGATGGACCTCGCCCCTGCGCCGCAGGCCGGCCAGCCCGAACCTGGTGGATCGGGCGACGGCTGCGATGGCGATCGGCGCAGCCAGCGGCTGCGGGCCCTGGGGCCCCAGGTCGCGCGCTTCCGCGAGCTGATCGGCAAGGTGGGCAGCGGCGAACACACCAGCACCGGGCTGGAGCTGCCGGAAGCGCAGGAGGCGATGGCGCTGATGCTCAGCGGCACCCTGCCACCGGCGCAGATCGGCGCCTTTCTGATCGCCCATCGCATCCGCCGGCCGACGCCGCTGGAGCTGGCCGGCATGCTCGAGGCCTACCGCAGCCATGGGCCGGTTCTGCTCAGCCCCGGCCGGCGTCCGCTCTGCTTCGGGGTGCCCTACGACGGCCGCAGCCGCACCGCGCCGCTGCTGCCCCTGCTGGCCCTGACCCTGGCGGCGGCGGATCAGCCTGTGGTGCTGCACGGCAGCGAACCGATGCCGGTCAAGTACGGCGTCACCCTGGCGGAGCTGTTCGCCGGCCTGGGCATCGAATGGCGAGGGCTGCCGCTGCCCCGCGTGCAGGAGCGGCTGGACCGCCATGGGCTGGCGCTGACCCACCAGAGCGATCACTTCGCCGCCGCCGAGGCGCTGGTGCCGATCCGCGATCAGATCGGCAAGCGACCGCCGGTGGCCAGCCTGGAACTGCTCTGGACCCCGCACCGCGGTGAGCACCTGCTGGTGAGCGGCTTCGTGCATCCGCCGACCGAAAGCCGGGCCTGGGAGGCCCTCGCCGCCGCGGGCGAACACGACGTCCTGACGATCAAGGGGCTGGAGGGATCCACCGATCTGCCCACCACCCGGGCCGGGATCACCGCCCGGCTGCGCGGTGGCGCGCCGGAGCGGATCCTGCTGCACCCGCGCGACCACGGCATCAGCGCGCCCGAAGTGCCCTGGGACGGTCTCGACAGCTGGCGCGACCAGGCCCTGGCGGCGCTGGTGGGCGAGGGTCCCCTGGCGGAGGCGCTGCTCTGGAATCTGGCGGCGCTGCTGTGGCTGGCCGATCGCTTCGCCGACCTGCCCACCGCCCTGGAGCAGGCCAGGGCCCTGCTGATCGCCCGCTGCGGTGAACGCCTGCGCCGGGACCTGGCAGGCTGATCGACATGGCTCAGGACCGCCACTGCCGCTGCTTCGGCTTCGAAGCGGATTTCACGGCCGATCTGCGCTGCATCCCGATGGCGGTGCGCCGCAAGCTCGATCTGGCCGGCGTCAAGCTGCGCCTCAGCCACTGGCATGAACTCAGCGAGCCGGAGCGGCAGCAGCTGCTGGCCTGGCCCGACGCCGCGGCCGAGCTGACGGCGATGCGCCAGTGGCTGCTGGAGCGCACGGCCGCCATGGCCGAGGGCCAGGCCAGGCTGCTGGAGCCGGCCGTGGCCGCCGCCTGGCAGCAGGCCGAGCTGCTGCCGCCGCTGCTGGCCGACTCCTGCCGCCAGCTGGGGCTGACGCCGCCTCAGCAGGCCTGGCGCCAGCTCGATGAGCTGGAGCGCTTCGCCCTGGTGAAGCTCAGCCACCCCGGCCATGAACACCGCAACCTGCCACGGGCCCTGGCGGAGTTCGGCCTGCTGGGCTGACACCAGGGCCAGCGCGCCGGCATGCGGCCACAGTCTGTAACGAATGCAACCGACAGCAGGTGCAGCCGGCCTGTTGACTCCCCGGCATCGGCAAGCCTGAGCGCCGATCTGAAAGATCCCCAGGGCGCTTCGTTGCGGAGCCCTGCATGGTCTGGCTGATCGCTCTCCCTCGCCAGCCTCAATTGCCGCCGTGCGCTGACTTCGGCAGCCACGCACCTGCGCCTCGGGCCTGACGTCCCGGTGTGCGCGTCTGCTCCTGCAATCGCGCCTCACCCGCCGTTCTGATCCCCATCCCGGTCACTGACCTGGGGTGGCTCAGGGCCGCGCCTGCCGTCGCGGTCATCGCGACGTCGGCCTACAGCGGACCGATCGCCCCCGCCCCACCGCCTGCCCATCGCCTCGTTGCCATGTCTTCCGTTTCCCGCCGCCGTTTTCTGATCACCGCAGCCGGCTCAACCGCCGGTGCCGTGCTGCTGGCCGCCTGTGGCGGCAAGCGCGAATCCGGCTCCCAGCCCGGGAGTCAGACCAGCAGCGGAGGCGCAGCGCCCGAGGTGAAGGGTGCCACCCTCGGCTTCATCGCCCTGACGGATTCCGCGCCGCTGATCATCGCCAAGGAGAAGGGCCTGTTCGCCAAGCACGGCATGCCCGACGTGAAGGTGGTCAAGCAGACCTCCTGGGCTGTGACCCGCGACAACCTTGAGCTGGGCAGCGACCGGGGCGGCATCGATGGAGCCCACATCCTCTCGCCGATGCCGCTGCTGCTGACGGCCGGCAAGATCACCAAGAGCAAACAGCCGCTGCCGATGTACATCCTGGCGCGGCTCAACCTGCAGGGCCAGGCCTACAGCGCCTCGAAGGATCTGCTCGATGAAAAACTGACGATCGACAACAAGGCCGGCCTGGCCGCCGCCAGCAAGAGCCTGGGCCGCAAGATCAAGGCCGCCGTCACCTTCCCGGGCGGCAACCACGACCTGTGGATGCGCTACTGGATGTCGGCCAACGGCCTCGATCCCAACAAGGACGCCGATCTGGTGGTGGTGCCGCCGCCGCAGATGGTGGCCAACATGCAGACCGGCACCATGGATCTGTTCTGCGTCGGTGAACCCTGGAACCAGCGCCTGGTGAACAAGAAGCTGGGCTACACCGTCGCCCAGACCGGTGAGTTCTGGGACAAGCACCCCGAGAAAGCCTTCTCGATGCGGGCCGACTGGGTGGACAAGAACCCCAAGGCGACGCAAGCCCTGCTGATGGCCGTGCAGGAGGCCCAGATGTGGTGCGATGACCCCGCCAATCTCGACGAGATGTGCGAGATCATCTCCAAGGACAAGTACATCAAGGCCAATGTGGCCGACATCAAGCCCCGCCTGGCCGGCAACGTCAACTACGGCGACGGCCGCGATGTCAAGAACAGCCCCTACAAGATGCTGTTCTGGGCTAATAACGCCTCCTTCCCGTTCAAGAGCCACGACGCCTGGTTCGTCACCGAGGACATGCGCTGGGGCTATCTGCCCGCCGACACCGACATCAACGGACTGGTCAACAAGGTGAACCGCGCCGACCTGTGGCGCGAGGCCGCCACCAGCCTGGGACTGACCAAGGACATCCCGGCCAGCGATTCGCGCGGCAAGGAGACCTTCTTCGACGGCGTCGTGTTCGATCCGGAGAACCCGAAGGCCTATCTCGACAGCCTCAAGATCAAGGCGATGGCCTGATCACCGGGCCCGCCTGCCGCCGCTTCCCCACCCCCGTCCAGCCCCTGCCTCGTTCATGACGTCCACCGCACCCCTGACCCGCGCCCCCCGGCGGCGGCCCTCGGCCGCCACGGCGGTGCTGCGCCGGTTCATGCCCTACCTGATCTGCATCGGCGGCTTCCTGCTGGCCTGGCAACTGCTGTCGCTGCTGATCGGGGTGGGGCGGCTGCCGGGGCCGATCAACGTGATCGTCGACACCTGGGATCCCTACATCAGCCAGCCCTTCTTCGATGACGGCGGCACCAGCAAGGGCCTGGGCTGGCAGATCCTGATCTCGCTCACCCGGGTCGGGGCGGGCTACGGGCTGGCGGCCGTGGTGGGCATTGCCATCGGCGGCCTGCTGGGGCTGAACCGCTTCATCGGCAAGGGCCTCGATCCGGTGATCCAGGTGCTGCGCACCGTGCCGCCTCTGGCCTGGTTCCCGATCTCGTTGATGGTGTTCCAGGACGCCAACACCTCGGCGATTTTCGTGATCTTCATCACCGCGATCTGGCCGATCATCATCAACACTGCCGTCGGCATCCGCGAGATCCCCCAGGACTACACCAATGTCGCCCGCGTGCTGCGGCTGCGCAAAGCGGACTACATCCGCAGCATCGTGATCCCAGCCACCGTGCCCTACGTGTTCACCGGTCTGCGCATCTCCGTGGGCCTGGCCTGGCTGGCGATCGTGGCGGCCGAAATGCTCAAGGCCGACGGCGGCATCGGCTACTTCATCTGGGACGCCTACAACGCCGGCGGTGATTCCAGCTCCAGCCAGATCATCCTGGCGATCTTCTATGTCGGCATCGTCGGCCTGGCCCTCGATCGCCTCGTCGCCCTGGCCGGCCGCACCCTCGCCCGCGGAGGCCAGTGAGATGGCGGCCTTCCTCACCGTCGACACGATCACCCAGAGCTTTCCGCTGGACAACGGCGGTGAATACATCGCTCTGCGCGACATCAACCTCGAGATCCGGCGCGGCGAATTCGTCTCCCTGATCGGCCACTCCGGCTGCGGCAAGAGCACCCTGCTGAACCTGCTGGCGGGCCTGGATCAGGCCAGCAGCGGCGGCATCCTGATCGAGGGACGCCAGGTGACCGAACCCGGTCCCGACCGCATGGTGGTGTTCCAGAACTATTCGCTGCTGCCCTGGCTGTCGGTGCGCCAGAACGTCGCCCTGGCGGTGAACCGGGTGCTGCGCGAGCTCAGCGCCGAGCAGCGTCGCGAACGGGTCGAGCACAACCTCGCCCTGGTGGGGCTCAAGCAGGCGGCCGACCGCTTCCCATCCGAACTGTCGGGCGGCATGAAACAGCGCGTCGCCATCGCCCGCGCCCTATCGATCCGGCCCAGCCTGCTGCTGCTGGATGAACCGTTCGGTGCCCTCGATGCGCTCACCCGCGGCAACCTGCAGGAGCAGCTGATGCGCATCTGCCAGGAGTCCGGCGTGACCACCGTGATGGTCACCCACGACGTCGACGAGGCCCTGCTGCTCTCCGACCGGGTCGTCTGCCTGTCGAACGGTCCCGAGGCCCGCATCGGCCAGATCCTCAACGTCAACCTGCCGCGGCCGCGCAGCCGGCTGGAGGTGATGAATCACCCCGCCTACTACGGCCTGCGCAGCGAACTGATCGGCTTCCTGCAGCAGCAGCGCCGCCTGCGCCAGCGCCGCGCCGAGCTGGAGCGCCAGGCGCAGACCAGCCGCGAGCAGGAACTCCGCGCCCAGCAGGCCGTGCCCGCCTCGGCGGCCCCCGCAGTGATCACGGCTGCGACCGCACCGACACAGGTGCGCCTCGGCTACATGCCAGGCCTGGACGTGGCGCCGCTGGCCATGGCGATGGAGCGCCGCCTGTTCGATCCGGCCGTGCTGCAGCTCAACCCGGTGTCCTTCGCCACCTGGGAGCGGCTGGAGGAAGCCCTGCGCAACGGTCAGATCGACGTGGCGATCACGCCGGCCACGACGCCGCTGCGGGTCAGCCTGGGACTGGACGGCCGCCGCGGCTGGCCCCTGATCACGCCGATGACGGTCAGCCGCAACGGCAACGCCCTCTGCCTGGGGCGCGCCCTGGCCAACCAGGGCATCAGCGACCAGGCCAGCCTGCGCAGCTGGCTTGAGCAACGACAGAGCCGTCTGCGCGTGGCCGTGCCGCAGCGCCAGGGCATGACCGAACTGCTGCTGCGCCACTGGCTGGCAGGGGCCGGCATCGATCCGGTCAGTCAGGTGCAGTTCGAGGCGATGTCGCCGATGACGATGCAGGCCAGCCTGCGCACTGAGCAGATCGATGCCTTCATCGCCGGCCGCTACCGCGTCGCCGAAGCGGTGCAGGAGCGCCAGGGGGTGGTGCTGGCCAGCGACCGCGAGATCTGGCAGGACCACCCCGAGAAGGTGCTCAGCTGCGGCGAAGCCTGGGCTGCCGCCCACCCCGAGGCCCTGCTGGCCCTGTGCGCCGGCCTGATGCAGGCCGCCGAGCGCTGCGATGACGGCGATCAGCGCGATGCCATGGTGCGAGTGCTGAGCCAGCCCCAGTGGCTGGGCAGCCGTGCCTCCGGGGCGCTCAGTCGCCAGTTCGAGCGGGGTGAGGGAGGCGCGGTCACACCGATGCGCTTCAACCACTTCCACGCCGACCGGGCCCACCGCAGCGATCCGGCCGAAGGCTGCTGGATCCTCAGCCAGCTGAGCCGCTGGGGCTGGTGCCCCTTCCCGGCCAACCGCCAGGAGATTCTCAGCCAGGTGTACCGGCCCGAGCTCTACCAGCGGGCCCTGGATCTGGCTGGTTTCGCAGCGCTGCCCCTCAGCCGCCGGGCCTTCCTGCTGGCCGACGGCATCCCGTTCGATCAGGACGATCCGCTCGGCTACCTGCAGTCCCTGCCGGGCCAGCCGTCGCCACCGGTGCGGCCGCTGCCGCTGAGCACCCCCGCCGACGCCGCCAGGGCGGACGTCTCCACCTCCTCCGCTCCCCACTGAGACCATGCCGGATCCCTCCAGCAGCACCGCCACCACGGCCCCGCCCGCGCCGGCGGGCGAGCCGGACTTCCTGCGGTTCGAGCAGGTGAGCCAGGTGTTCGAGACCCGTCGGGGCCGCTTCGAGGCCCTGCGCGACGTCAACCTGAGCGTGCGCCAGGGTGAATTCCTGTGCGTGATCGGCCACTCGGGCTGCGGCAAGAGCACCCTGCTCAACATGGTCTCGGGCTTCCTGCAGCCCAGCGGCGGCCGCGTCAGCCTGCGCGACGTGCCGATCGGCGCCCCCGGCCCGGACCGGATGGTGGTGTTCCAGAACTATTCGCTGCTGCCCTGGCTGACGGTGCGCCAGAACGTGGCGATGGCGGTGCGGGCGGCCCGCGGCGAGCTCTCCCGCGACGCCCAGCGGCAGGTCGTGGATCACCACCTCGAGATGGTGGGCCTGATGGAGGCGCAGGATCGCCGGCCGGCCCAGATCTCCGGGGGCATGCGCCAGCGGGTGGCGATCGCCCGCGCCCTGGCGGTGCGCCCCGAGGTGCTGGTGCTCGACGAGCCCTTCGGCGCCCTCGATGCGATCACCAAGGAGGAGCTGCAGGAAGAACTCCTGGCGATCTGGCGCGAACACCGCCCGACGGTGCTGATGATCACCCACGACATCGACGAGGCCCTGTTCCTGTCGGACCGCATCGTGATGATGACCAACGGACCGGCCGCCACCATCGGCGAGATCATGACGGTGCCATTCGAGCGGCCGCGCGACTACGAGACGATCCAGGCCGACCCGCGCTACGGCCAGCTGCGCAACCACGCCCTGGACTTTCTCTATCGCCGCCACGCCCATGCCGAGGAGTGAGGGCCAGCCGACGGCGATTCAGCGCCTGCCGATCCGGGCCGGGCACACGATGCTGCTGGACGAGACGGTGCTGGAGCACGACAGCTGTCTGAGCATCAGCTCGGGGCTGGTGCGCGTGGCGATCTCGCGGCCGGAGCTGGAAGCGCTGGTGGCTCCCACCATCACCCTGGGCTTCCTGCAGACCGGGGATCACCTGTCGCTGGATCTGCTGCGCACCGTGCGACTGCACGTGCAGGCGCTGACGCCGTCGCTGCTGGAGAGCCACGGCTCCCCGATCCCGCCGGTCGGAGCCAGCAGCCTGCAGGAATGGACCGTTGCGCTGCTGATGATCCGCCATCTCGGCGAGGCCGAACAGCGGCTGCGGGCCCTGTTGCGACTGCTGGTGCGTCGGCTGGGCCGCCGCGGGCCCGGCGGCTACGAGCTGCCGCTGCGCCTCACCCACGCCGATCTGGCGGAACTGAGCGGCCAGAACAGAGTCACGGTCACCCGTCAGCTGTCGCGCTGGCGCGAGCTGGGGCTGATCCAGTCAGCCTGCCTGGCCGCCGACG
Source organism: uncultured Cyanobium sp. (assembly GCA_964396755.1). Lineage (GTDB taxonomy): Bacteria > Cyanobacteriota > Cyanobacteriia > PCC-6307 > Cyanobiaceae > Cyanobium. The sequence continues at coordinate 12,467 of CAYNGR010000023.1, read as the reverse complement.
GGGGCGGCGAGCGCGTCTGGCGCCTGGCCCCGGAACTGATCGAGGACTGAGCCGCCGGCGACAGCCTGCCCCGACAGCCAGGGGGCGGCACACCCCGATCCGGCCCGATGGGCACGAGGCTTGCGCGGCGTAAGCCGCAGCCACAGCCGACTCTGCGCGTCGGATCGGCAAGGCCGCGGCCGCAACCGGAGCCCTGCAGCCATGGGCCCCGCCGCCGTGAGCCTGTCGCTGGGCATGGCAGACCCCCCCGCTGCACCGCTCCAGGGCTGAGCGATCAGCGTCAGAGTCCCCCAGCATCCGGCGGATCGCAGGCGACCACGCTGACCGCGGCGGCCTTGAGCTCCGGCTGGCCGGAATGGCCGCAGGCCAGCTCATGCATCAGGCGGTTGGCCTCGCAGGCGTTCGCCTGGCTGGCGCCCCAGTGCATCGGCAGAAACACGGTGCCGGGCCGGATCCGCTGGCTGACCTGCACCCGGGCGCGCACGGCGCCCCGGCGCGAGCGCACCTCGGCCCAGGCGCCCTGCAGCAGTCCATGCCGGGCCGCATCGCCGGGGTTCACCTCCAGCAGCGGCTCGGGGTGCTGCTTCACCACCCGGGCCACATGGGCGGTGCGGGTCATCGTGTGCCAGTGCCCCAGGTAGCGGCCGACGGTGAGCACCAGCGGCCAGCGCTCGCAGGGCGGTTCCGCCAGGCCGAGCGGCGCCTCGGCGATCAGCCGCGCCCGGCCGGAGGGCGTGGGGAAGCGATGACCGGCCGGTGCCCCGGGGAAGGGCTGCTGTTCTCCATACAGCCGGACCTGGCCGCCACCGGGCGCGGTGCCGGCCGGGAAGGGCCAGTGCTGCGGCCCGTGCTCGGCCAGCAGGGTATGGCTGAGGCCGCTGAGATCGCACAGCCGGCCGCGGGTGAGCGCCACGAACTCGGCGTAGACCTCAGCGGCGGAGCGCCAGGCGAACTGGGACTCGAAGCCCAGACGCCGCCCCAGCTCCGCGAAGATCGCCCAGTCCGGCCGGGCCTCGCCAGGGGGCGTGCGGAACGCTGGGCAGAGGGTGACGCGGCGCTCGGAGTTGGTCATCACGCCGCTCTTCTCGCTCCACTGCGCCGCCGGCAGCAGCAGATGGGCCACCGCGGCGGTCTCGCTGCCGGCGTAGGCCTCGCTCAGCACCACCAGTGGGCAGTTGGCGGCGGCAGCCCTGACGCGATCCAGCGACGGCAGGCTGACCAGGGGGTTGGTGGCGGCGACCCACCACAGATCGAGTTCGCCGCGCTCCATCGCCTCGACCTGCTCCCACACCGGCAGGCCGGGTTCGGGGGCGATCGATCCCGGCGCGAAACCCCAGTGGCGCTCCACCTCGGTCCGGTGGGCCGGATCGCGCACCGAGCGGTAGCCGGGCAGCAGCTGGGACAGGCCGCCCACCTCGCGGCCGCCCATGGCGTTGGGCTGACCCGTCAGTGAGAACGGGCCGGCGCCGGGGCGGCCGATCTGGCCGCTGGCGAGATGCAGATTGCAGATCGCCGACACCGTGGCGGTGCCCTCGCGGCTCTGGTTCACCCCCATCGACCAGAGGCTGAGCACGCCGCTGGCCGCGGCCCACCAGCGGGCCAGCTGGCGCAGCTCGGCCTCGGCGATGCCGCAGACGGCGCTGACGCGCTGCGGGCTCCAGGCGCGCCAGAGCGGCTCGAGCTCGGCGTAGCCGTCGGTGTGGGCGGCGATGAAGGCCTGATCGAGCGCCTGCTGCTCCAGCAGCAGATGGCCGATGCCGCACAGCAACGCCAGATCGGTGCCGGGCTGGATCGCCAGATGCAGATCGGCCGCCTCGCTGGTGGCGGTGGCGCGGGGATCGACGACCACCAGCCGCAGCGCCTCGCCGAGCTTGCGCTTGCGTTTGAGCAACCGCTGGAACAGCACCGGATGGCACTCAGCGGTGTTGGTGCCGATCAGCAGCACCAGATCCGCCAGATCGAGGTCGTCGTAGCAGCAGGGCGGGCCGTCGGAGCCGAGGCTGCGGGCGTAGCCGGCCACCGCCGAGCTCATGCACAGGCGCGAGTTGGCATCGAAGTTGTTGCTGCCCAGCGCCCCTTTGAGCAGCTTGTTGGCGGCGTAGTAGTCCTCGCTGAGGAACTGCCCGGAGCCGTAGATCGCCAGGGCTTGGGGCCCCTTGTCCGCCAGGGTGTCCTGGATGCGCTGCACCAGCAGCTCGAAGGCCCGTTCCCAGCTGATCGACACGAACGGCTGATCGCGGCGCTCCCGCCACAGTGGCGTGCTCAGGCGGTTGTGGTGCAGCGTCTCGCCCACCGTGGCGCCCTTGACGCACACCTGGCCGAGCGAGGAGGGGTGGCGGCGATCACCGCGGGCGCTCCACTGGGGGTCGCCGGGCTGGGCCGGCGGCTTGAGCTCCAGCCCGCAGCCGACGCCGCAGTAGGGGCACTGGGCACGGGCAGTGGCTGGTTGAGCGGCCGTGCCCACCGCGAGGGCAGCAGAGGATTCGGCAGCAGCAGCCGTGCCTGCCAGGTCGTGACGGGAGCGAAGGGGAACCGGGCCAGGCGAAGACGCGACCAGAAGGCTCAGGCGGGGAGCCCATTGCAGCGCCGCGATCCGGCGGGATTCCGTCACCATTGCTACCGGCACAAGGTGCATGGGCTCGGCCGCAGCTGGGAGACGGCGACCAGCAGCCATCAATGTCATCAGCCAAGCCAATCATTAAGCCATTGACCCATCAGCAATAGGCCCGTAGTTTTGCGGCCATTCGAAACGGATCAATGACGATCTCGGCTCTGACGAAGCAGGACAACCATGCCCAGGAGGCGCCGGTGAACGGCATCAGCGCCACGCCGGATGACAGCGGCCCGCCGCTGCATCCAACCAGCGCGGCGACGCACGTGCCCTGGCACCAGCAGTTCCGCAGGCCGCAGATCGTGCAGGCCTTGGAGGCCGTTCAGGATCTGATCGCGGTGTCGCTGTGCCTGGGATTGTTCTGCGTGATGGCGCTGCAGCTCAAGGGAATCTTCGCCTCGCTGCTGAGCACGCCCCAGTTTCACGAAATCACCGCCGACATCCTGTTCATCCTGATCCTGGTGGAGCTGTTCCGCCTGTTGATCATTTACCTGCAGGAGCAGCGGGTGTCGATCGGTGTGTCGGTGGAGATCGCGATCGTGTCAGTGCTGCGCGAGGTGATCGTCAATGGTGTGCTCGAAACCGAATGGCAGCAGATGCTGGCGGTCTGCCTGTTTCTGGCCACCGCCGCCCTGCTGATGGTGGTGCGGGTGTGGCTGCCGCCGACCTTCGCCGGCGTCGATCCCGAGGCTCAGGTGTCAGCGCGGTTGCGCCAGCATCAGGATGGCGAATGACGGGTGAATTCAGCGCCTCGACAACCAGCGGCGGGCTGGTGCCTGGCTGGGCCGGTTGTTTTTAACGCAACCAGCCAGGGCCACGCAGCAGGGGGCCGGAAAGATGCCCGGCCCCGCCGACTCTCACCACTTGCGATAAGGCAGGAACTTGCCGTTCATCGTCACCACGACGCGATCGCCTTTGGGATCCTCCTGCTTGTCGACGGTGAGGCTGAAATCAATCGCCGACATGATGCCGTCGCCGAACTTCTCCTGGATCACATCCTTGAGCGGCAGACCGTACACCTGCAGGATCTCGTAGAAGCGATAGAGCAGCGGATCGGTGGGGATCACCGGATCCAGCGCCCCCTTGACCGGATAGGTGGTGAGAGCGGCCAGCAGATCCTGGCGATCGGCCACAGGAATCTGCAGCGCCTCAAGCAGCTGCTCCGCCTGCTGCGCGTCCGCGGTGGCCTGGCCGTACAGGAGGCCGGCCACCCAGACCTCGTCCTGGCCCAGGCGGGAGCCGAGGTCAGCGAAGCTGAGACCGCAGCGGCGCTTGGCGGCCAGCAACAACGTCGTGTGGGGGGAGGGAGCCATGAAGCGAACCGAACAGCGGCCGGACCCTAGGGAGGGCCTGCCGCCACTCCGGCAGCCGTTGCTACCGATCCCCGGTGCACAGACACCCCTGCGCGCCTGCCTGCTCAGCGGTGGTGCCAGTCGTCGCATGGGAACCGACAAGGCGCTGCTGCCCCACCCCGACGGCGGCAGCTGGCTGGAGCGCACGCTGAGACTGCTGCTGGATCTGGAGATCCCGGTGACGCTGCTGAGCCGCCATGAGGCCCATCTGCAACTGGCCCGATCGCTGGCAGCGACGCACACCCTCCAGACCGACCTGGACCCCGTGGCCGTCTCTGACTCCGCCGCCAACGGCGCCGCTCAGTCGGCTGACACCCCGTCCAGACTCACCGCCGTGGCCGAAGCGGAACCCTGGGAAGGGCCGCTGCTCGCCCTGCATCGCCTGATGCAACGCCACCCCGCCCAGCGCCTGCTGCTCTGTCCGGTGGACATGCCCTGGCTGACGCCAGAGGTGCTGCGCCGCCTGCTGCAGGCCGCCGCCGCAGAGCCGCAGCACATCCATCTGGCCCATGACGGCGAACGCCGCCAGCCGCTGCTGGGCGTCTATCCCAGCCAGGCGACGCGACGCGACGACCTGAGCGCGGCGGTGCAACGGGGCGAGCGGCGCCTGCAGGGCTGGCTGACCACACAGGAGTGCAGGGAGGTGCGACTCGAGCCGGCGGCGCTGCGCAATGTCAACGGTCCAGAAGCATGGGCGGCAGCCGCTGGGA
>CAYNGR010000023.1:4805-7694 GCA_964396755.1 uncultured Cyanobium sp. | reverse complement strand
TTCGCCGAGGATCCTGTTTGCTGCCTCGCTGGCGAGCCCAGAGGCGGCCTCCTCAGAGATCGACCGAAGCCGGGCAAGGCTGGCAGCAACAACCTCGGGGGCAGTGGCCGCGAAGAGGCAGAGAATCGCGCTAATCCGAGCCATCGAATTTCCGGCGAGTTTTTGCAGGCGCGACTGTTGCCGTCATGCTTCACACATGACGGCAAGTCGACAGGCTGCAATTGCAGGATGCCGGAGCCCTGGAGATCAGAACCCAGGTGAATCGGCCGCTGGCTTTTTCCAATACACCGACAGGGTGTACTTCCCCTTGCGCGTGAACACCGGGCCCGCTTCGGCACCGTCCCGATTCAGGCGCGTGTACGTCTTGCCATCCTGGTCAGCGGGAAACTCATACTCCCGGGACTGAAAGTTGATGGTGACATTCCCCTGGCGTTGACTCCAGCGGCAGGGCCCCTGCTGTGGAGCGGTCTTGGTGTTGGCCTTGCTGAGAACGCAATAGGCGGCTGTGCTGTCAGCCCAGGCAGCCGGGGACATCGGCCCAGCCAGGGCAGCCAGGACCAGAGGAACGGCGAGGACAGAGCGACGCATCGGGCGGGTGTGGGCTGGTGGAAGCCTAAAAACCCTCTGAACACCTGGTCTGCCTGGATTGAAAACGACACAGTTGGATCGGCGATCTGGATGTCGCAGCCTTCGCATGCCGCCCGGGGCAGAAGAAGCAGACGACTGAGGCAGGGCGCGATGGCGGGGATCGGATGAACGCCGACCTGCCAGTGCAGGTCTCGGCGGCTTCACGATCTCCCTGTTGGTCAGCGTCAGTGGAACCGCTCAGCTTCTGACACTCCAGCCGTGCGGGAGGTCTGTCGCGTGGGTGGACAGCCAGCGGCGGCAGCGATCACCGCGGTGCCGCTCCAGCCATCCGGCTGATCCCGCCGAGGCACCAGGCATTGGTTGAGCCGACGCTCCCCGGCGCCATCACCGGCTCACCATCACCGCATCACCGGCTCAACCCGATGGTCCCTTCCAGGCGCCTGTGACGCCGCCGGGGGGTTGAGGCCTCCCCTCGACGCAGCGGCCGGAGTTGATGGGGCCGCAGCCGCCATCAGTTCCGCCGCAGCCGGCGGGGCATCCGCGGCTGATGGCGCAGCAAAACCAACTCGACAGGGGAGCAGCCAAGCCCTGGCCGGCTGTCAGACAACCGGGCCAGCAGCTCCGGCCCAGGGGTGGACCCGCGCCACAGCCGCCATCCCTAGCGTTCGAGGATGTCCGCCTCCCTGCCCCGCGACCGGCTCGGCCGCCCCCTGGGGGTGCTGCGGCTGTCGCTGACGGCCCGCTGCAACCTCGCCTGCCCCTACTGCCTGCCCGATGGGGTGGAGCCGCCCGGACTGCTGAGCCTGGAGCAGCGGCTGGCGGCGATCGAGGCGGCGGTGGATCTGGGGGTCTCCAGCCTGCGGCTCACCGGAGGGGAACCGCTGCTGCATGCCGGCCTCGAACAGCTGGTGGCGGAGGTGCAGCCACTGCGCCGGCGGGGCCTGCGCGAGATCGCCCTGACCAGCAACGGCGCCCTGCTCAGCGGCGAGCGGGCCCTGGCCCTGCGCCAGGCCGGCCTGGACCGGATCACGCTCAGCCTCGATGGCGCCACGGGCGCGGCGGTGGCGGCGATGGCGGGCCTGACCGGCGGCGAGTCGGCCGGCGACGCCCTGCTGCAGCGGGTGCTGGCGGCGATCGAGCACGCCCGCGCCGCCGGCTTCGATCCAGCCCGGGGAGCGCTCAAGCTCAACGCCGTGATCCAACGCGGCCGCAACGACGATCAGCTGCTGCCTCTGGCGGCCCTGGCCCGCGAACGGGGCCTGCAGCTGCGCCTGATCGAGTTCATGGACGTGGGCAACCGCAACGGCTGGACGCCCGACGCGGTGGTCAGCGCCGCTGAGATGGTGGCCACAATCAGCGCCCGCTGGCCGCTGCAGCCCCTGGGCCGCTCGCCCCACCACACCGCCGGCCGCTGGGCCTACCAGGACGGTGGCGGCTCGCTGGCGGTGGTGGCCTCGATCACGGCACCGTTCTGCGGCGACTGCAACCGGCTGCGGCTGACCGCCGATGGCATCGCCTACACCTGCCTGTTCGCCACCCCCGGCAGCGGCCTCGACCTGCGGCCCTGGCTTCAGGCCGGCACGCCCGCCGCAGACCTGCGCCGGGCGATCGCCGGCCTGTGGGAGCGGCGCCACGACCGCTGGAGCGAGGAGCGCCTGGAGGCCTGGACCGCCACGGCACGGCATGCCGGCACGAGTACTCCCCACCATGCCGAGATGGCCTATCTGGGCGGCTGAGGCGCCTGGCCGCGCCTCCCTTACGGACCGCTGGCACAGCTGCGGGAGAGGGCCTCGCCGGGCGGTCAGCTCAGAGGCTGCCTGGCCGACCCCCGGCACAGCACGCTCAGCCAGCCGATCGCCGGGCCTCACTCGTGCAGCTGCACCAGCACCTCGCGCTGGCGCGGGCCATCGAGTTCCACCAGCAGCACCGACTGGTAGCGCCCCAGGCCCAGACGGCCCTCAACCACAGGCAGGCTGAGGTGATTGCCCAGCATCAGCGCGATCAGATGGCTGTGGGCATTGCGCGGCTCATCCGGCGGGATGTCGGGGCGCAGATGCAGGTCGTTGTGCAGGTACGGCCGATCCGGCGGCGCCAGCTGCAGGACAAAGGCCTCAATGTCGGCCAGCAGGCGCGGCTCGTGTTCATTGACCACCAGTGCCGTGGTGGTGTGCTGGCCGGCCGCCACCAGCAGGCCATCGGCCAGCCCCGCCTGATCCACCAGGTCCTGCAGCTGGGAGGTGATGTCGTGGCAGTGAACGCCTGCGGCGGTGGCCACGGAGAGGATGGTGCTGAGCCGGACGG
>CAYNGR010000023.1:0-4705 GCA_964396755.1 uncultured Cyanobium sp. | reverse complement strand
CCAACGGCTGCCGGCTCGGACCAGCGGCCTCAGGCCCGTCAGCGCTCGGCTGGCAGCCCGCTCACAACCAGTGATGCGGATAGGGCTGGGCTCCCCTGACCCCGCGGCTGAAGACGACCGCCAGCAGCACCAGCAGCAGCGACCCGCTGAGCACCGGCGTCAGCAGAAAGCCTGGCCGGGCCCCCAGGGCCACCCCCAGGAAGGCCAGGCCACCGGCGGGCGGATGCAGGCAGCGCAGGCGCTGGCCAAGCAGGATCGTCAGGCCCACCGCCAGGGCGATCACCAGCGGCCCCCGGCCCAGCCAGGCCACAGCGAGCACGCTGACCAGGCCTCCCAGAAGATTGCCGAGCACCAGGTTGCGGGGCTGGGCCAGGGGACTGGCGGGGTAGCCGAACAGCAGCACCGAGGAGGCCCCCAGCGGTGCCGCCAGCAGCACCATGCCGCTCCAGGCGCTGAGCAGCCCCATCAGGCCGATGGCCAGCAGGGCCCCCAGCCAGCTCACCGACAGCTGCAGCAGTGCGAAGCGGGGCTGGTAGGCGCGGCCGCGGCGTCGCTGCTCGGCGATCCAGCGGCGCATCGGTCCCGCTGAGACGCGGCTGCCGTCCGCCTCCGTAGAGGCATCCTTGTTCTCCTGGGGCTGTCCTGTGCTGGTGGCAGGCGGCGGCGGCATCCGTCCTTCGCAGCAGGGGCGGCACGGCCCATGATGCCGCCGGCCACTGGTGGAGCGCCGCTCATCCCAGCTCCAGACAGGCCAGTCCGTAGACATCCGCCAGGCTGCGGCTGGGAGCGGCGCCCCGAACCATGCGCAGCGTGCTCGAGACCGGGCGGAAGCCCAGCTGCGCCAGCAGCGGCCCGGCCGATGCATTGGCCTCCGGAGCGTCGATCAGCACCACCCCGGGATGGCGCTGCAGCAGTCCCTCCAGCAGAGCGCGGGCCACGGCGGGGGAATCGGCCAGCAGCGGCCCGATGCGCCAGCCCTCCCCCTGCTGCAGCAGGCAGGGCCGGATGCGGCCGAAACCGCGGCAACAGCCGCGGCGATCCACCAGGGCCAGCACCGTTCCAGCCGGATGCTGCAGCCACTGATGCAGGAAATGGGGCCGCGGGCAGGGCTCCCGCAGCGCATCGAAGCGCTGCACCGCCGCCTCGGGGATGCGGGCGCCCTCCAGCAGACAGCCGGGGAGATCAGCACCGGCAGAAGCCGGATCACCGGCGGGCGAGGGGACCTGGACATCAGCGTCGCGCTGCCAGCGGATGGTGGCGGAGGCGGGCCGGAAGCCCCAGCCGGCGTAGTCGTCCACCCGCTGGGGCGCGGCCTCCAGAGCGATGCAGGGGAGATCGGCCAGGTGCTCGAGCGCATGGCGCCAGAGCTGCACGCCATACCCATGCCCTCGCTGGCCGGGCACCACCAGGAACAGGCCGATGAAGCCGTAGGCGGCGTTGTAGCGGACGCCAGCGATGCAGCCCACCGGCTCACCGCCGAGCCAGCCCAGCCACAGCCCCTGCCGGTCGGTCTGGCGGTAGATCGACACATCCCCCAGACCAGGCGCGAAGCCCTCCTGGCGGGCCCATTCCGTCACGGTGTCGATGTCGGAGCGCTGCAGCGGACGGATCGCGAACGGGGGGGCGGTCATGGGGCAGCCGCGCGGCCGCGCACCAGCACCGGCACCCGCTTGAAGGCCGGGGTGCCGCTGACGGGATCCTTGACGGCACGCATCAGCACATTGGCCTCCGGGTAGAACATCAGCGCCACCCCCGGTCGCAGCGAGCCGGGGATGATCTCGATGTCGCTCAGCGCCCCCGCCTCGCCCTGCACCGTGACGCGCTGGTGGGCCGCCAGGCCGCTGGCCACCAGATCGGCGGGGCTGATCAGGATCGTCTGGCGGTGGGGCATGCCGCGGTACTTGTCGGCGTTCCTATAGACGACGGTGTTGTGCTGGCCGTAGCTGCGGGCGGTGATCAGGCTGAGCACCAGCCCCGTCTCGCCGGGGGCCAGCCCTCCGAAGTGATCGAGCGAGGGCAACGTCAGATCGGGGAGCGGCGTCACCGCCAGACAGGCGCGACCGGATTCGGTGGGGAAGCGGGGCTCGTGGAACACCCGGCCGGCCACCTCGAACTCCCGGCGGCTGCTGTCGATCGCGGCGATCGCCTGGTAGCCGGGAACGCTGCGGGCGATCAGGGCGCGCACGTACTGCGGATCCTGCAGCCGGCCCCAGTCGATCGGATCGCTGCCGTGCAGGTCATGGGCCAGACGGGCCAGAAACTCCACCTCGCTGATCAGCTGGCCGCCGCGCAGATGGCTGCGGCCGGGCTCATTCAGGCGCACCCAGTTGTTGCCCGACTCCACCGTGGTGCGATGGGGCGGCTCGAAACGGTTGAACACCGGCAGCAGCAGCGTCTGGCGGGCCCCGAGACCATGGACATGGCCCGTGTTCGGCTTGGTCGCCAGATACACGACGGTGTCGATCCGGCCCAGGGCGCGGCGGGCCTGAGTGCTGTCGGGATTGGCGCCGAACAGATTGCCCCCCAGGCACAGCAGCGTGTCCACCGCCCCACGCTCGGCCGCCTCGATCAGGGCGCGGGTGTCGTAGCCGTGCACGCGGCTGAGCGGCCGGCCCAGCAGGGCCTCGAGCGCCCGGCGCATCGGCTCGCGCAGATGCACCGTGACGCCCATCGAGCCGAAGCCCTGCACGTTGGAGTGGCCGCGGATCGGCATCGTGCCCGCCCCCGGCCGGCCGACGTTGCCGCTGAGCACGGCGGTGTTGGCGATCGCCTGGACGTTGTCCGTGCCATTGGCGTGATGGGTGATGCCCATCGCCCAGGCGAACACCACGGCCCTGGCGGCGGCGATGCGCGCCGCGGCATGCTCGAGCTCCTCACGGCTGAGGCCGCAGCAGGCGCTGATCGCCTGCCAGGAGGTGGCTTCGATCTGCGCGATCAGGGCCTGCCAGCCCTCGCTGTGAGCCCGCACGAACTCCCAGGCGATGGCGCCGCTCTCCAGCAGCGCCTTCTGGAGGCCCAGGAACACGGCCGTGTCGGATCCTGGGATCGGCTGCAGGAACAGCGAGGCGATCTCACTGCCGCCACTCAGCAGCGAGCGGATCGGGAAGGCCGGCGAGCCGAACCGGAGCAGGCCACCCTCCAGCACCGGGTTGATCACGATCACCGTGCCGCCGCGCTCGCGCAGGCGGATCAGCTCATTCATCAGCCGCGGGTGATTGGCGGGGGCGTTGGAGCCCACCAGCACGACGCAGTCGGCCTGCTGCAGGCCCTCGAGATTGACCATCGAGGTGCCGCTGCCGAACACGCGGTTGAGACCGATCGTCGAGGGGGCGTGGCAGAGATCGGAGCAGTCGGCCAGGTTCTCCGAACCCAGCGCCCGCAGCAGCAGCTGCAGCAGGAAGGCGGCCTCGTTGGAGGAGCGGCCCGAGCTGTACGAGGCGACGCGCTCCGGCGGCGGGGTGCGGAAGGCGTCAGCCACCAGCGCATGCACCTGCTCCCAGTCGATCGGTTCGTAGTGGGAGCTCCCCTCCCGCAGGATCAGCGGTCGGTCGAGCCGGCCCAGCCGGTCGCAGTCGTAGGAGCTGAGCTGCTGCAGCTCGGCGAGCGTGCGGCCGGCGAACACCGCCTGCGGCACCGCCGGCATCAGCTCGGCCTGAATCGCCTCGACGCTCTTGAGGCAGCGCTGCAGCGGTTCATCCAGCTCATCGCGGAAGCCGCCGTTCTGGCCACCGGTGCCCCAGGCGCAGGAGAGACAGGCGCTCCGATGCGTCAGGGTCTGCCACAGCCTGGCTCCGCCGGGGGAGACGCTGGCGCGGGCCCAGCCATCGATCACCGGCCAGCCGCCGCCGGCGATGCGGTCCTCGGGGGGCGGTGGCGTGGGGGCTGGCGCTGCCGGGGGAGCGGACATCGCCGCATCTTCGGAATCGCCCGGAGCTGTCATGACGGCGACCGGCGCACAACGGCGTTCACCCTATGGAGACCAGGCCGGCCATGGATGTCGCTGGGCAACCCATTGATCGAGCACCGCGAGCGGCTGCATCGACCGCGGGTCGCGACGAAGTTGAGGGGCGCTTCGTGCAGCCGTTCAGCTTGGCGGACGATCCGCTGGATCGCCACAATCTCGGCATCCGGGTGGAGGACACCACCAGCGGCGCCAACCAACTGTCGTTCGTGATCGACGAGGCGTCCTCAGGCATCGATCAGAAACTGGAGATTCCCGGCTGGAAGCTGAAGGGCTGGCGGGGCGAGACACTGGAGCATGCCTACGGCTCGAATTTCGGCGAAGTGGAGCAGCCCTCGAGTTATTCGGTCGCCAACTTTCAGATGGTGATCGAGCGCCCCGTGAGCTTCTTCCTGTGGAAGCAGATGCTTCCCCTGGCCATCGTCGTGATGGCCGCCCTGGTCGGCCTGCTGGTCAACCCCCGCTCGATTGATGCCCGGCTAGCGCTGCCGATGGGCGCCCTGCTGTCCGCCATCTTCCTGCAGAAAGGCTATTCCGACACGCTGCCAGATCTGGGCTATCTGGTGTTCATGGACAAGATCTATCTGCTGGCCTATCCGCTGATCCTGATCGTGCTGATCCGAGCCATCGTCGCCTTCTCCAGAAACCGCAGCGCCAGCGACGCCGAAGTGATGGAGATGCAGGCCCTCGATCGCAAGGTGGTGATCGTGCTGGGGATCGCCTTCGCCGTCGGCACTGCGCTGA
>CAYNGR010000022.1:0-27683 GCA_964396755.1 uncultured Cyanobium sp. | reverse complement strand
CTGGATCAGAGCGGCCTGACCGGCCGTTTCTCGATCACCTTGTCAATCAGTCCGTATTCGACGGCCTCAGCCGGTGACATGAAGAAATCACGATCGGTGTCGGTCTGGATGCGATCCAGCGGCTGTCCGGTGCGATCGGAAAGCTCGCGGTTGAGTTTGTCCTTCAGATAAAGGATCTCATCGGCCTGGATACGGATGTCGCTGGCCTGGCCGCGGGCTCCACCAAGGGGCTGGTGGATCATGATGCGCGAATGGGTGAGACTGCTGCGCTTGCCCTTGGTGCCGGCGCAGAGCAGAAACGCGCCCATCGAGGCGGCCAGACCCACGCAAACGGTCTGCACATCGGGCTTGATGTGCTGCATGGTGTCAAAGATGCCCAGGCCGTCGTAGACGGAGCCACCCGGAGAATTGATGTACAGGAAGATGTCCTTGTCGGGATCTTCCGCCTCCAGAAACAGCAGCTGCGCCACCACACGGTTAGCAGATTCAGCCGTGACCGGTTCACCCAGGAAGATGATCCGCTCGCGCAGCAGACGCGAATAGATGTCGAAGGCCCTCTCGCCACGACCCGATTCCTCGATCACGATCGGGATCACGGATGAGTGGGGCATGGAGGGTGCGTCGGCGACAGGCCCACTCTACTGAGCTGTTCCGGCCTGGCGGGCCTCCCGCAGAAGCGCAGCGCTATGGTCGCTGCACCCTGAGGTCTCCCCCCGTCGCGTGAGCGAAGCCCTGACCGTCGCCGACAGCAAGCGCGCCTTCCACAGCGCCTTTCCCCATGTCATCAGTCCGTTGTACCGGCGGATGGTCGACGAGCTGCTGGTGGAACTGCATCTGCTCAGCCGCCAGCGCGGCTTCCGTCCCGACCCGCTGTTCGCGACCGGCCTGGTGCAGGTGTTCGACAGCTTCAGCAAGGGCTACCGGCCCGACGAGCTGCGCGAACCCCTGTTCGCAGCCCTGTGCGCCTCCTCCGGCTTTGACGCGGCCAACCTGCGCCAGCAGCAGCAGCACACCCTGCAGACCCTCGGTCAGCATTCGGTCGAGGAGGTCCGGCAGTGGATCGAACGCCAGGGGGAGGGGGCACCGGCTCCGCTGAGCGAGGCGCTGGCTAGCACCCGCCGTGAGGACTTCCACTATTCGCGGCTGATGGCCGTCGGCCTGCTTACGCTGCTGGAGCAGGCCAAGGGAGCCGATGGCCTCGATCCCCAGACCCTGCGCCAGGCCGCCCATGACATCGGCGCCTCCATGGGCCTGCTGCGCGAACGCCTCGACAAGGATCTCAGCCTCTACACCACCAATCTGGAGAAGATGGCTCAGGCCGTCGAGCTGATGGAGGAGACGGTGGCAGCCGAGCGGCGCCGGCGCGAACGCCAGGCCAGCGGTGCGGATGCGGCGGTCAGCACCGAGGTCAACGCCGAACCCGCAGCCCCCCCGACAGAAGGCTGAACGGGGTCTGCGGGTCGGTCCCGCTCGGCGCCTCAGCCACCATCCAAAGCTGATCGGAACGACGCACCAGCTCCGGCACATTGGGCGGCAGCAGTCCGAGGCTCTGCAGGGCATCCGGGCGGCTGCGCAACCTCAGAGCCCCCGGGGCGGGCAATGGGTTGCCAGCCCCGGCGATCGGCAGCAGCGGACCTGCCGGCACCGGACCAAGGAAAAACAGCAGCTGGGCATCAGCCTGTGCTGTCCTGATCCAACGCCACCCACCGACGACCACGCCATCGGCGCGCTTCCAGGTGGCGCCGGCATCAGAGGCGGTCGCCGGGACGACTGTCGCAGCGGTGGTGGAGGGCTCAGGGGCCGGAGCCGAAGGCTGGCCAGGAGTGGCAGCAGCCGGCTCCGATGCTGCCGGCGTCCGCCGCCGCTGATCATCGCCGGCGCGGCTGTCGCCGATGGGGGTGAGGCCCTGTTGAACCAGGCTGCGGCTGAGCTGCTCCAGCAGCGGCTGCCAGGCGCGCCTGTCGCGGCCCACCGGCAACTGCAGCTCCAGCGAGGCCTGGAAGGGCCCCTTCGGCAGCGGCCTGAGCTGCAGGCGGAAGGGGGTGCGCCGCAGCAGCGACAGCCGGGAGGCATCGAGCCCGTAGCGACGGGCCAGGGGATCGCGGATCAAGGGGCGTGACAGCAGGCCCTGCAGCAACAGATCGGTCGCGCCGCCCTCAAGCTCCAGCAGCCGGTCGGCCGGGAGTGGCGGCAGAGCCTGCATCGATCCGTCACGTCCGGTCGGCAGCTCGGTGAGCAGGCCCTCGCTGTCGGCGGCCTCGCCCTGCCAGATCAGGCCGCCGCCAGCCAGGGAGAAGCTCAGACACCCGCGCGACAGACGTTGCAGCAGCGGCGCCAGCGGTCCTGTGATCACGCCCAGACCGGTGCTGTTCCAGAGCACCGCCTGGTCCTGGCGCAGGCGCTCGAGACAGCGACGGTTGAGTCCGCGGCTGAGGCGCTGCTGGGGCAGCAACCGGTCGCGCAACAACTGCCGCGACAGCGGATCGGCGGCCACGACCACCAGGTTCCCGACGCGCAGGCCGTTGGCCGGCAGCGGCGCCGAGGGGCCACCGGGCAGGGCAGAGGCGGAGAAGGCGAACAACGGTGCCGCGTCGGTGTGGTCGCCCCAGAACTGCCACCAGGGACCGCGCTGACGCCGCCACAGGGCCTCGGCCTGCGCGTCACCCAGGCGCTGGCGCCAAAGCGCCGGCACCGGCCGGTCGGGGGTGGGCGGGAAACTCTGCAGCAGACTGGCCTCGCTGAGCAGCTGCTCGAGACCGACGGCGCGGGGCCTGGGCATGCGCAGCAGCTGCACCGCCGGCAGCAGCAGCAGCACCAGGAGCGTCAGCGAAGTGAGCGGCAGCGGCAGCCGCGACAGGCTCGGACGCGGCAGGTTCGGCCGAAGCGGGTATGGACCCCGCAGGTCTCGGCCGAGCCGAGGCAGACGCAGACCCAGGTGGCGGGCCCGGCCAAGCAGGCCGCCGGCAGAGCGGGGCCGGGAGGATGAATCGGGACGGTCGCTCATGAGCGGGCGACGCCTGCGCTGCAGGGCTCCACGACAGCCGCCGCGACGGAACGCTCAGGCACGCCATAGAGGGTGGTGCGCTGGCGCAGCGGCCTGCCGATCGCACGCACGGCCCGGCGCAGCGTCTCCGCACTCTGACCCGTGCCGCCGGTCGCGCCGGCCATGCTGGTGATGTGCTCCTCCATCAGCGTGCCGCCGATGTCGTCGCAGCCCCAGCGCAGCGCCTCGACCGCCTGGGGGAGGGTGAGCTTGACCCAGCTCGGCTGGTGATGCTCGAACCAGGGGCCCAGCAGCAGCCTGGCCTGGGCCGTGAGCAGCAGCATCGCCTCGGTGTCGGGCTGATCCCGGCCGACCCGTTGACGCAGCGGCGGTGGCGCGAAGGCGCCGATGAAGGGAAGCAGCACGAATTCGCTGAAGCCGCGCCTTTGATGCTGCCATGCGCAGCGCTGCAGGGCGACGAGGGTCAGCAGATGGGCCGCCAGATCGGCAGGCTGCTCGACATGGCCGGCCATCAGGGTGCTGGTGGCCGGAATCCCCTGCCGCTGCAGCTGCAACATCACCGTCACCCAGGCACGGGCGGAGAGCTTCTCCGGGCAGATGACGCGGCGGATGCGCTCGCTGAGCACCTCAGCGGCTGTGCCGGGCACCGAGCCGAGACCGGCCTGGTGCAGACGGCTGAGCACCTGATCGAGAGGTAGCCCATCGGACTGGGCAATGAACAGCAGCTCCTGGGGGGAGAAGGCATGCAGATGCAGTCCTGGTGCCGCCTCAGCCAGACGCCGCAGCAACCGCTCGGCCCAGGCCAGGTGACTGCCCTGCCAGTGGGCCTGGGGGTCGAGGGAGGCCTGCAGGCACAGCTCACTGGCCCCCAGCTGACGGGCCTCGGCCGCCCGATCGGAGAGCACGTCAAGGCTCAGTCGGTAGGCGCCAGGTTGGTTTTCATCTCGCCGGAAGGCGCAGAAGCCGCAGCGCAACGTGCAGATGTTGCTGCTGTTGAGATTCCGGTTGATCACATACGTGACCGTTTCGCCCACCAGTCGCTGGCGCAGGGCGTCGGCTGCCGAACGGATGGTCTCCCGCTCTCCAGGCGTCCAGCTGCGCTGCAGCAGCGTCAGGGCCAGGCCCGGCAGAGCCGAATCGGCGACGCCAGCTGTCTGAGCGGACGCTGCCGGGGTGCAGCTGACAGCCAGTGAGGCATGGGCTGCCTGGAGCCGATCCAGCAGCTCAACCAGCGGCAGCTGCCGATAGGGATCGGCGGCTGCCGCTGGCGGCGGGGCGACCAGCAGATCGGACGCCTGTTGCCAGGATTCTGGGCAGAGGCTCAGCGGCGGTTGCCGGCCGAGGTCGCCTGACGGCGCCGGCGATCCCGCCATTCGATGCTGGAGAGGTAGATGACGCCGCCGCTGACGAAGACCAGCAGCAGCAGGGCCACGCCGGCAAGCAGCGTGGTGGCTGAAAAGCTGAACTCAGAACCCCAGGGTGTTGTCACCGTTGCGGCCCCAGACAACCATGGCGATCGAGAAGGAGAAGATGGAGGCCAGAGCTGCCCAGCCAAGGGTGATCAACATCGGAGCGACACCGCAGATGCCCTGCGGAGAAACACCGGCTGATGATACCTAGGCTGGCAGGGCCACCCGTGGGGCATGCCATGGACTGCAACCTGCCAGAAGCGTGTCTGAGCCGCAGGAGCACACCGTCTGCGGCCGACCGCCGGCCCAGCGGCCTGTCCGCCATGGCCAGTTCGAGCAGCCCCAGCGCTGTGCAGGAACGCCAGCGGCTGCGCCAGCCCTATCCCAATTACCGGGTGATCGTGCTGGACGACAACGTCAACACCTTTCAGCACGTGGTCGAGTGCCTGGTCCGGCATCTGCCCGGCATGCAGCCGGACCGGGCCTGGGAGCTCGCCCACCGCATCGATGGCGAGGGCTCGGCAGTGGTCTGGCGCGGACCCCAGGAGCAGGCCGAGCTCTACCACCAGCTGCTGGGCGCCGAGGGGCTGACCATGGCACCGCTGGAGCGAGACTGAGCGGCAGGCACATCGCTTGCATTCCGCGTCACGCCATGGGCCGTCTGGTGATCACCCACAGCACCTACCTGGAGGGACTGATTCCGCTGCTGCGGCGACTGGCGCAGCAGCCAGGCGTCGACACGGTGACGCCGGCGGTGATCAGCCGGGTGCGGGGACGCTGCGCCGGCCTGCGGCTACGCGTGTCCACACCGATTACCGGGGGGCACAAGCTGGTGGCCCGGCGCGGCGGCAGCGCCCAGGAGGTGTTCGTCGTGACCGTGCTTCCGCGTGAGCAGCTGCAGCTGACCCTCGATCAACTGCTGGCCGAAGCCTGAGCCACTCCGGCAAGCGCGGGGGTGCTGGGCTCCGAGCTCTGCACACCAAGATCAGCGAGACGCAGGGGCTGGCAGGCAGCAGCCAGGCCAGCTTGATGATGGCGGCCCGACCAATCGATCCCAACCGATCGATACGGTTAAGGCCTGAGCGCGGAACCTCCGCAAGCTGCCATGAGGCACCTCGACCGCCGCCATCCGCGCCCGAGCCGCTGGCGGCAGGCCGGCGCCGCCCTGGCGTCACTGGCGCTGCTGCTGTGGCCTCAGGCCCATGCCCAGATCGCCGATGTGGTGCGGCCCGATGAGCAGGGCGAATTCACGACGATCCGGGTCGCCGGCCCGCGGGGGAGCAGCCCGCAACGGTTCTGGCTGGTGGTGGATCGCGACCCGCGGGGACTGATCTGCCGCGATCAGCGCTGGCGACCCTGGATCAGCCTGCGTTACGGATCGGTGGTCGAGCTGGACCAGCCTGATCGCCAGCTTGAACCGATGTTGATCCAGGGCAAGGCCTACCTGCGCCTGACCGTCCAGCCACGCGACATCGCCGCAGACGCCCGTCTGCGGGAGCGGGGCCGGCCAGCCGTGTGCACGGTGCGCGCCAGCAGCACGGTGCTGGCGCCGATCCAGCCGGACTCGCTGCAGGCGGCCCGGGTCAGACCCTGAACACCGTGTGGTACCAAATGTTGCGGGGATCCGCCTGACTTTCCGGTGAGCAGGTGCGGGCGATCAGCCCATAGGAGTAGTGCAGCGCTTCGCCGGAACGGGAATTGTCATAGCCGCTGCTGAACCACTCGCCATAGGGATCATTGACGATGAAGCCCTTCTCGTCATATCCACGAATCACGATGATGTGTCCCGAGCTGGTGAAGTAACCATGCACGATCACAGGATTGCCGGCATCGAGGGAACTGCGGATGTCCCGGAAGCCGCCATCCACTCGGAACACGTCCTTGTAGCCGGGCAGGCTGTTGATCAGAAACTGCAGGTCATAGGGGTCATGCCGGCTGCGGCCGAGGTCCTCAAGCGTCTTGTAGAGACCATCCTCCAGCTGGGTGCCGCTTTGGCGGGGGTAGCCCAGGTAGTACAGACACATCGCCACGCAGGTGACGTTGCAGCTGCCGTAAGGATTGAGGCGATTATCGAGCTGGCTCAGGTAGGGAACCGGCAGATCCGTCCCGCCGGGGATCGCCACCGTCGCGGCCGGGCCGGGCGCTGACGTCGCCGCCGAATCTTGCGTGTCGCCCGCCTCCTTCCAATGGGGCAGGTAGATCCACCACTGACCTGCACCGTAGGCGAGCTGAACCTTCTGGGAGTTGCCGTCCGTCTCGAGGCGCTGCTCGATCTTCCACTGTTTGCCGGTCTCGATTGGGATCAGCTGATGGGGCGCCAGCTGGGAGGAATCGAGCTTCTCCTTCTTGAGGAAGGTTTCGGTGACAGCCTCTAGGACGATCGGGCGTTGCGCCGGAGACGGGCCAGAGAGCTGACTGAAACCGGTGCGCCAGAGTTCGCCCTCGGCATCGCGACGCCGGCGCAGCCCCTGCTCGACGCTGCTGCCGGGATTGACGTAGAGCATCAGAGCTGTTGGCACATCCTGCCAGCGCCGCTCACGCAGGCAGGCAGAGATGGTGTTGAAGCCGTCGGAGCCGTAGAAACCAGCGCCGAGGTTGTAGGCGAAACTGCACAGAGCAGCCCGCATCGAATCATTCATCTCCGACCAGAACGGGATGCGCTCAGCGATCGGCTCCCAATAGCTCTGCTGCAATGTGGTGACGAAGAAGCGATCGGCATCTTCAGTGGTGATCGTGTCACCAAGCCGCACCTTGCGTCCATCGGGATAGACCGTCGTCCCCCAGCCGATCGTGTGCGGCTCATCGCCACTGTGCGGATCGGGGTAGGCATGAATCAGGCCGTCGCTGGAATCGAAGCGTGCACACCCCTCAAATTCCTGGATCAGTCGAATCGCCTCGCAGGGTACGGGAGTCATCGCAGCCTTCAGGCACAAAAAACCAGCGCAAGCCTATGAATCCTGTCGACTCAGGACCACACAGGGTTCCCAGAACTTCAGATTGTCTTCTGGCAAGGCGACGATGGCTGCCGCCCCATGCCTGGCAGGCATGGCTGCCGCCTGGGACGGGCGTGGTCAGACGCTCAGGAGGCCGAGAAATCGCGTGCGTAGACGGCCTCGGCCCGGAACCAGGCCCAGGCACCACCCTGGCGGAACCAGAGGGTGTCATGCACCGGCTGCAGCTGCTCCGGCTCGATCTGCCAGCGCTCCTGCAGATAGGTGCGGTAGGCCTGCGCCTCAAGCTGCGGCCCCTGCCAGTGCACCAGCGCGAAACGACGGGCGCGCACGGTCAACAGCAGACCACCGTCGCGCTCGCCAATCTCCTCCTCCAGCAGGAAGGTGCGCAACGGGCCGGCCTCGGCCCCCTCAAGGCAGTACTTGCGCAGGTAGAGCTGCCTGGCTTTGGGGAACAGCGGCGAGGGTGCCCGCTGCAGCAGCGACGCGAAGGCCTCCTGGAAGCTCTCAGCCATGGGATGAATGCGCTGGGCGCAAGTTAATCAGCCGTGGCGCCCTGCTCCGGGCGGCTGATCAGCAGGGAGTCCCCGGCCCGCGGGCGACCAGGCCCGGACGGCCGCAGTGATGTGGAGCCGCCGACGTGGCGGGCCGGGGCTGCAGGGCGGAGGACTGCAGCGGGGCCGGATGGCATCGAGGAAAGGGGTGGACCGCTGTGCCGTCTTGCCCCAGTGTTCGACCTGGTGGAACCAGAAGGGGGGTCAAGGGCGAGGCTTCGTTTCCGGCTACGAGGCCGGTTTACGTCGCTGACGCTGAAGACCCCCCAAGTCGAAAAGGGAGTCAGATCAGAAAACTGTGAAAGGCAGTCACCAACACAGCAGTCCGGGGAGATCCTAGGCGGCTGGCGGGGCAACCTGGCTGTCGAAGCGCGGCCAGATGGCGCGCACCTCCTCCAGACGCTGACGGCACTCATGGCGCCGCTCCTCAGCGCTGCCGGACTGCAGCGCGAGGGTGAGATGACCCAGCTTGCGGCCTGGCCGTTGGCTGCTCTTGCCGTACCAGTGCAGCTGGGCTCCGGGCAGCTGCCGCAACCGCTCGAGCCGCCGCTCCAGCTCGTCGGGCGCCTCGCTGCGGGCACCGCCCAGCAGGTTGACCATCAGCGCGCCCGCCAGCCTCGGCTGGGTCGAGCCCATCGGCAGCCCTGTGACGATGCGCACCTGCTGCTCAAACTGGCTGGTCGGGCAGGCCTCGATCGTGTAGTGACCGGAGTTGTGGGTTCGGGGAGCCAGCTCGTTGATCTGCAGGCCGCCCGGTCCATAGAAGAACTCGATTGACAGCACCCCCACGTAGTCGAGGGCGGTGACCAGCGAGGCCGCCACGTTGCGGGCGAAGACCTCGACGGCGTGATCCACCTCGGCCGGGAACAGCACCCAGTCACACACCTGACGGTGCTGATGGGTCTGAACCAGCGGGAAGAGCTCCAGCCGCCCCTGGCGATCGCGGCAGGCCACCAGCGCCAGCTCCTGCTCGAAGCGCACCAGCTCCTCGAGAATCCAGCCGCCGGGTTCCACCTCGGCCAGCAGGGCTTCGAGATCGGCCTGGCCATGCAGCAGGCGGGTGCCCTTGCCGTCGTAGCCGCCGCTGATCGCCTTGGCCATCACCGGAAAGGTGAAGCCATCGGGCAAGCGTGGCTCAGGCGCCGATGGCTCTCCCGCGGCGTCAGCCGACGCCGCCACGGACCACTGGCCGCCGGGACTCTCGGACTCACCGCCTGCAGACACCCCATCCCCCCGCTGGGGCGGGTCTGGCGGTTGCAGCGTCGCCTGCAGCGAACACCACCGCAGGGACGGCAGGTGGAGATCGTCGAGCAGCTGCCGCTGACGGCGCTTGTCCACCAGCGGCTCGAGAGACTGCAGGGAGGGCACGAAGTCGATGCCATCGGCGGCCAGCGCCTGCAGGGCCTGCAACGGGATCCACTCGTTCTCGAAGCTGACGGCAGCGCAGCGCTCGGCCAGCAGCCGCGTGGCCGCCACGTCATCGACAGGGGCCTGCACCACGGAACTGGCGCGGCGCGTGGCGGGATCGTCCCCGTTTGGGGTCTGCACGTGCAGATCGACCTCAAGGGCTGCGGCGGCGTCAGCGAGCATCCAGGCGAGCTGGCCGCCACCGACGATGCCCATCGAGCGCAGGGGGGCAGACGAAAGATCGGGGGAGACGGTCATGGCCGACAGGATTCAACGGCACCTCGCGGGCCCGGTGGAGGCGGGAACGGCGACGCCCACCCTCGCACCCCGCGACCGGGGGGTAATGCAGGGATCGGCGGGGTGGCTCAGGTGAGGCCGCGGTCGCCGGCAAACAGATAGCGCACCAGGCTGAGCAGCAGCACCACCAGGAACAGGGCCAGACCCACCGTGCAGGCGTAGCTGATCTCGAGCTCCGAGAAGGCCTGGTCATAGACGTAGTAGACGATCGTGCGGGTGGCGTCGGCCGGCCCACCCTGGGTCATCAGATAGACCTCCTCAAACACCTTGGTGGCACCGATCGCCGAGATCACCGCCACCAGCGTGATGTAGGGCCGCAGCAGCGGCAGGGTGATGTCGCGGTGGCTGCGCCAGCCCTCGCTGCCGTCGAGAGCCGCCGCCTCGTAGAGCTCAGGCGAGATGCCCTGCAGACCCGCCAGAAAGATCACCATGTAGTACCCCAGCCCCTTCCAGAGGGTGACGAGCATCACGGAGGGCAGCGCCAGCACGGGTGAGGTGAGAAAGCCGATCGGCTCAAAGCGCGTGCCGAGCAGAGCCGCCAGCCAGCCGTTCACCAGGCCGTTCTCGGCATACAGCCAGCGGAAGGCGATCGCCGCCACCACCAGCGACACCAGGACCGGCGTGTAGAACGCGGCGCGGAACCAGTGGATGCCCGGCAGCGAGCGGTTGACCAGCACCGCCAGTGCCAGGGAGCCCAGCACGATCGGTGGCACCACCGCGATTAGGTAAAGGAAGGTGGTGACAGCGACACGCTGCAGCATCGGATCGCTGAGCAGGCGCCGAAAGTTGGCGAGGCCCACGAACTGCAGCGGCTCACTGACGTCGAGCCCGCTGCGGCTGAAACTCATCAACAGGGCCAGCAAGGCCGGAATCAGCACCGAAATCCCCAGCAGCAGCAAGGCCGGGGCGAGAAACGCCCAGGCTGTGAGCCCGGCTCCCGGCGGCGACGCCGGCCGGGCGGCGGAAGCGGCGGATCGCTCTGGGGAGATGGCCACGGGCGCAACGTCAAGCCTGGGCATCCTGGCCGATGTCGCCCGAGCGCCGGGCAGCGCCCCTCAGCGAGCGCCGGCCGCCGACCAAACGGATCGCTTCTTCAGCACGCAACAGGCGTGCCGCAGGCCCCAGGCGGTCGAAGTGTCCGCATCTGACGCTGGTGTTGTCGGTGCCAGCCGTACTACACGGCGCATGCCGTCAGAGCCCTTCTGCCGGCAGCGGCTGAGCCAAGTGGTGGAACCATGGATGCGGAGCCCCGCGCCACGAAGTCCAGCCATCGCCTCCCCCGCCATGTCATCCGGCCTCCCCGCCACCAGTCCCGCCGAACCGGCCGAGGTGCTGCGGCGGGTGTTCGGCTACGACGCCTTCCGCGGTCCCCAGGCCGCAATCGTGGATCACATGGTGGCAGGCGGCTCGGCATTGGTGCTGATGCCCACCGGTGGTGGCAAATCGCTCTGTTATCAGATCCCGGCGCTGTGCCGCAGCGGCGTCGGCGTGGTGATCTCGCCGTTGATCGCCCTGATGCAGGACCAGGTGGAGGGCCTGCGCCAGGCGGGCGTCAAGGCGGCCGCCCTGCACTCGGCCCTGGAGGCCGGCGAGGCGGCGGCGGTGTGGCAGGCCCTGGAGGCCGGCACGCTGGAGCTGCTGTACGTGTCGCCGGAACGACTGCTCAGCCCCGGCTTCCTCGATCGGCTGGCGGCGCTGCCGCTGGCTCTGTTCGCCATCGATGAAGCCCACTGCGTGTCGCAATGGGGCCACGACTTCCGGCCCGAATATCTGCAGCTGGCGGTGCTGGCCGAGCGCTTCGCCGCCATTCCCCGCATCGCGCTCACGGCCACGGCCGATCCGCGCACCCGCAGCGAGATCCAGGAGCGGCTGCGGCTGCAGGACGGCCGGGTGTTCCTGGCCAGCTTCGATCGGCCCAACATCCGCTACCTGCTGCGCGACAAGGAGGAGGCCCGCAGTCAGCTGCTGGCCTTTCTGACGGAGCGGCGCGGCGAGGCCGGCATCGTCTACGCCCGCTCCCGCAGCCGGGTGGACCGCTTCGCCGCCGACCTGAAGGCGGCCGGCTTCGACGCGGTGGCGTACCACGCCGGTCTGCCTGCCGAGGCCCGCAGCGCGGCCCTGCTGCGCTTCCGCAACGAAAGCGGCGTGATCGTCGTGGCCACCATCGCCTTCGGGATGGGCATCGACAAGCCGGATGTGCGCTTCGTGGCGCACGTCGATCTGCCCAAGAGCCTGGAGGCTTACTACCAGGAGACCGGCCGCGCCGGCCGTGACGGGCTGCCGGCTGTGGCCTGGATGGTGCATGGCAGCGGCGACGTGCCGCAGCTGCGCCGTTTCATCGACGACTCGGAGGCCGGCGACGAACAGAAGCGGATCGAGCACGCCAAGCTCGATGCCCTGATCGGCTTCAGCGAGGCCAGCGGCTGCCGCCGCCGCGTGCTGCTGCGCCACTTCGGCGAGACACTCGAGCAGGACTGCGGCAACTGCGATGGCTGCCTCGAACCGCAGCAGCGCAGCGACTGCACGGTGATGGCACAGAAGGCCCTGTCGGCCGTCTACCGCACCGGCTCGCGCTTCGGCGCCGCCCACCTGGTGGATGTGCTGCTGGGAGCCGACACCGCCCGGATCCGCGAACTGGGGCACAGCAGCCTCAGCGTCCACGGCATCGGCACGGAACTCGATAGGGGTCAGTGGCGCTCGCTGTTCCGCCAGCTGGTCTCCCAGGGAATCCTGGTCAGCGACCCGGAGCGTCGCGGCGGCCTCAGCTTCGGCCCCGACAGCCTGGTGCGGCCGCTGCTGCGCGGCGAGACGCGCCTCGAGCTGCGCCTGCCCCCGGCGGCGCAGGAACGCAGGCGAGCCGGGGCGGGCGAACGGGCCGCAGCAGCGCCGCTGCAGGAGCTGGATCCGGAGGCCCAGCAGCGCTTCGAGACCCTGCGGCGCTGGCGGCTCGAGCAGGCGCGCAGCCAGGGGGTGCCGCCCTACGTCGTCTTCCACGACCGCACACTGATGGAGATCGCCCGGCGCGAGCCATCCAGCCTCGCCGCCCTGGCGGAGCTGGCGGGGGTGGGCCAGGCCAAACTGGAGCGCTATGGCACGTCGCTGCTGGAGGCGCTGGGCAGCTCGGCGGGCTGAGCGAACGCAGTGGCTCGTGGACGCTCGAAGCGATCCGCCTAGGCCAGAGCGACGCCGGGGAGCTGCATCGAGCCCGACACGCAGGCCGGAGCCAACCGCACCGCCCGGGATCGACCCCAGGCGCCAGACCAGGGGAGCGGAGACACGGCACAGGTGGACACGGCACTGCCAAACCGTCAGGCGTCTCGCGGCAGGGAAGCCGCCAGCCGCCGGATCAGAGCTGGTCCACGCCAGAGGAGTCGCCCCGGAGGGCACCAGGCCGCGCTGCTCCTGCAGGATGGCGAGCAGCGATCTCTCCGGTGATGCCGCTGATCCACATCCAGACCTCCGCCCCGGCCCCGGATGATGCGCAGCCGCTGCTGCGCGAGATCTCCCGCGAGCTGGCCAGCCGCCTGGGCAAGCCGGAGCGCTACGTGATGACACTCCTGCACACCGCCGTGCCGATGACCTTCGCAGGCGATGGAGCACCGAGCGCCTATGTGGAGGTGAAAAGCATCGGAGGCCTTGACGGCGACCAGCCCAGACGGCTGAGCACGCTGCTGTGTGAGCTGCTCAAGCGGCATCTGGGGGTTGAGGCGGAACGCACCTACATCCAGTTCGAGGATGCTCCGGCACGGCTGTGGGGCTGGAACGGCAGCACCTTCGGCTGAGCCCCGGGGCACCCGCTGAGCCCAGTTGCTTGCAGCCGCGGTGCCCCGGCGCATCGGCGGGGGGAGGCCATTGAGAAGCCAGCGGGACGTGCCGTGCGCCACGCGGCCCAGGCGGCGTCAACCACGGCAACCGCTCAGACAACCGCTCAGACAGCCGATCGACGCGCCGGCAGAGGGAGCGCAGCAAGCCCAGGGCGGACGCCACACGGGTGGCCTGGAGGCCCGCAACCGGGTTGCCATCAATCACGACTGCGCAGGCGAGTCTCCCGGACACGCCGTAGCACGACAACACCAGCCCAGGCCCTTCGACCCGATGGGAATGACAAAAGATGACAACTGTCTGGCTGGAGCTCAACGCACAGGACAACCAAGAGAGATCGGACTACATTTGGCTCACCAAATTCGGAAGAGATGGCCTCGAGCATTCCAAGAATCAGCTCCCAGAGCCGCCCTTCTGCTCAAGAACTACTGGCGATGTACAACATCCAGCCAGCTCATCTTGAAACGATTCGCGGGTCCGCGGATCGGCTGATGCCCGAGATCAGGGAGGTCATCGACCGGTTCTATGTCTGGATGGCCAGGCACCCGGACATGATGGCCTTTTTCCATAGCGAGTCTCTGCTGCAACACGTGCAGACCATGCAGATCGCCTACTGGGAGCGGCTGATGGACGCCAGCGTCGATGAGGATTATGTCCAGGATCGCCGACGCATCGGCGAAATTCATGCCAAGATCGGCCTGCCGGTGATGTTTTACATGGCCGGAGCCAGCATGATTTACGAAGAGCTGTCGAAACTGAACAAGACACTCTTCAAATCCAGCGCGATCAGCCTGGAGCACAATCAATTGATTGCCAACATCCTTCACATGGATGCGGGTCTGATCTGCCAATCGTTTGTCGACAAACGCGACGCTCTTCTCAACGAACAGAGCCAGGCGGTGATGGCAATGTCCACCCCTGTCACAGAAATCTGGGATGGAATTCTGTTGCTCCCAATCGTCGGAATTGTCGACAGCAAGCGCTCAGAAGACATCATGAACGCCGTGCTCGAATGCATCAAGACGTCCAAGGCGAAAGAATTCATCCTCGACATCAGCGGCGTCGGCGTCGTAGACACTGCTGTAGCCAACTATCTGATCAGCATCACCAAAGCCACCGCCCTGATGGGCTGCCGCTCCACAATCTCTGGAATCTCCCCTTCAATTTCCAAGACGATCGTGCAATTGGGCATCGAGATTGATGACATCAACACAACCTCCACCATGATGGATGCCTTGAGTTCCGCATTTGAAAATCGCGGCCTCAGCATCAAAGACGCTCGCCGCGCCAAGAAGGGTCGATGAACGACGCCACCATCAATGCCAGCAGCCAGGTCCCACTGAGCAGCGTCAGTCAGTTTGTCGTCGCACACTTGATGGACAACTTTGACGATGCCGAGATCAACAGCCTGGAGTCGCGCCTGTTGGCCATGCTCAGCGACAATCGTCACCTGCAAGGCGTGATCTTCAATTTCAGTGAAGTCATGACCACTGATCCTCAGGACCTGAGCCATCTACAGGCTGTCTTCACAGCCATCAAGTTGCTCGGTGGCCGCATCGGACTCTGCGGCATCAACCCCGGCCTGGCAGCCGTGATCGTCAGTGCTCAATTGGACTTCCAGCGCGAAGTGATCGGCTCGGATCTCGACGACGTCACCGCCTCTCTGTTGCAGAGATGATGGAGCGCTTTGTGATCAGGAATGAGAGCGATATTGCGATCGCGGTCGTTGCCACCCAGGCGCGGGCAAGGTCCCTTGGCCTCTCCCGCTGGCGCGTCGATCGGCTGGGAACTGCAGTGAGTGAACTGGCGCACAACATCATCAAGTATGCCCAGCGAAGCGGAGGCGACCTGCTGCTTGAGCTGGACAACAGGAACGGCCAGCGTAGGCTGACATTGCAGGCACGTGACAACGGCCCCGGCATTGCAGACATCGAAGCTGCGCTCCAGGATCACTACAGCACCACCGGCACCCTTGGTCTTGGTCTGCCTGGCGTCAAGCGGATGGTTGACGACTTTCAGATCCTCTCCATTCCCGGCTCCGGCACGATCGTGACCATCACGATGGAGGAACAGGGATGCTGATCAGCTGTGGTTTTGCGACACGCCCCTGCTTCGATCAACCTCCCTGCGGTGACGGCTGGCTAAGCAGGAGCGCCGGGAACATCCTGCGGGTGATGGTCGCCGATGGCATTGGCCATGGCATCCATGCCCATCGGATCGTGCAGTCGCTGCAGCAACAGTTGGCGTGGATCTGCAAACGCAGCATTCCGCTGATGGGCCTGGCTGACTGCATGGCGGATCTGAATCGCTGCCTCCAGGAACAAGGCCGGGAGGCTCAGGCCGCTGTGGCGCTGGCGGATCTCAATGCCCAGGAGCAGTGGATGGATGCGCTCGTAGTGGGCAACATCGAGGTGCATTGCCACACCGACAGCGACAGCCACCATGTGCCCAGCCTGCGGGGCATGGTGGGTGGGCGCTTCCCTGGGCATCTGGCTGTGTCTCACTGGCCGATCGCAGCAGGGACACTGGTGGGCTTCTACAGCGATGGACTGGACCCGACTCCAGCACGCCATCAGCTGACCAGTCTTCACAACCAAGGGCGCCACCAGCCGCTCGACCTCCAGGCCGAAGCTGAGGCGATGGTGCAACGTTTCGGCAAGCCGAACGACGATGCCATCTGCGGGCTGCTGCAGCTGCAGCAGGTGGGACCATGACATCGCCGAGGCTCAGGCATGACGAGCACCAGATCACGGCGGTGATCCCTGTGATCGGAGCTTCGGCCTACCGAAGCGCCAGGGTCAAACTGCAGGGCGCCCTGCAGGCTCTGGCGGTCAGCGAGACGGAGAGGGCGCTGGCGGTGGCGGAATTTTCCACCCTGTACCGGACGCTCGCGAGCGGCGACGACATCCAGCTGACCCTTCGCGTCGATCATGACCGGATCGACCTCAGCCTGCATGGCCAGACAACGCCGACCCTGGCTGAGCGCATCGGTGAGCAGAGCCGTCACTTCAACTGCGAGCCGCATGCATCGACAGTGCCCGAGTTGAGTGGGTTTCTGCTGTCACGCCACTACCGACCCAGAGCAGCGATCAGCCTGGAGCGT
Source organism: uncultured Cyanobium sp. (assembly GCA_964396755.1). Taxonomy (GTDB): domain Bacteria; phylum Cyanobacteriota; class Cyanobacteriia; order PCC-6307; family Cyanobiaceae; genus Cyanobium. The sequence goes on along the minus strand of CAYNGR010000022.1, from coordinate 11,136 downwards.
GCCGCTGAGTGGCTGCTGGGGAGCACAGCTGACGAACTGAAGCTGAAAGCCGCCCAGACCGAGGAGGCCAATGCGGCCAAGCGGGAGTTCCTGTCCCGGATGAGCCATGAACTTCGCACACCCATGAATGCGATCATCGGCATGACGCATCTGGCACTGCGAACCGATCTCGACAACCGCCAGCGCGACTACCTGGAGAAGATTCGCTCCGCCGGCGAAAACCTGCTTGGGATCATCAATGACATTCTCGACTTCTCCAAGATCGAAGCGGGCAAAATCAGTCTTGAAAACACCGACTTCCGTCTCGACAAGGTGCTTGGTGACGTGGCCAATCTTGTTGCCGAGAGGATCTTCAGCAAGGGTGTTGAGCTGCTGTTCAGCGTCGACGAAAGGGTTCCTTCCTGCCTGAGCGGCGATCCACTGCGGCTCAGCCAGGTGCTGGTCAATCTGCTCTCGAACGCCGCGAAATTCACCGATCAGGGACAGATCACCCTGCGGGTGTCACTGCATGAGCGCAGCGACAGCCAGGTGAGCCTGCAATTCGAGGTGCAGGACACCGGCATCGGGATGACGGAAGCCCAGATGGCCAGGCTGTTCCAGGCCTTCAGCCAGGCGGATGTCTCCACAACCCGCCGCTATGGCGGCACCGGCCTGGGTCTGAGCATCTGTCAGCGCCTGCTGGAGCTGATGGGGGGCAGCATCTCGGTGACGAGCAGCCCGGGCGAAGGGTCCTGTTTCCTGGCCCGAGCCTGCTTCGGCCTGGGGCAGGCGACGCCAGCCCCGGTGTTCCCCCCGGCCCTGAACCAGCAGCGCGTGCTGATCGTCGATGACAACCCCGTGGCTTGCGAGGTGATGGCAGGACTGCTCGCCCACATGCCCGTGGAGGTCGCGACCACGCAATGCGGGGAAGCGGCGCTGGATCTGATTCAGGCGGCGGCGCAACGTGGTGAGCCCTTCGGACTGCTGCTGCTCGACTGGCAGCTCGGCTCAGGCATCGACGGGCTGGAGGTGGCCCGAAGCGTGCGCGCGCTCGCCGCGCTCGAGCAGCCCCGCATGGTGCTGGTCACCGCCTACGGCCGAGACGAAGCGGCACGTCAGGAAGAGGCGATGGCGGTCGATGCCGTCCTCAGCAAGCCAGTCCACCCGTCGGAGCTGATGGACACGCTGGTGGAGCTGTTCGGTTCCGGCCTGAACCCAGGCGAGAGGGCCCCTGCTGCCCGCAGATCTCCTAGCAGCGATTCCGCTGATGACGACGCCTGGGATCTGGGCGGTCTGCGCGTGCTGCTGGTGGAGGACAACCCGATCAACCAGCAGATCGCCTGTGAACTGCTCGCGATCGTCGGCGTGGACGTCGCCACCGCCACCAATGGCCTCGAAGCCCTGGCCTGGCTGGAGTCGCAGCCCCCCGCCACGCCCGCGGGCGATGCCACACCACTGCCGTGCGACCTGGTGCTGATGGACCTCAACATGCCCGAGATGGATGGCTGGGACTGCGTGCGCCACATCCGCCGCCAGTCCCGCTGGCAGACGCTGCCGATCCTGGCGATGACCGCCCATGCGATGCAGCAGGAGCGGGACCGCTGCCTCGAGCTCGGCATGCAGGACCACATCACCAAGCCGATCGATCCGAACCTGCTGTACGCCCGCCTGCGTGACTGGAGCGGGCGCGGACGCGGGCACGACGGGCTCAGTCCCGTGGCCCCAGGAATGGAGACGACTCGGTGGGACGGTGGGACGCCCTCCCCGCAGGAGGCCGTGCCCGACCTGGAGGGCTTCGACCAGGCAGGCGCTCTGCGGCGGGTGGCGGGCAACGTTTCCTTGTACCGACGCCTGCTGCGGAGTCTGCTGCAGACCCAGAATGATGCCCTGCCACGCCTGGATCAGGCCCTGGCGGCAGACAGGCTTGCTGAGGCCGCTCACATCGTCCACACCGTCAAGGGCGTGGCGGCCAACCTCGGGGCCACGGCCCTGGCGGATGCAGCCGCCTGTCTGGAGACCGAACTGAAGCGCAGTGCCTGCCCTGATGCCCTGCGCAGCCAGTTCGCCACGCAGCTTGAGCGGACGCTCTCCAGCCTGAGGCAAGCCTTCGGCGACAGCGATGCTGCCACTCTCGATGCCGCGGTGGTCGCACCCAGCCAGGCCTGCCTCAGCCCCGAACAGCTCGAGACCGTCGCGGCTCTGGAAGGATTTCTGGCCAGCAACGACGGCGAAGCGTTGGAGCTGGTCGAGTCCCGCAAGGATTGCCTGATGCAGGTGCTCGGCAGCGAAGGCTTCGCCCATCTGACACAGCTGTTGCAGAGCTTCGCCTTCCCTGAGGCGCTGGCCGAACTGCAGCGACGCATCCCGGCTGATCAACGTTCCACCTCCGAGTTCGAGCCATGAAGGATTCCCTTCCCCGCCATCCGAAGCCGACACTGCTGGTGGTGGACGACACCCCGGAAAATCTGCAGCTGATGAACAGCCTGCTGCGCGAGCGCTACCGGGTGCAGCTGGCCACCCATGGCGAAGCCTGCCTGCAGCTGGCCCTGAAGGAGCCTCAGCCGGATCTGATCCTGCTGGACATCATGATGCCGGGGATCGATGGCTATGAGACCTGCCGTCGGCTCAAGGCCGACCCGCGCACGGCGCCGATCCCGGTGATCTTCCTGACCGCGATGAGCCAGGACGATGATCAGGAGCAGGGCTTTCAGTGCGGCTGCGTCGACTTCATCACCAAACCGATCTCACCGGCGCTGACGCTGGCGCGGGTGGCCACCCATCTGTCGCTGAAGCAGGCCAACGATCTGCTCGCGACGCACAACCGCTCCTTGCGGGAGGAGGTGGAGCGCAGCACCCGGGAGGTGCAGCGTGTCCAGGACGTCACGATCATGGCGATGGCCTCCCTGGCGGAGACGCGCGACAACGAGACCGGCATGCACATCCGGCGCACGCAGAACTATGTGAAAGTGCTCGCCGAAGGGCTGCAGCAAGGTTCACCCTACGCCGATCAACTGGATTCCATGTCGATCGACCTGCTGTTCAAGTCGGCGCCCCTGCACGACATCGGCAAGGTTGGAATTCCAGATGGGATTCTGCTCAAACCAGACAAGCTGACCAGCGAAGAATTTGAGATCATGAAGCAGCACAGTGAGCTGGGAGCCCGCATCATCGCCACCGCCGAACAGGGCCTGGACACGCCCAGCAGCTTCCTGCGCTTCGCGCGAGAAATCGCTCACCACCACCATGAGAACTGGGATGGCAGTGGCTATCCCGATGGTCTCAGCGGAGAGGCGATTCCGTTGTCGGCCAGGCTGATGGCCGTGGCGGATGTCTACGACGCCCTGATCTCCAAACGCTGTTACAAGCTACCGATGACACACGAACAGGCCTGTTCACTGATCCTGGACCAGTGCGGCCGCAAATTCGACCCGGTGGTGATCACGATCTTCCAGCATGAACGGGATCGCTTTGCAGCCATCGCCGACGAGTTCAGCGATAACGGGCCGGTGCCCCTCGAGTCCATCGTCCTGTGAGCGGCGCCGCGACAGCCCATCCGGGCTCCGCGGGCGCCGTAGCGTTGCCGGCCAGCTTCTGGCGCCGGGACGCGGCGCGCCACTTCGCACGATGACTGCCACCACCCCAGCGGTCCACCGCATCGACGTGGCGCTGAGCGCCAACCCCTATCCGATCCTGATCGGCCGCGGCGGCCTCGACGAGCTGGGTTCCCACCTGCTGGGGCAGGGCTGCCGCAGCGGGACCAAGGTCCTGGTGGTGACCAACCCCGTGGTGCAGCAGCACTACGGCGAGCGGGCACTGGCCAGCCTGCAGACGGCCGGCTTTGATGCCAGCACCCTGGTGATCGACGCCGGCGAGGATCAGAAGACGCCCGCCACGGTGGGGCTGATTCATGACGCCTGCTTCGAACGGCGGCTGGAGCGAGGCTCGTTGATCGTTGCCCTGGGAGGAGGCGTCGTGGGCGACATGGCGGGGTTCGCCGCCGCCACTTGGCTGCGCGGCATCGCCGTGGTGCAGGTGCCCACCACGCTGCTGGCGATGGTGGATGCGGCGATCGGCGGCAAGACCGGCGTCAACCATCCCGGCGGCAAGAACCTGATCGGCGCCTTCCATCAGCCGCGACTGGTGCTGATCGATCCGGCCACGCTGACCACCCTGCCGACGCGCGAGTTCCGCGCCGGCATGGCCGAAGTGATCAAGTACGGCGTCATCGGCGATGCGGAGTTGTTCGATGCGCTGGCGACGGCGGCGCAACGGGATCCGGGCGGCGGGTTGGCCAGCCAGGAGGCCGTCGGTTCGGCTCTGCTGCAGCCGCTGCTGGAACGCTCCGCCGCCGCCAAGGCCAGGGTGGTCGCCGCCGACGAGCGGGAAGGTGGCCTGCGGGCGATCCTCAACTACGGGCACACCCTCGGACACGTGGTGGAGACCCTCTGTGGCTACGGCACCTGGCTGCATGGCGAGGCCGTGGCCATCGGCATGGTCGCCGCCGGTGAACTCAGCCTGGTGCAGGGCCTGTGGAGCCAGGAAGACCAGACGCGACAGCGGGCTGTGATCGCCGCTGCCGGGTTACCGCTGCTCTGGCCGGATCTCGATCCCGAGGCGGTGCTGGCCTGCCTGCAGGGAGACAAGAAGGTGCGCGATGGGCGCGTGCGCTTCGTCCTGCCAACGGCGATCGGCGCGGTTCAGATCCGCGACGACATTGAGCGCGCTGCGATCCTGACGGCTCTGGAGCGCTGCCGCTGACGCGTCGGCCGAGCTGCTGGAAGCACTCAGCGCTCTGGTCCTTGCGGACTGAGGCCAGGGCCGCAGGACGGCGGAGCAGCGACCAGCTCCCACAGGATGGCTCTGCAGGGACTCAGCAGAGTTCCGGCTCCCGCAGAAACAGCGGCAGCGGCTCGCTCAGCGGCTGACCGCGACCCAGGGCCACCCAGCGGAAATCGCCGAGGGCGGCGGGATCCACCAGTCGCAACAGCGCTTCGCGGCGTGACAGCAACTGCGCCAGCGGCACCGAGGCGTCCGCCTGCAGGCCATGCAGACGCTGGGCCAGACCGAGGGCGAGCAGGGCCTGGCCCTGACGACAGCTGCCGATCGGCTGCCATCCGCTGTCGCGGGCGGCAGCCGCCAGGCTCTCGAGGCAGAGATGGGCGGTGAGATCCCAGTGGCCTGGATCGCCGAGCGGATCACTGCTGGCCTGCTGGGCTCTGTAGGCCATCAGCGTGCCGGCGCAACGCTGCGGGGCGTAATAGCGGAAGGACTCCAGGGCGTAATCGATCACCAGCAGCACGCCGCGCTCGAGAGCCGCGCCGCAGGCCGCCAGCCAGGGATGCAGACCGGGATGCAGCTCCGTGCAGAAGCCGGCACCACGCTGGGGACCTGGATCCAGCAGCCCCAGCGCCTGCAGCTGCTCCAGCTCAGACGCTTCAAGCGGCTCGCCGGCGGTCAGCTCCAGTTGCGGCGGATGCGGCGTGTCGTGGCTGGGCGCGGTGGCCTCGGCCGACGCCTCGCACAGCTCCCGCAGGGCCACCCGCTGCCGCCTCCACTGCTGGCCGTCCCAGACGATCCGCTCCACCGGCAGCGCGTCGAGCACCTCATGGGCCAGCACCACCCCAAGCGGCGGTCGCTCAGCCAACGCCTCAAAGCTGCACCAGCGCAGCGGCAGGGGGCAGTCCACCAGCCGCTGGCGCTGGCGCTGCTCCAGGCCGCCGCTGGGCTCCACCAGCACCAGCTCGGTGCGGGCCGCCAGCTCAGGCCAGCCAGCCGCCAGCCGCGTCGCCAGATCCGCCGCCAGGCTGCCCTCCCCGGGACCGGTTTCGACCAGGGCGAGGGGGCCGGGACCCAGTTGCTGCAGCCAGTCCGCCAGCTGTGGTGCCAGCAGCGCAGCGAAGTCGTCACTGAGTGAGGGAGCGGTGCTGAAGTCCCCCTGGGGACCGATGCGCAGACGGCCGCTGGCGTAGGCGCCGTGCTCCGGATCGTGCAGCACCCAGTCCATGTAGGTGCGGAACGGCACGCTGCCGCCGTGTCGGCGCAGGCGCTCGGCCAACCATGGCGGGCAGAGGCGTTCAGCGCGCGGCGAGACGTTGATCGGATCGGGCAACTGGGCGGCAACCGCGGCGGACTCATGCTGCCGCAGTCACGGCCAGGCAGCGCCGCTCAGCCCAGCGATCGGTGCATCGCAGGCGAGAGAATGCCCATCCCTGTGGTCTCAGCATGCCCAGCCGATCGGCCGTCGCCCTCCGCCCCTGGTTGCCGCTCAGGAGATGGCTGCTCGGCCTGAGCCTGGTGCTGCTGCTGCTGCTGGCGCCGCTGGCGGCTCCGGCCTGGGCCTACGACAACCCGGATCTGCTGCCCGATCACGACACGCCGGTGATCGACCTGGCCAAGCTGCTGACCGACGGGCAGCGCCAGGCCCTCGAGAACGAGCTGCGCGACTTCGAGGACACCAGCGGCTGGAAGCTGCGGGTGCTCACCCAGTACGACCGCACTCCGGGCCTGGCGGTGCGCGAGTTCTGGAACCTCGACGACCGCAGCCTGCTGCTGGTCGCCGATGAGCGGGGAGGCAACCTGCTGAACTTCAATGTCGGCGATGCGCTGTTCGCCCTGATGCCGCGCACCTTCTGGGTGGAGCTGCAGACGCGCTACGGCAATCAGTTCTATGTGCGCGATCACGGCCAGGACGCCGCCTTGCTCGATTCGCTGCATGCGGTCAAGGGCTGCCTCAACATCGGCGGCTGCCAGGTCGTGCCCGGCCTGCCTCAGGAGCAGTGGCTGCTCACCCTGTCCACCTCGATTCTCGGCGGACTGATCGCTGGCTTCGCCGGCTTTCCTCGCCAGCCCGGCCGACGGGTCGAATGGGGCTGGGTGCTGCTGCTCTCGCCGCTGTGGCTGATCCTGTTCGGCGTGTTCGGCGTCGCCCCGATCGTCACCCGCACACCGGAACTGCTGCCACTGATCCGCAACGCCCTCGGCTTCATCGGCGGCGCGGTGGGGGCCTATCTGATCGCCCAGGTCACGCTGGGGCGCCGGCTCAAGGAGAAGGAGGGCAGCTGAAGCGTCGCCGGATGCGGCGCAGCCATGGCGACAGCCCTCGGGTGGGGCTCCCCACCCCCCAGAGTCCGTCAACCCAGGGGCGTCGGCAGCGCTGCCGCCTCAGCAGCTTGCCTCGCCTGGGCCGCAGCGAGCCGGCCTGAGCCGGGCTGAGGCTTGAGGCAGCTGACTGCAGGGCCGTCCTGCGGCGGGGATGGGCCCACAGATGCAGGTCGGCGTCACGGGCAGACGCAGCTGCCGGTCACGAACCACTGCGCCACGAGCCATGACCGAGGGGGTTGCACAGCTGCGCCAGCGGATCCCCCGTGGACACAGCACCAGACAACAAAAAGCCCCCTGCAGGAGGGGGCTGACATGAGTCATGGACGACTGGGACGCTTCAGTGAGCGGCTGGCTGCAGAGAGCTCAGTTGGCCTCGAGCTGGACAGCAGGCACCGAGGCGGTGGAGCGGGGCCTGGGGCCGATGCTGTCGAGACGGCACATCAGGCTGTCGTCGGCGCAGCGGGAGACGCGCTGAATGGCCACGTTTTCGTAGATCGGACCGGTGGACTGGCGAAGCTGAGCCAGGTTCTGCTCGTAGAACCGGCGCAGTTCGGCGTAGCGCTTCACGGGCTGACCGTAGAAGCTCTGGCCGGCGAGCGTCGGGAAGGAAGCCCACTCAGGCGCCAGACGGGCGGCCAGCTCGGGGGTGAACTCACCCCGGTCGACCAGATGCAGGGCACCACGGCGCTGGATCAGGAAGAGCGCTCCCTGGTCCTGGGACTCGGGCTGGAAGTCGCGCACGCCCAGATGGCGCACGACCATGTTCCAGGTGAACGGCATGAACTGGTAGGCCCCCGCAGCGGCACTGGCGTAGCGGGCGCTGTAGTTGACGCGATCGGGGTGGCGGTCCAGCGACGGCGTCAGGCTGCCGCCGAACATGACGTGGTAGCCGATCCGCTCACCGTTCTTCCAGGTGCCTTCGGCGAAGCGGATGGTGTTGAGCAGGGCCTGTCGCTCAGGGGTGACGGCGAACAGGCGGGGAGCCGGCGGGGGGAGCGAGGGCAGAACAGCCAGCTGCTGACCGGCGGAAGCGGGGAGGACGGTGGCCCAGGGATCACTCTTCTCGGTGGCCAGGGCGGGGGCGGCGGAGGCACTCAGGCACAGGCCGGCCAGGGCGATGGCGACGCGGGCGGAGGGAAGACGGGTCAAAACAACGGTTGCGGGGGACAGAGACCTGACCGGAGCCCGCGGGCCAGAGGCGCCGCACAAAACAGCTCACAGTGCAGAAGGGCGAGACGCATCGGAAGCGCTCGCCGCAAGAAAAAAGGAGTGAAAATCGAATTCACGACACTTTGCCTATCGATCCCAGAAAACGTGATCGATACTGTGCCAATCGGATTACCGTCCACTTGTATCAGAAACGACTTGCGCAGTTCGCATCACAGTCGCCAAGCGAGTTCCGAGCTTCAACTGCACAGAACATTGAAACGTTCTCTGCGATCAGATTGGAACTCCTGATCAGTGCCCCGATCAGGACTCAGCCAATTCCAGCAGAGCCCTTGCGGCCACTGAAGCGCCGTCATCCGGCAGGGCACCTACCCGGGGAGGCAGCAGCGGCTGATCCAGCTGCCAGTCGCCCCGCAGCAGCTGCTCAGAGCCCAACAGGCGGTGATGGCCGTGATCCTGCAGGGCCTGCTCCAGCACGGGCGCTTCCGCAAAGCCCCGGCGCTCCACCAGGTGGATGCCCACCCCCTGGCTGAAGGCCTCGCAGAAACTGCTGTAGCCGGCCTTGGTGATCAGACGTGACACCAGCGGGATGGCATCGAGAGGGCGAACATCCGGCGGCAGCAGCCGGCCGTTGGGCGCAGCGGCCAGGGCCGGGTCGGTCCCGAGGAACACATGCTCCGGCCAGCGCGCCAGCAGCCGGGGGTCCAGCTCCAGGCCCAGACCGCCGAAGCTGATCAGCACGCAACGCTCGCGGGCACGGGGCAGCTGCAGACGGGCGGCCAGCAGCTGCGGATCGAAGCGCGGCCGCGAGCAGGTCAGGCCCAGAGGCCGCTGCGGCACTCCCCACGGCATCGGCAGGGACAGGGGACAGCGCAGCAGCAGATCACCCCGGCCATACAGCTCCCTGCAGGCCAGGGCCCGTTCAGCCAGTGCTCCCCCAAGGGGCTCATAGATGGCATCCCAGCCGAAACTGGCCAGCCACACCAGCGGAGCCTCCAGCGGGGCCGCGATCCGCGCCGCCGGGGGAGGCACATCACCCAGCACCAGCAGCGGCTGGCGCTGCTCACGCAACCAGGCCACCTCAGCGGCCAGGCGTTGGTCGAGATCACGGTCGAGCTGCTCGAGCGCCACCAGGGTGGCCGCCGCATCCACCTGCAGAGCATCGGCCTGCACCATGCCGATATCCCAGCGCTGGCAGCGCCGCTCGAACGGGACGCTGCCGAAGGCCAGCTTCAGAAAAGGCTCGGGCAGTGCCGTGGACAGCACCAGACGCCAGTCGGGCCGAAGAGCCGCCAGCTCGGCCAGAACAGCGGCCGTGCGCGAGCCATGTCCGAACCCATGGGAGCTGATGCAGGCGTAGATCAGCATCGCGACGTCAGCGGCGGGTCGTCAGCAGAGGCGACGACAACTCAGCCTGCGCCGCCGGCTCGTGCCAGAGCACCTCCTGGTAGAGCAGCGAACCGCTCGGGTCGTACCAACGGTGGCTGACATGAACAGGACGGCCGTCCCGCAGGCTGACCCAACTGAAATGCCGCAGCTGGCGCCCCTGCAGATCGGTGCCGTGGCGCGGCACGCAGGCGCAGTTGAGGTAGAGGGTGCCCTCCGCGTCGCGCAGAAAGCTCAGACGCTCGCCGCGGTTGTGACGCAGGGTGTGATGCATGTGACCGAACACCACCAGGGGCAGCGGCCGGCGCCGGCGGATCTGGGTGATCGCCAGGGCCAGATCGCGATCCCCCCAGTCACAGGGTGGGTTCTTCCAGTCCCGCCCGCAGGGATCGGCGGCGGCGCTGCCCAGGCCGGTCGGACCGGTGTGGGCGAGCAGGACCAGAGGCAGAGTCGGATCCGCCGACAGGGCGGCCCTGGTGATGCGATCGGCCGATTCCTGCTGGCTCACGGGCCCGTAGACGGAGCGAACGGCACGGGAAAGATGAAATCCACCGCCGGCGGTGCCGGGCCTGGCACCCACCACGGCCAGACCCGGGGGCCTCAACTCCCGCAGACCCCAGCCGCAATGGCGCTCCCCCAGCAGGCTCAGCTGCTCGCGCAGGCGGCGACCGCTTCCGTCCTTGCCGGTGTCGTGATTGCCGATGACGCAGGCCAGCGGCAGATCCAGACCGGCCAGCAGCAAGGGGATGCGGCTGTCGCCGTCACTGAAGTCGCCGACGAGCAACAGGGCGTCAGGCCTGAGACGCGCCAGCAGCTCGTGGTCCGACGCATCCCACTGATCGTGGAGATCGCCGGCGATGGCGAGATGGAGATCGCTCAAGCCGGCCGGCTTCCTAGGCTGCCCTCATCCTGCCCGATGCGAGGGAGCGGTTGGTCTTCACCCAGGGTCCGAGCGTCTCAGAGCCCGCGCCGTCCGCCTACGGCAGCACCACGCCGCAGGCCCCTGAGGCCGCGCTGCTGCCGCAGGCCATCCGTGAGCTGCGTCAGCGGCGCAACGCCGTGATCCTGGCGCACTACTACCAGGAGGATGCGATCCAGGACATCGCCGACTTCATCGGCGACTCCCTGGAGCTGTCCCGCAAGGCGGCGAGCACCGACGCCGATGTGATCGTCTTCTGCGGCGTGCATTTCATGGCCGAGACGGCGAAGATCCTCAATCCCGGCAAGGTCGTTCTGGTCCCTGATCTGGCCGCTGGCTGCAGCCTGGCCGACGACTGCCCAGCCGAGGCCTTCGCTGCCTTCCGGGCCCGCCATCCCGATCACACGGTGGTGAGCTACATCAACTGCTCGGCTGCGGTGAAGGCCCAGAGCGACCTGATCTGCACCAGCAGCAACGCCGTGCAACTGGTGCAGCAGCTGCCTGCCGATCAGCCGATCCTGTTCGCACCCGATCAGAACCTGGGACGCTGGGTGGCGCGTCAGAGCGGCCGCGAACTAACCCTC
>CAYNGR010000021.1:23443-28090 GCA_964396755.1 uncultured Cyanobium sp. | reverse complement strand
CCGGCACACCGATCACCGGCAGCGTCGTGAGCGAGGCCACCATGCCGGGCAGGTGAGCGGCCCCGCCGGCACCGGCGATGATCACCTTCAGGCCCCGAGCCGCGGCCTCGCGGGCGAACGCCACCATCTCCAGGGGGGTGCGGTGAGCCGACAGCACCCGCACCTCGCAGGCCACGCCAAAGCTCTCCAGCAGCTCCACCGCCGGCGCCATCGTCGGCAGGTCGGAATCGCTGCCCATGATCACGGCGACCCGGGTCATCGCTTCGGCCACCGGCGGGGTCGATGGCGCGGACGGGTCGCTCTCGGGCACGGTCGGCGCGGCACAGAAGGGCCCATTGTCCACCGCCCGGCCGCCCCGTCCTGCGGCAGCGGAAAGCTGGGCCCATCCAGGTGCTGCCAAAGCGCCGGGCTGTTGCGGCCCCGATGGCGGTGGCATTCTCGGCCTGAGCCCCTGATGCCCGACTGCCGTGCCCTGGCTGACCAATGTGCGCCTGCCGCTGGAACGCTCCTGCGGTCATGGCCGCAACCGCCTCTGGCGGGTCGGTGTCGATGACTCCGGTTGCATCGCCGCGTTGGAGCCCCTGGCCACGGGCAGCCGGGCCGCCGGCGAGGACTGGGGCGGCGACTGGCTCAGTCCAATGGGCGTCGACCTGCAGATCAATGGCGGCCTGGGACTGGCCTTCCCCGAACTCACCCCCGGCGATCTGCCCCTGCTGGAGCAGCTCCTCGAGCTGCTCTGGCGTGACGGGGTCGAGGCGATCTGCCCCACCCTGGTCACCTGCGGCGTTGCTCCGCTGCGTCAGGCCCTGGAGGTCCTGGGAGAGGCGCGGCGCCAGCGCCGGCCGGGCCGCTGCCGGCTGCTGGGCGCCCATCTGGAGGGCCCCTTCCTGGCTCCCGAACGACGCGGCGCCCACCCGGCCGAACATCTGGCGGCCCCGAGCCTGGAAGCCCTGGAGGAGCGCATCGGTGGCTTCAGCGGCGGACCGGGCTGGGATCAGCCCGACGACATCGCCCTGGTGACCCTGGCGCCGGAACTGGCGGGGGCCGACGCCGTGATCGCAGCCCTGCGCCAGCAGGGGGTGGTGGTCAGCCTGGGGCACAGCACCGCCACGGAGACCCAGGCGGAGGCGGCCTTCACGGCAGGAGTCTCGATGCTGACCCACGCGCTCAACGCCATGCCGGACATGCACCGGCGCGCCCCCGGACCGGTGGCGGCAGCCCTGCTGCGCGAGGACGTGGCCCTGGGTCTGATCGCCGACGGCGTGCATGTCGCCCCTTCAATGGCGGTGCTGCTGCAGCGCCTGGCGCCCGACCGGGTGGTGATTGTCAGCGATGCGCTGGCCCCCTATGGGCTCGAGGACGGAATGCACCGCTGGGACGAGCGCGAGCTGCATGTCAGCGGTGGCAGCTGCCGCCTGGCCGACGGCACCCTCGCGGGTGTCACCCTGCCGCTGCTGGAGGGGGCGGTGCGGCTGGCCGCCTGGAGCGGCCGGCCGGAGCGGGCGATCGCCGCCGCCACCGTGCTTCCCCGGCGGGTGATGGGCGAGCGGCGCAGCCTTCCGGGCCTCCTGGTGGGCCGGCCGTTGGCGGAGACGCTGCGCTGGCGACTGGATGCCGCCGGCTTGAACTGGCGACACGCCACAGCATCGCCCCAGCCGGGTGGCCCCCGCCCCGGACCCCGATGAGCTCCCTCTGGCTGATCACCACCTATTTCAATCCGCTCGGCTGGCGCAGTCGCCGCGACAATTACCACACGTTTCGGCGCCATCTCGACGCCAGGCTGCTCACCGTCTCCTGGAGTCCCGAGGGCAACCATGAGCTCGAGGAGGGCGACGCCGACATCCTCATCCGCGTCGACGGCGGCGATCTGATGTGGCAGAAGGAGCGCCTGATCAACATCGGCCTCGCCCATCTCCCGGACGATTGCGATCTGGTGGGCTGGGTGGACTGCGACATCCTGTTTCAGGATCCGCTCTGGCAGCAGCAGGCCATCGAGGCGCTCAGCGGCCATGAGGTGATTCAGCTGTTTGGCAACGTCGAGCATCTCAAGCCGAATTCGCCTGTCGACAAATCGCTCCAGAGCAATGAGAGACGCCCCTCAATCATCAAGGACTGGGCGAACAGCCAGGATCAGGCTCTGTTTCTTGCCCAAGAGCTGCGCAACCGCGAATTGCGGCCATCAGGACGTTTAGATCATGATCCTCAATCCCCATCCAACGGATTTGCCTGGGCCGCGCAGCGCTCCTGGCTGGCGGGACTGGGCGGCCTTCCAGATCGGGCCATCGTGGGGAGTGGTGATCTGATGTGCGCTCTCTCACTACTTGGCTGCATGCAGGAGCTTGCCGCGCAGATGGAGCGACTAGGTCTAGGATGATACTGCAGTGACCACACCCTGAGCTGGTCGGATCAGGTGCGAGCACGCCCCACCCGGACCCACCACCTCGAAGGAACGATTCTCCATCTGCACCACGGCAATCTCTCCGATCGCTCCTATATCCAGCGACAGTTTGATCTGCTGTCCACCGGCTTCCTGCCGGATGAACATCTCGAACTCGACCCCGGCGGCGCCTGGCGGTTCAACGCCGCAGCCCCTGCCGAAACGCGCCAGATGATGGCCCGCTACTTCGCCTCCCGCCGCGAGGATGGACACGTGTGAATCGCGGGAATCCAGCGCCACCGAGCACCCGAACCACCAGCTCCTAAGACCAGCATCCGAGGCGCGATGAGGACAGCGGCCCGATCCTCGGCAGCCCAGCACCGGCGCTGACATGGCCTGCCCCCCTGATCCCCCCACCCGTTCGTCGGACGGCGGAGGCGTGAGCGTGGCAAGGGCTGCCCTGGCTCCGCGCCAAGGCTCGGGCGACCGCAGGGCACGGGTCCGCGCCGCAGGGGCCTCTCCCTAGGATCCGCGCCACCTGAACGACCTGCCGATGCCCGCCGACCTGCAGACCAGCACCAGCCCGCAGGACGCCAAGCAGGCCGAGAAGGCCGAGGTCAAGGGCTATTTCGAGACCACCGGTTTCGACCGCTGGAACCGCATCTACAGCGACAGCGACGACGTCAACAAGGTGCAGCGCAACATCCGCATCGGTCACCAGAAGACGGTCGATGCGGTGCTGGCCTGGCTGCAGCAGCAGGGCGACCTCGCCAGCCGCAGTTTCTGTGACGCCGGCTGCGGCGTCGGCAGCCTGGCGATTCCGCTGGCCCAGGCCGGGGCTGGCTCCGTGGCCGCCAGCGACCTGTCGGAGGCGATGGTGTCGGAAGCGGCCCGCCGCGCCGGTGAGGCCGGCATCGATTCCCAGCGCCTCAGCTTCCTGGCCTCGGACCTGGAGAGCCTGCAGGGCCGCTACGACACGGTGATCTGCCTGGATGTGTTCATCCACTACCCCCAGCAGGCCGCCGAAGAGATGGTCCGCCACCTGGCCTCTCTGGCGGAGCGGCGCCTGATCGTCAGCTTCGCTCCCTACACACCGCTGCTGGCGCTGCTCAAGGGCATCGGCCAGCTGTTCCCCGGTCCCAGCAAGACCACCCGCGCCTACCAGCTGCGCGAGCAGGGCATCGTGGCCGCCGCCGCCGCCGCAGGCTTCCAGCCGGTGTACCGCAGCCTCAACCAGGCACCCTTCTATTTCTCTCGCCTGATTGCCTTCGAGCGCGGCTGAGGCGGCGCGGCTGAAGCCGGGTTGCTGCACGCCGCTCAGGCGGCGTTGCCGCTGGCCCTGAGTCTGGCCAGGATCGGGCTTTCCCGTCCGATGTGATGGAAGCGGCCAGCGGCATCGCCCTGTCGATCTCCGGAGGCGGCCATCGGGCGGCCGCCTTTGGGCTGGGCACCATCGCGATGCTGCAGGAGCTGCAGCTGATGGAAACGGTGGTGGTGATCTCCACCGTCTCCGGCGGCTCGCTGGTGGGGAGCTTCTACCTCGCCGCCAAGGCCCAGGCGATCGACTCGGGGGACGGCTCAGCCGAGGGCATCGCCCAGGCGCTGCAGGACTGGCGCAGCCACCGCTTCGAGAGCGGCTTCTTCGAGCCGTTCCGCGCCTTTCTGCACAGCCGCGCCCTGGCGGAGCAACTGGTCCAGCACCTGCTGCCGGTGGGGAACCGCAGCAAGCTCATCTGCAGCGCGGCCGATCGTGTGCAGGAGCTGCTGGAACGGCATCACTACCCAGCGACCCTGGGCGATCCCGCCCTGCGCCGCTTGCTCAGCAGCAGCCAGGTGAGCCCGGATCATGTGTTCTTCAACGCCACCGATCTCACCTCCCTCGATCTGTTCCGCTTCGGGGTGACGCGCCAGGTGGATCCGCAGCGGGGCGGCTTCCTGACGGCTGACGGCCGGCACGGCTGCTTCGTGATCAACAACATCAGCATTCCCGTTGCCCCCCGGGACCAGGATCCCGACAGCAACCTGGCCAGCGACCTGGCCGCCGGCCTGCGGCTGGCCGACTGCGTCGCGGCCTCCTTCTGCTTTCCGGGCGGCTTCGAACCGCTGGTGTTTCCAGGGGACTTCCTGCACACCCCCGCCGAGGAGGAACAACGCCAGGCCCAGCGTCGGATCGTGCGTCAGCTGTGCAACGGCCAGCCGGCGGTGGCCCTGATGGATGGCGGCCTCTACGACAACCTCGGCCTGGCCAGCGTCGCGGTGACGATCCAGGC
>CAYNGR010000021.1:0-23343 GCA_964396755.1 uncultured Cyanobium sp. | reverse complement strand
CTGCCGCTGCTGCTGCTGCTCTGGCTGACGGCCCGGGTGCCGCTGCTGCGCGCCCCGCTGCTGCCCTGGCTGCGGCGCAGCCCGCGGATCGGCCGGCCGCTGCTGGATCTGGGCATCGTGCCCAGCCCCGAGCTGATCGCCGCCGCCGCCGCCACCCCGACCAGTCCCCAGCAGCTGCTGGACGCCGGCGGGCTGTGGGCGAACCGGCGCCTGGCCGAACTGATGCCGGCCTTCAACGGCTACCTCAAGCGCACCCGCAACCTCACCTATCAGGCTCTGCACGAGCGCTACAGCCGCTTCGGCGACGGCCGAGCCAACACCTTCCTGCTGCGCAACCTGATCTTTCAGCTGGCGCCCGGCCGCGACTGCGACCCGGCCAGCAGCCTCAACGAGCTGACCAGGCCCCTGACGCCCTATCCGCCCAGCCTGCACGAGCGCGTCTTCGATCCCGATCACTGGATCGAGCCGAAACTGGCCCTGATCGCCCCGTTGCTCGGTCTGCCGGACCAGCCACCGATCGATGTGGATGCCGACCGGCTCGCCCAGCTGCGCGCCGATCTGTCCCTCGATGCGGCGGTGCACTGCTGGCTGGGCATCCTGGCGGTGATGGAGGCACCTGAGCGGCCCCCCGCCGGGGCCAGCCCCACGCTCAGCCAGCTGCAGCCGGTGGCCCTGGCGGTGCAGCGGGCCTGGGGCCCCTGCCAGGGCCGGCCGCTGGCCGGCACGGCGCTGCTGTCACGCCTGTGCGAGATGGCCACCAACCTGCCCACCACCCTGTGGCTGCAGGACTTCTGCGCCTACACGCCCAACGTCTATGACCCGCGCGGCGAGACCAGGCGCCAGGGAGGCTGGTTCGTCGAGGCCTCGCTGATCCCGCCGGATCGCCAGGTGCTGCAGCTCAAGCCCGGGCTGGCCGTGGAGCTGGCGATCGCCGCCGGACGCCTCAACACCTGTTTCAACCTGCTGGAATTCAGTGCCAGTTCGCTCTGGCCCGCCGGGCCGCACTGTTCGTGAGCCGCTGGCCAGCCACCACCTTCCTCGGCCTGGGAGCCCTCGGCACGCCGATGGCCCGTCGTCTGCTGACGGCCGGGGTGCCGCTGACGGTGCACAACCGCAGCCGGCCAGCCCAGCAGCAGCTCGAAGCCGCCGGGGCGCAGGGAGCCGCCGATCCTGCGGCGGCGGTGCGCGGCGCGCAGCTGATCGGCCTCTGCCTCAGCGATGACGCAGCGGTGCGCAGCGTGCTGGAGGCCGCTGAGCCAGGCCTCGCGGCCGGCAGCCTGGTGATCGACTTCTCGACGATTGCCCCGGCCAGCAGCATCGCCCTGGCCGAGCGGCTGGCGGCCAGCGGCGTGCACTACATCGACGCCCCCGTGACCGGCGGCACCGAGGGAGCCCGCTCCGGCACCCTGTCGGTGCTGATCGGCGGCGCCAAGGCCGATGTGGAGCGGGCGCGGCCGCTGCTGGAACTGGTGGGCAGGCAACTGACCCACTTCGGCGCGGTGGGCAGCGGCCAGCAGGTGAAAGCCCTCAACCAGGTGCTGGTGGCCGGCAGCTATGCGGCCGTCGCCGAGGCGATGGCCCTGGGAGCGCGGCTGGGACTGCCGCTGGAGCAGGTTCGCGAGGCGCTGCGGCACGGGGCCGCCGGCTCCTGGGCCCTGGAGCACCGGGCCGGCCACATGCTGCGCGACGACTATCCGCTGGGGTTCCGGCTGGCCCTGCACCGCAAGGATCTGGCGATCGCGCAGGCCACCGCGGCCGAGGCCGGGCTGGAACTGCCCGTGACCGATCGGGTGGCAGCCATGGAGGACGCCCTGATCGCCGCGGGCCACGGCGACGCCGACGTCTCGGTGCTGGCCCGCTGGTTCCAGCCAGAGGCGCAGCACGGTCGCTGATCGCGCCGGGGCCGGAGCCAGCGAGGGCGGATCCCTGCGCGCCTGATTGGTCGTGAGCCGTCTCGCCCCAGGCAGGGGCCGGGGCCCCATCAGGCCGCGGGGATGGATCCCCCACCGGCGGACACGTTCGGGCAGAGGTCGGAGCCCGTGCAGGCCGGGGAGGCTGAGCCCGAATCAGTCTCTCCCTACAGTCAGGCTGCCCCCAGGTGTCGGCCACGGGCAGGCGGCCCCGATCTCCGCCGCTGCTCCGCGCCACCGACTCCCCTCCCGTGCCTGCCGGCGACGGCGACGGTTCCACCGCCTCTCCATTCCCGCCTTGTCCGTCTCCGCCACCAGCCCTGATGCGGATGCCGCGGCGTCCATCCCGGCCCCGGATTCCTCCGGTCCCGGCACCGTGTTTCTGGTCGGTGCCGGCCCGGGCGATCCCGAGCTGCTCACCCTGCGGGCCCACCGCCTGCTGCAGAGCTGCGACGCCCTCGTCTACGACTCGCTCGTGCCCCAGGATCTGCTCGATCTGGTGGCCGCCGACTGCGAGCGGCACTTCGTCGGCAAGCGCCGCGGCCACCATTCGGTGCCCCAGCCCAGCACCAACGCCCTGCTGACCGAGCTGGCGGGCCGTCACCGCCGCATCGTGCGCCTCAAGGGCGGCGATCCCTTCCTGTTCGGCCGCGGCGGCGAGGAGGCCGCCCACCTGGTGGCACGCGGCATCCCGGTGGAGGTGGTGCCCGGAGTCACCGCCGGCATCGCCGCGCCCGCCTACGCCGGCATCCCGGTCACCCACCGACGGGCTGGCTCCTGCGTCACCTTCGTCACCGGCCACGAGGAGATCGACAAGGGACGGCCCGGCGTGGACTGGCAGGGCCTGGCCCGCAGCGGCGGCAGTCTGGTGATCTACATGGGCCTGCACAACCTGGCGCGGATCGCCGAGGAGCTTCTGAGCGGCGGCCTGGCCGGCGACACCCCCGCCGCCGTGATCCAGCAGGGCACGGTGCGCGGCCAGCGGCTGCTGCTGGCTCCCCTGGCAGAGCTGGCCGAACAGGTAGCCCAGGAGGGCTTCGCCTCCCCCTCGGTGGTGGTGATCGGCGAGGTGGTGGCCCAGCGGGTGGCCGCCTGCGCGCCCTCACCCGCCGAGGTGACGATGCCGATCCCGTTCTGAGCCGGGCTGTGCCTGTGGCCTGCCCCAGGCCGACGCTCACTCCAGCTGCAGCACCCCGCGGGTGCGCTCGCGGCGCAGCTGCTCCTGAGCCTCGAACCGGGCCAGACAGTTGCCCTGGGGCACCAGCACGCAGCTGACATAGTCGGCCGCATCGATCAACGCGGCGCGGATCGCCTTGGCGGCGGGGGTGCGCTGGGCCTGGGTGTTGCTGTTGCCGAAGTTGAGCGTGCCGGCGGCCCCGGTCAGCACCTGCCCGGTGCGGCCCATGTTGGGGAACAGCAGCAGGGCGGCGCCGGCAGCAGGCAACAGGCTCACCCCCTGCTGATCGGCGCTGGCGACGTTGGTGGCGCGTCCCTCGACGGTGCGCTGGCCCACCACTTCGCCGCTGCTGCTGTCGACGACGCGGATGTCGATCGCCACGTAGTCCCTGGTCTCGAGCTGCTGCTGGCTCTTGCCGAAGCCGAGCAGGCCGAAGTTGCTGCCCGATCCCTTCTCCTCGACGTTGCTGTCATACGAGGTGACGGTGCCGAGCACGATGTAGCGGGCTCCGGTCATGCGCCCCCGGGCCGCCGCGGTCGGTCCCTGCCGCACGATGCCCAGCTCGGCCAGCTCCTGCTCGCTGAGCACGGCTCCCAGCTTGTTGCGCTCCACCACCTGCAGCGTGCCGGTGGCCTGCAGCTCATTGGCCAGAACAGCAGCCAGATCGGTGGCCACCGGCCCCTGCCACCACCAGGCCGGCTGGGTGACGGTGTTCTTGAAGTCGGGCACCGAAACGGTGGGGCGCCCGGGATTGGGCAGGGCCTGCGCCCGGAGCGGGCGTGGCGCCGCCAGCGGCGCCAGCAGCAGCAGGGCGGCGAGGAAGAGGCCGCCGGGTCGTCCCTGAGAAGCCATTGCAGCGATTGATGGTGAGGGGCTGCGCAAAGGGTGCCAGACGCGGACCGGGGGGTGGCAAGCCCACGCGCCCCGCAATCGCGCCGGCTGACGCAGACCAGACCCCGGCAGGTTCAGCCCTCGGGCGAGGCGGATCCGGCCTCGGACAGGCGGCGCTGGCTGAGGTCCTGCTCCGCTCTGGCCAGCAGATCCTCTGGACCGCCCGCATCGGCATGGAGGCTGCTGACACCGAGGCTCAGGCGCGTGCGCAGCTCCTGGCTGGGGCCGCCGGGCTCGCTGGAGGTGAGATAGATGCCCTGCATGGCATCACGCAGACTCTCGGCCAGGGGCCGGGCCTGCTCGAGCGTGGCGCCGATCGCCACGACCACGAAGGTGTCGCCGCTGCGGAACAGATGGTCGGTGACCCCCAGACGGGAGCGCGCCACCTGCACCAGCCCCTGCAGCAGCGTGTTGCCGACCGGCACCCCGAAGCTCTGGTTGATCGCCGCGAGGTTGTCGACGCCGAGGCAGAGGCAACTAAGCGACTCACCGCTGCGCCGGCAGCGGACCACCTCCTCGCGCAGGCGTTGCAACAGGGCCTGGCGATTGCCGCAGCCGGTGAGGGGATCGATGGCCACCTGCCGCTGCAGCTCGGTTCTGGACTGGCGCAGCGTGGTGTTGGCCTGGCGCAGCTGCAACGCCAGACGGTTCACCTGACGGATGCGGTGGTTGATCAGCAGCGCCAGGTTGCGCAGCTCCAGCACCGGAGAGAGCTGCAGCGGCGACAACGCCCCCCCATCCCGATGCAACGGGCTGATCACCTGCTGGAATTCGCGCTCGAAGCGGCCTCCCAGCCAGTAACCGATCAGCACCCCCAGCGTCATCACGCTGGTGCTCGTGGCCAACAGCCAGGTGCTCTGTTGCTGCATCCGGGTGACGATGGCGCGGGCCGGCGCCACCACCTGGACCAGCGCCGTGCCGCCCCGATCCGAGACGATCGGGTTGCTGTAGCTCCAGTACCCGTTCACCCACTTGCGCATCAGCGGCAGGCGGCCGCGCGGGATCAGCAGCGCCAGATGCCGGTTGCGCACGTAGTCGCGGCCGCTGTCCTGGAAGCCGTCATCGAGCCGCTGGAACAGGAGGGGATCGGAACTGGTGGACTGGCCGTCGGCCTCGATCCGCCGGTAGGCCAGATCGCCGCGCAACTCACGCATCAGCAGATCCGCGATCGAATCCTGCGGAGCGGAGCGGGCCACGGCCAGGTTGACGGTGCGCAGGCCATCGAGAACGCCCTCCTGCACGGCGATCTCCAACTGCTGTCCGGCCAGCTGGCTGATCACCAGCGTCGGCACCGTGATCGCCAGCAGCGCCAGGGCCACGATCACCCCGCGCAGCGACAGGCCCGGCCCCTGGCCGCGACGAGCCTGCATCGCCCGGATGGCGATCAGGGCGGCAAAGGCCAGGCCGGTGTTGAACACCCCGTTGAAGCTCTGCTTGACCGCTACCACGAGCACGTTCGCCGCATCGAGGCGCAGCACCAGCCCGTAGAAGATCAGGACGAGGGGGGCCCCGAGCAGCAGCCAGTAGGCCAGGGAGAACAGCACCACACGGCCATTGCCGTCGTTGCTGGCAGGACCGTTGCCGCGCCGCATCGCCAGGGTGAGCCAGACCATCTCGAGGCTGAAGATCACCACCGCCCAGGGATGCCCCCAGGCCCTCCAGGTCTGCAGGCTGGCCAGGACGGCCATCGGCACGGCCCACCAGCTACGCCACAGCAGCAGCGCCAGGATCGGCGGCACCGAACCGAGGAGCACCTGCACGCCGAAGTACAGGGGCACCGGCAGGGCGTTGAGCAGCACCGCCAGGCCGCTCATCAGGGCGAGCAGCAGAGCCCGTCGCTGTCGGCCGCTGCCCCGCAGGCCGGGCCTGAGCACCAGCCCTGCGGTGGCGTCATCCTCGGGGGGGCCGGAGGAGGCTGGCAGGGACATCGTCGGCGACGGCTGGGCGTGGGGGGCTCTACAGGATGGCGACGCTGCTCGGCGTTGCCCTGAAATCTCAAGAAATCGGGCCACGGCTGCCGGCAGCGCCTAGCTTGCGGCCAGCGAAGCAGATGTCAGCGTGGCTGCGGCAAACAGGCTGAAGACGCTGCAGTGCTGCCCTGTTCAGCAGCGGCCATCCATGCCGCAGCAGCATCCTGCGGCCGGCCGATCCGAACGGAGTGGCACCCGCACGGAAACGACGCCATGTCCAAGCGTGTCCGCTGTGACCGTCCGATGAGCCGCCGACCGGCCGGTGATGAGCGCACCCTCCGGCTGCCGCGCCTGTCGGCGATCGCCCTGGCACTGAGCGGGGCCCTGGCGCTGAGCGGCTGCGGCCCCCGCCAGCTGATGGTGGCGATCACCAGCTGGCCGGGGTACGAATATCTCTATCTGGCGGAGCAGAAGGAGCTGGGACGCCGCCAGGGGATCGATCTGCACATCCAGCAGTTCAGTTCCCTGCAGGACCAGCGCCGCGCCTTCGAGAACGGCGATGTGGATGTGATTGCCACCACCGTCCCGGAAGCGATCGCCATCTGTCAGGAAAAGCCGAAGCGCTGCCCCCAGCTGGTGCTGGTGCTCGACGAGTCGGTGGGGGCCGACCGCCTGATCGCCCGCCGCACGATCCGTGAACCGGCGGACCTGCTGGGCCGTCGCGTCGGCCTGGAGGCGTCGGTGCTGGGGCAGTACATGCTGCTGAGCAGCTTCGGAGACCGACGGGTGAGCCTCGAGCAGATGACCCTGGTGTACGACGGGCCCCAGGGGCTGGTGCGGGGTCTGCAGGCCGGCGATCTCGACGCGATCGTCACCTATGCCCCCCACGACCTGCCCCTGAGGGAAGACCCTCGCTTCCACGAGCTGTTCAGCAGCGCCGCCCTGCCCGGGCAGGTGGTGGACGTGCTGGCGGTGGATCCCGGCTTCGCCCGCCGTGAGCCCCAGGCGGTGAAGGCGCTGGTGCGCACCTGGTGGGCAGCCCATGACGAGGTGCGCCGCCGGCCCGAGGCCTCCCAGGCGCTGATGGCCGGCCGTCAGGGCATGAATGCCCGCCAGTTCCGGCAGACCGAGATGGGGCTGCGCTACCCGGGCCCAGACCAGCAGCGCAGCCTGCTGGCGAAGAACGGTCCGCTGGCCCGTGCCATGCAGCGGATGAGCAGCCTGATGCAGCAGGCCGGCCGCATCCGCCCGGATGCCCCCCGGCCGCAGCTGACCACGGCCTTTCTGGAGGGTTGATGATCCGCCGCCAGCTGGCACGACTGAACTCCTCACCGCTGCTGCGGGGGCGTGTGCACCAGAGCCTGTGGCTGGAGGTGGTGGTGGTGGCCACTGGGGCTTCGGCCGTGATGGCCGTGCTCGCCGGAGCCCTGGTGCTCTCTCAGGGAACCCGGTTGCTGGAGAAGGACACCGAGGATCTGCATCGCCAGCTGAGCGTGAGCCTCACCAGCTATCAGCCCGCGTACAACCTGCAGCGGCAGCTGCAGCAGGTCACCGCGACGCGACAGCAGGACACCTCGGCCCTGGTGGTGGATCAGCGCGGAATCGTGCTGGCCGCCTCCAACAACGCCCTGGTGGGACTGCCGCTCACCTCGGTGATGGCGATGCCGCGGCAGCAGGCGCTGCGGCAGCTGTTCGCCGACTGTCCGTCAGCCTCGGCCCTGCTCGCCTGCCTCAGCCGCGACGCCCAGCAGTTTCAGGGCCCCCTGCCCTGGATCGGGGGAGAGACCCTGAGCAGCCGCCGCCAGTTCCCGCTGGCCCTGGAGGGCAACCGGCGCTTCGGCGACCACGCCACCCTGATCACGATCAGCGACGCCAGCCAGGCCGGTCCGGAGGCCCTGCGCTTCATGGTGTGGGTGTTCCTGGCGGGACTGCTGCCGCTGCTGGGTGGCTGCCTGGCGCTGATGCTGCGGCTGCGGCAGAAGCTGATTCCGCAGCTGCTCGAGCTGGCCCAGGTGGATGCCCTCTCGGGCATCTACAACCGCGGAGCCTTCATGGAGACCGCCGCAGACCTGCTGCGCCGGGCGGAGCCAATGGCGACACCGATGACCCTGGCGGTGATCGATGTCGATCACTTCAAGCGGATCAACGACACCTACGGCCATGACGCCGGCGACGAGGTGATCCGCCGGGTCGCCGATGTGCTGCGCAGCTCGGTGCGCAGCAACGATCTGGTGGGCCGCCTGGGCGGCGATGAGTTCGTGATCCTGGTGCAGCTGCCCGCCGAGGCCGCCGTATCCATGCTGCAGCGCACCCTGGCGAAGGTGAGCAGCCACAGGATGGAGATCAGGGGCAGCCAGCCGGTGCAGGTGACCCTCTCGATCGGTGCGGCCTCCAGCAGCGGCCCCTGCGGCCACGGGCTGCGCGAGCTGCTCAGCGGTGCCGATGCAGCCCTGTATGTCGCCAAGGACCGGGGCCGGGCCCAGGTGGTCAACCTCGAACTGGAGGCTGGCGGCTTCCGCGCCACGGCGCCCAGCAGGCGACAGCTGGGCGAATGGCAGGTGCGGGGCGTCTGAGCCGGGCACCGCCGACGCCAGCGGATGCAGCGTGACACCGTTGTCGACAATCAGCCGAGAAACTGTCCTGTGGAAACAGGATTTTCG
The DNA here is from genome assembly GCA_964396755.1 of uncultured Cyanobium sp. Lineage (GTDB taxonomy): Bacteria > Cyanobacteriota > Cyanobacteriia > PCC-6307 > Cyanobiaceae > Cyanobium. The sequence goes on along the minus strand of CAYNGR010000021.1, from coordinate 14,795 downwards.
TAGCCCCCTACACGATCGGCGCCACAGGGGATCTGTTCACTGGCCCATTCCCAGCCCCGGCCTGCGAGCTCGCAAGCCCCCCACCATGCCCGCCAGCCTGCCCTCCAACGAACAGCTGCACGAAAGCCGACAACGGGCGCCGATGTTCGAGCTGCTTCCCTATGAGAAGTTCCGCGATACACCGGCCGTCCGCTTCTTTGACATCACGGTCGCCAGCTCCAACGCCCGCGATCTGGTGATCCACAGCGGCCCCGCCGTGAGCCCGCCGAACGAGGAGAAGACCGACGCCTGGCAGTTCTATCTGCATCCCCACCAGGAGGACAATCTGCTGGCCCTGCATGGCGGCCGCACCTTCTATCTGGTCAACTTCGGCTGGAATTACCCGTACCACATCGTGCGCCTGGAAACCGGCGGCGACATTCTGCGCATTCCGCCCGGCACCTTTCACCGCTCCGTCTCCGATCCGGATGGCTCCGTGGTGCTCAACCAGGCCGTGCGCGAGGAGGGCGCCAGCGTCGTGCGCGAGTTCCGCGTTTACAACAGCCGGCTGATCCCGCGCCTGTTCGCCACCACCTTCAGGACCGCCCCCCTGCCCAAGCTGCACGGCGTCAGCTGGTGAGCCGGTCGCCGGCTGCGACAGCAGCCGGCGACCGGGCGGGACGGATTCTGCCCGGCTCATTAGCTTGAGAACAGGTGAGCCCCATGTCCGAGTCAAGTGAACAGATGCCGAGCTCAGGCGGCAGACCCGGATCCCTGCCCGACGGCTCCCTGCCGGCGGGGCTGGGGCGGGCTCCGGCTCGGCAGCCTGGGCCTGATCGCCACCCTGACAGCCGGCTGCCAGTCCGAGCCCACGCAGCTGACCGTGCCGGTGTCGAACTGGCCAGGCTTTGAGTACCTGTATCTGGCAGAACAGCAAGGCCTGGCCCAGCGCCAGGGCCTCGACCTGCACATCCAGGAGTACGCCGACCCGCAGACCATCGTCCACTCCTATCTGCGCGGCGAGGTGCCGATCGCCCAGCTCACCACGGTGGAGGCGGTGGAGATCTGCTCCCGTTCCCCCAGCCGCTGCCCGGTGGTGGTGCTGGTGCTGGACGAATCCCGCGGCGGTGATCAGCTGCTGGCCCGGCCGCCGATCACCAGTGTCCCCGAGCTGCGCGGCCGCAAGGTTGCCGTCACCCAGTCCAGCCTGGGCAGCTTCGTGCTGAGCCGGGCCCTGGAACGACAGGGCCTCAGCCTGTCGGATGTGACGCTCGCCCACATGCCCCTCGACGCGATCCCGGCCGCTCTGGCCTCCGGGCGCGTCGATGCCGCCGCCCTGTTCCCGCCTTACAGCGACAGGGCCGTGGCCCAGGCCGGGGCGAAGCGCCTGTTCGACAGCCGCGAGATCCCAGGCGAGATCTTCGACATCCTGGTGGTGGAGCCACAGGCGTTCAAGCGGCTCACGGCGGCGTTGCCGCGACTGCTGCGGGCCTGGCAGGACGCCCACGAACTGCGGCGCCGCCAGCCGGAGCTGGCGGTCCCCGTGATGGCGCGCCGCCAGCAGGTCTCGCCCCAGGCGTTCGAGGAGTCTGAGCAGGGACTCCGCTACTACAGCCTGTCCCAGCAGCGGGCGATCCTGGCCCCGGGCGGAACCCTGGCACGCAATCTCAGGGACGTGCAGCGGGTGCAGATCCAGGTCGGCCTGGTGCAGCCGGGCAGTCCCCTGCCCAGCGTCAGCGATGGCCCGCTGCATGCGGCGCTGAACTGACCAGCAGGTCGCCGCGATCCGCCGCGGCAACTGTCGCCGCCATTCGTCCTGACGATCCACGTCGGAGCCTTCAAAATGGGTTGCATCGCGGCGCCGGGACTGGCCCGCCCCCCTGCAGCCCCTCCCCGCAGGCTGGCCGATCGCGCATGGCCCTGACGTTTCCGAACCCGCTCCGCTGCCTTGACCAGCGGCAGCCGATCCAGGACCGGCTACGCCGCGTCCACGAACGCCTTCTGGCGATCGACAGCCGCCTGGAGCGACTGGCCTTCGCCGTCTATCAGCCCCACAACGACCTGCTGAGCACCTACGTCAGCCGCAACGAGACCGGAGCGACCCTCAGCTTCTACGACGCGCCGCTGGCCGCCATCCCCTCCCTGCAGGCGCTGGCCAGCTGCCATTGCTGTCGCATCATCGACGACATGGCGCAGGAGCTGCCCAGCAGCTCGGCCCACAGCCGCTGGCTGCTGCAGCACGGCTGGCGCAGCTCCTACACCGTGCCGCTGTTCCGGGAGGAACACCTGCTGGGCTTCCTGTTCGTCAACGGCTTTGAGCCGGGTCTGTTCACAGCGGAGCTGCGCCATCAGATCGATCCGCACCTCGAACTGCTGGGTGCCGTGCTCAACCAGGAGCTCAGCAACGGCGACAGCCTGCGGGTGGCGGTGCAGCTGGCGCTGCGACTGACGGGTCTGCGCGATCCCGAAACCGGCGCCCACGTGGAACGGGTGTCGCTGTACAGCCGTCTGATCGCGATGGAGCTGGGCAAGCGCCATGCGCTGCGCTCCGACTTCGCCGAGGACATCTATCTTTTTGCCGCTCTGCACGATGTCGGCAAGGTCGGCATCGCCGATGAGATCCTGCTCAAGCCGGGGCCGCTCGATGCCGAAGAGCGCCGTGAGATGCAGACCCACGTCCAGCGCGGCAGCGAACTGATCGAGGAGATGCTGCTCGGACTGCGCCTGGTGGCCGACCCCAAGGTGGCGATGCTGCGCCACGTGGTGGCCGGCCATCACGAGAAGCTCGACGGCAGCGGCTATCCCCTGGGGCTGACGGCCGAGGAGATCTCGCTGGAGGCCCGCATCGTGGCGGTGGCCGACATCTATGACGCCCTCTGCAATGTCCGGCCCTACAAACCGGCCCTGCCGCAGCAGGAGGTGGAGCGGATCATGCAGGAGATGGCGGACCGCGGTCAGATCGATGCGGAATGCCTGGAGATCCTGCTGAACAATCGCGAACAGCGCCAGGCGATCGCCTCCGCCTACAGCGAGCCGTCGCTGCCCGGCAAAGGCGTCCTCTGGATGGGCGAGGAAGGGGTCGGGCCGAAACCCGATCTGCATGTGAGCCGCGGGTGACCCCCCGCCGGGCCGGCCTCAGGCCAGCCGCAGATCCAGCGTCACATCACCGGGCCGGATGCGACCGCTCCAGGCCGCGCCACCGGCAGCTGGCGGGCTCGGCGGCGGCCCCGCCTCCAGGCCGCCCCCGGACAGCGGCGTGAACGGTCCATCCACCTCAGCGAGCTGGAAGCGCTCGCTGCCATCCGGGGTGTGCAGCTCGAGCCGCAACGGCAGCTGCGGTTCGATCGCCGGATGCAGGCAGGGATAGAGGCGCTGGTGCCTATAGCGCACAGCCAGCAGCGGCTCGGCCAGGGGCAGGGGGCGGCCCTGCAGCACGATGACGCCATCGCGGCGCATCGCCTCGCTGACGCTGATCTCGAAGCGGCGCAGCGACGCATCGACGAAGCGACTGGTGAAGCCGCCCTCCAGCGGCGTGTCGCAGATCAGCGGCCAGGGCTCCAGGGCCGGCCGGATCTCCACCGTTCGCGCACCACGCCGCCACTGCAGCAGCGGCGGGAAACGCCAGTCCCAGATGCGGCGGTAGATCTGCGCGTCCAGGGCGAGGCCGTCATCGGCCAGATCGGCCAGCACCCGCTCCAGGTCGGCCCACAGCTGGCTGGGCAGCAGCAGACGGTCGTGCAGCTCGGGGCCCCAGTCGCGCAGGCGGGGCGGGCGGCGCGACGGCTCCAGCAGATGGGCCGCCAGAGCGCTCCAGAGCAGCGCCACGGCACTGCTCCAATCGGCCTGCGGCAGGCTCTCCAGCGCCCGGAACTCCACCAGACCCTGACAGCCACCAGGCGCCGCCGGGTTCCAGAACTTGTCGAAGCTGATCTCGCTGCGGTGGTTGTTCCCGCTGTTGTCGCAATGCAGATGGCGCAGGGTCTCGCCGATCAGCACCCGGTGGTCGCCGCGGGGATCATCGCCGGCGCGGCCATCGTCGGCCTGCTCCAGGCAGCGGTAGGCCAGCTCCAGGTCAAAGAACGGCGTCCCAGCCACCTCATCGGGCCGTGGCGACTGGGAGGCGGGACCCACCGAGGCGCCGCAGAACAGATAGGAGAGCGCGGGATGGTGCTGCCAGTAGCGCAGGATGCCCACCAGCCAGGCGGGCCTGGAGAAGAACGGATGGCGGCTCAGATCCGGGCCTCCCCAGAGCAGGTGGTTGCCGCCACCGGTGCTCAGCGGCCAGCCGCCGGGGCCGGGCTTCCAGCTGCGCAGGCCCACCGTCGCGCACAGCTGCTCGAGCAGCTGCAGCCAGCCGTGGTAGTCGGCCCAGCCGTGGCAGACGGGCAGGTTGATCTCCAGCACGCCGGGGTCGGCCGTCAGGCCCAGCACCTGCCACTCGGGCATCGCATCGACCGGCAGCACCCCGCTCAGCCGCGGTGCCGCCAGGACGGGCTGGTCACCGGCGGCTTCGGCCTCGCCCACCAGGCAGTCGGCGATCGCCTGCAGCAGCCGCTCCAGCGGCAGCCGCACGAGCGGCGGCAGAAACACCTCCCAACCCTCGGCATCGATCTCCAGGGTGAGCACCTGCCGCGGAATGTCCTGGGGCAGGTGCTCCAGCGGCAGCCGCAACCCCGCCGGGCCGGGAGCGGCGCTGAGCTCGGCCAGCTCCGCTGCCAGCGGCCAGGCCGCCGGCAACCAACGCATCGCCGCGGCCGCGTCAGCGATCTCATCCGCCGACGGCGCCAGCGGGTCAGGCTGCTCCAGCTCTGCGCTCAACGGCACCGCCCACACCCGCCGCCGCGGATTGAGCGGATCCCGCAGGGGCAGAGGCTGCAGGCGGATGCCCAGCCGCGTCCCCAGCCGCTCCAGCCAGGCAGCCCCCTCCTCGGGCCGTGGCAAACGCCCCTGCAGGCCCGGCTGACAGGGCTCCGGCCAGTGCACCGGCGGCTGGCCCTCGGAGCCCGTGATCAGGCGCAGAGCCCAGCGGGGATTGACCTCGCCGTCGTAGCGCTTGCCCGGGCAGAACAGCAGGGTGCTGCCGGGCCAGGCCCGCAGCTGCAGTTCCCGGCCCAGTCGCCGCGCCTGATCCAGCTTGGTGGGGCCATCCGCGGCCACAGTCCATTCGGCCCCGACCGGGTCGAACGGCACCACGGTGGGTTCGCCGCCAAGCGTGAGCCGGATGCCGGCCCGGTGCAGGCGCTGCTCGACGCAGCGCGCCACGCCATCCATCCACGACGCGGGAGAGGGCTCAGGCATCGGGCAGCAGGCTGCAGGAGTCGACCGGCACCGGCTGCACCTTCCAGATGCGCTCGGCGTACTCGCGGATCGAGCGGTCGCTGCTGAAGTGGCCGCAGCGGGCGGTGTTCAGCACCGACATGCGTCGCCAGCGCTCGGGATCGCGCCAGACGGCATCCACCTCGTTCTGGGCGCGCCGGTAATCGCCGAGATCGGCGCAGACGCGGTACGGATCGCTGCCGCACAGATTGGCCAGCAGCGGGTGGAACAGATCACAGTCGCCCTCGCTGAAATGGCCCGAGCCGATCAGCTCGATCGCCTCGCGGGCGATCGGATCGTTCTCCAGCCAGGGCATCGGGTGATAGCCGGACTGGTTGATCGCCGCCAGCTGCTCAGCGGTATGGCCGAACAGGAAGAAGTTGTCGTGTCCGACCAGATCGCGGATCTCCACATTGGCGCCATCGAGGGTGCCGATCGTGAGCGCGCCATTGAGGCTCATCTTCATGTTGCCGGTGCCAGAGGCCTCCATGCCAGCGGTGGAGATCTGCTCCGAGAGATCAACCGCCGGATAGATGCGCTGAGCCAGGCTCACGTTGAAGTTGGGCAGGAACACCACGCGCAGGCGACCATCGATGGCCGGGTCGATGTTGACGATCTCGGCGATGCCGACGATCAGCCGGATGATCAGCTTGGCCATCGCATAGCCGGGCGCCGCCTTGCCACCGAAGATGACCGTGCGCGGCGGCAGATCCTCACCGGCACGCAGCCGCAGATAGCGCTCGACGATCTGCAGCGCCGCCAGATGCTGCCGCTTGTACTCGTGGATGCGCTTGACCTGCACATCGAACAGCGAGGTGGGATCCACCAGCAGACCGGTCTCGCTGCGGATCGTGGCGGCCAGACGCTCCTTGGCCCGCATCTTCACCTGGGCCCAGCGCTCCTGGAAGGCGGGGTCGGCGGCGAACGGCTCGAGCCGGCGCAGCTGATCGAGATCGCGCGGCCAGCCATTGCCGATCGCATCGTCGAGCAGCGCCGACAGGTCGGGATTGGCCACCGCCAACCAGCGCCGGGGCGTGACACCGTTGGTGATGTTGGTGAACCGCTCCGGCCAGAGATCGGCGAAATCGGCGAACAGATTCCTGACCAGCAGATCGCTGTGCAGCGCCGCCACGCCGTTGACCTGATGGCTGCCCACCACGGCGAGGTGGGCCATGCGGACCTTGCGCTGCGGGCCCTCCTGGATCAGCGACAGCTTGCTGAGCAGATCGGGGCGGCCGGGATAGCGCAGCCGCACCATGCGCAGAAAGCGGGCATTGATCTCGTAGATGATCTCAAGATGGCGCGGCAGCAGCGACTGGAACAACTCCAGCCCCCAGCACTCCAGCGCCTCCGGCAACAGGGTGTGATTGGTGTAGCTGATCGCCGCCGTGGTGATCGACCAGGCCCGCTCCCAGTCGATCTGGTGCTGATCAATCAGGAGACGCATCAGCTCGGCCACGGCGATGGCCGGATGGGTGTCGTTGAGCTGCACCGCGAACTTCCTGTGGAAGTCGCTGGGCGGCAGCCCCTGACCCTTCAGGATGCGGAACATGTCCTGAAGCGAACAGCTGACGAAGAAGATCTGCTGGCTCAGACGCAGGCGCTTGCCCTGCTCCATCTCATCGTTGGGATAGAGCACCTTCGACAGCGTCTCCGACTGCACCTTCTGCAGCACGGCCCGCGTGTAGTCGCCGGCATTGAAGGAGGCGAAGTCGAAGGAATCCGGCGCCTGGGCCGACCACAGCCGCAGCGTGTTGGCGGTGTGCACGCCGTAGCCCAGGATCGGCGTGTCGTGGGCAACCCCGATCACGGTGTGTCCGCCGATCTGCACCGGGTAACTCCACTCCGGCCGGATCACCTCCCAGGGATTGCCGCGCGCCAGCCAGGGATCGGTGCTCTCCATCTGGCCCTGGCTGCCGATCTGCTGGCGGAAGATGCCGAATTCGTAGCGGATGCCATATCCGATCGCCGGCAGCTCCAGCGTCGCCATCGACTCCTGGAAGCAGGCCGCCAGACGGCCGAGACCACCGTTGCCCAGGCCCGGTTCCGGCTCCTGGGCCAGCAGTTGCTGCAGCGACAGCCCCAGCTCGGCGCAGGCGCTCTCCGCCTCCTGGCGCAGGCCGAGGCTGACCAGGTTGTTCTCCAGGTGGGGACCCAGCAGGTACTCGGCCGACAGATACACCGCGGTGCGCACGTGCTGGCGCGTGTAGACCTCGGCGGTGTCGACCCAGCTGGTCAGCAGCCGGTCACGCACCGCCAGAGCCAGGCAGAGATAGTGATCGTGGGCGGTGGCCAGCGAGGGGGATTTGGCCTGACTGGAGAACAGATGGCGCCGCATCGACTCCGCCAGACCTGAGCCGGAGCCCGTCAACGTGGCAGTCATGGATGGGATGGAAAGTGGCAACAGGTCTGATCGGCCGGGGTGCGGCGTTGCTGCACCATCCGCTACCGGATCCGAGTCTTAAGAGAGGCTTCCGAAGGCGCCCACCGTCTGCGGGACGGAGCCCACACCGTTGAACACAGCGCCGCTGTCGATTTCGTTGGCATCGTCATCCAGCACCTCCGCCTCGATGCTCCAGTCCAGTTCGCTCTCCACCGGCACGCTGCCGGAGAAGCTGCCGTTGACGGCGGCAGTGAGCGGCGGCTTGGAGGAGGTGGCCAGGGTGATGTAACGATCATCGATGGCCCCACGGCCGCTGGGGTCGTAGCCACGCCAGCCGGCTCCCTGCAGGTAGACCTCGGCCCAGGCATGCAGGTCGTAGCGCTCGGGCCTGGGCTCCACCAGGTGGTAGCCGCTGACGAAGCGAGCCGGCAGCCCGACGCAGCGGCAGGACTCGATCATCAGCATCGCCAGATCACGGCAGGAGCCCACCCGCTCCTTGAGCGTGCGTCCGGCGGGCCAGGCGGGGCCGACATGACGCTGGGTGTACTTGACCCGGTCCTGGATGATCTCGACCAGCTGCTGCAGGAACATCACGGCCCGCTGATCGCTGCCCATCAGCGCCTCCTGCGCCAGATCGACCGCCGCCGGATCGTGCTGGCCGTTGGGCAGCCAGCCCTGCAGCGATCCGGCCAGATCGCTGTTGAGATGCCCGACCGGGTAGGGCAGGGCCGGTTCGCGGTCCTCCAGACACTGGAGCAGATCAGGCGGCCACTGGGTCTCCACCTCGCAGCTGGCGCGCACCTCGAACCGATCGGTGGGCCCCAGGAAACGAGCCCGCAGGATCTCATCGCCGCTGGCCGCCAGCAGGGGATACATCCAGGAGGGCTCGGGGCTGATCGTCAGCTGAAAATCCAGCAGACGCTGGAAGCCATGGCCGCGGGGCTTGAGGCAGAAGCGGTGGGGCCCCAGCAACACCGGTGCGCTGTAGAGGTACGTCAGGGTGTGTTGAACGCGGGCGCGCATGACCTTCAGGAACGGGAAAGCTGGGGGCTGGCCGTCAGCCGAGGGACGGCGGCCGCAGCGCTGGCGGCGATGAAGTAGCGCTGCTCGATCAGGTCATGCAGACGGTTGAGATCCTGCTGCAGCGCGTCGATCGCCTCGTGCAAGCCGGCGGCGATCAGCTCCTCGATGCGGGTGTAGCTCCAGCGGGCCAGCACCAGGCCCATCAGGCACTCCAGATCATCGGGACAACCCGGCACCGAGCTGCCGCGGATGATGCGCAGGGTCTCGCTGATGCGCTCGAGGCAATAGCGCACCGAACGCGGGAAGATCGGGTCGAGCAGCAGGAAGGCCGCCACCGGTTCGGGCGCGATCGCCCGCTGCTGCGACTGGCGGAACATCTGATAGGCACCGGCGGTGCGCAGCAGGGCGATCCACTGCAGTTCATCGAGCACGCCGCCGACCTCCTCGGGACTGGGCAGCAGCAGGAAGTACTTGACATCGAGGATCCGGGTCGTCTTGTCGGCCCGCTCCAGCAGACGCCCGAGGCGGCTGAACTGCCAGGACAGATCGCGACTCAGGGTGGCATCGGTGATGCCATAGAACAGCTGGCAGGCGCGGCGAATCTCACGCAGCTGCTCCTGCGGCGGCTGGGCCCAGAAGCCATCCTCCTGCAGGTTCCAGTAGACGGCGTTGATCTGCTCCCACATCTCGGTGGTGATCACATCGCGGATCTGGCGGGCGTTCTCGCGGGCGATGGCGATGCAGTTGAGGACGCTGCTGGGATTGCGTTCATCACGCACCAGAAACTGCACCACGTCCTCGGGGGTCCCCTGGGGGCAGAGGCGATCGAACAGCTCGCGATCGCCACTGGCATCGATCAGCGGCAGCCAGGGCTCGGCGCTGCCGGGCGGGCAATCGAGGGCCATGGCCTCGCTCACCTCGACGAAGCGCGAGATGTTCTCGGCCCGCTCCAGATAGCGATTGATCCAGTAGAGGGAGTCAGCGACGCGGCTCAGCATGGCGACACCTCCAGGCCGCGGGAGCCGGTGGCGCCATGCTGGCTCTGACTCTGGCTCGATCCCGGGTCCACAGCGCGGCCGACCTCAAGCTGGTCATCGACGATCCAGGTGTCCTTGCAGCCACCACCCTGGGAGGAATTCACCACCAGCGAACCACGGCGCAGGGCCACGCGCGTCAGGCCGCCCGGTGTGACCCAGGCACCCTTGCCTCTCAGCACATAGGGGCGCAGATCGACGTGACAGGGATAGATTTCACCTTCACTGAGCGACGGCACAGTGGAAAGCTCCAACGTCGGCTGGGCGATGTAATTGCGTGGATCAGCCTTGATCTTCTCGGCAAATTCGCTGATCTGCTCACGGCTGGCGTGGGGGCCGATCAACATGCCATAGCCACCAGCTTCGGCAACAGCCTTGACCACCAGATTGGGGAGATTCTTAAGCACATAGGCACGATCATCGGGCCGCGAACACAGATAGGTGGGCACATTCTCGATGATCGGCTCTTCACCCAGGTAATAGCGGATCATCTGCGGCACATAGGCGTAGATCAGCTTGTCATCAGCCACGCCGGTGCCCGGTGCATTGGCGATCGCCACCCGACCGGCCCGCATGGCAGACATCAGGCCACGCACCCCCAGCATCGAATCGGCGCGGAAGGCATCGGGATCGAGGAAGTCATCGTCGATGCGGCGATAGATCACATCCACCGGCTCCAGGCCGCTGGTGCTGCGGATCCAGACCCGGTCGCCCTCGCAGACCAGATCGCGCCCCTCGACCAGGGGAATGCCCATCTGCTGAGCCAGATAGCTGTGCTCGAAATAGGCGCTGTTGAACACGCCAGGGGTGAGCAGCACCACCTTGGGCGTGTCGGTCCAGGGCGCCAGTTCGCGCAGGGTCTGCAGCAGCTGCGAGGCGTAATTGTCAATCGGCTGAACCGTGCGGCCGGCGAACAGGCTGGGGAAGATGCGCTTCATCACCCGCCGATTTTCCAGGAAGTAGGCCACTCCGGAGGGGCAGCGCAGGTTGTCCTCCAGCACGCGCCAGGAGCCCTGCCCATCGCGCACCAGATCCAGTCCCGAAATGTGGCACCAGCGACCCAGGGGCGGCATCACACCCTGCATCTGGGGCCTCCAGCCATGGGAGCTCTCCACGTCCTCGCGCGGCACCACGCCGTCGGCCATGATCCGGCCCTCGCCATAGACATCGGCCAGAAAGCGGTCGATGGCCTCGAGGCGCTGGATCAGGCCCTTCTCCAGACGCTGCCACTCGGCCGCACCGATCAGGCGGGGCAGCGGATCAAACGGCAGGATCCGCTCCACACCCTGGCTGCCGGAGTTATTGAGTCGGAAGGTGGCTCCCAACCGCTTGAGCAGCATGGCGGCCGCCGCGTGATTCTGGTTGAGCTGGGCCAGGCCCATCTGCCCCAGGGAGGAGAGCAGGGGCAGCAGCGAGGCGCGCGGCTGGTCAACGGAACTGAAGTACTCGTCATACCCGTGACTGGGCCGATATTGCGTGAACATGAACGCGCTGCCAATGGCGGGATCCTGCAGCGCGGCAGCGCACCGCCGGGTGCCGGTTGCTACAGCTTCGGGGGGTCGGTCGCAGCGGGCACGCCCGCGCCAGCGGCGGAGGCCAGGCAGCGGCCGGCCGGCGTCGGCCGCATCCCCTGCTGCCGCTCAGCCGCGCGGTCGCGCGGATCACAGCAGACCTGGCAGCTGTGGCAGGACTCGGCAGAATCGAGGCAGAATGTGTGATCCGGGAGCAGTGATGGTCGAGCCCCAGCCCAACGGCGGCGATGCCGAGGCGAGGGCCTGGCCGATCAGCCGTCCCGGTGATCCTCCGGAGCCGAAGCCGGCACCGTCGTCACCGGCTGGCGGCGGCCCGGCACACCAGGACTCCTGCGTGCTTCTGTCGCCCCCCTCCGACGAGGAATGGCTGGGGATGGAGCACCGGCGCCTGGAGCGCTATCCGGTGCAGGCGAGCCGCCCGATCGCCATGCGGCTGCTCGATGCCGACGGCCAGCCGCAGAGCCGCTGGTTCCTCGCTGACATCCTCGACATCAGTCGCGGCGGGCTCTGTTTGCTGCTGTCCGGACCGATGCAGCTCGTCACCGAACAGCGCCTGCAGCTCGACGTGCGCTGTCACCCCGACTTCGGCCAGCTGCGCGTGCAGGGCCTGGTGCGCTGGTGCCGCAGCTCGCTGGCCTTCACCACGCTTGGCATGGCCTTTCTTGCGGTCATGCCGCGGGTGCCGCGGCTGGAACTGGAGCGCCGCACCGTGCGCCGCGATCCCAACAACGAGCCCTGGGCTCAGGACTAGGGGGCTGATCAACCGAGTCAGCCGCAGGGGGATGGTGCAACGACACTGATCAGATGCGCGGCAAGCAGGAGCCCACCGGCTCCCTGGCTCACGACCATCGCGCCCGTGGACTCACTTCCGAAAGGCCATCCGCTGCTGCAGATGCAGCGACTGCCGATTCATGCATTGGACCAGCTGGGCTCATTTGCAGGCTTTACCCGGTGGGCAACAGGCCCTCGATTCCGCCAAAGCTGCTGCTGCTGGCTCTGTTGCTCCAGGCGATCTGCGGCATTCGCTCGGAGCGGATGCCCATGAGACAGCTGGACCACTCCCCACGGTTTCGATGGTTTGTCGGTCTCAACCGCGACGACTCTGTCTGGAAACCGACGACATTCACCCCGGCATCAGCCGCAGACCGACCGTTCCGGAGGCAGTGGACTCGGACCCAGCTCCTGAACGAAGAGTCAACGGCCTGGGTCCTGGAGTGCTGATGGCCTCGCCGGAGGTCAAGCCACTCCCGTGATCCGAGCACGGCTCGGTCAAGGCCACCCTGCTGCGGGCCTGGGCCTCCTATGCCTCCTTGGAGCGGATCATTGGCTCCGACGATGAATCGCCACCACCCAGTGGTGGCCATGGGCTTGGGCCTCCGCCATCCCGGCTTGGGCGAGTGGTAATGGAGTAGCCCGACGGCCCGATCCGCCGTCCTTGCCGATCCGGCTTGCCCGTCCTCGATGGTTGTTGCGGCTGGCCCGATCATCTGGCGCATCGTGAATCGTGATGCGCGGGGCACGGTTGACGCGTCGACAGCGATGGCCTTGGAGCGGAGCCCTGATCTCATCGGGCGGACCGTGATGGCGCTGGGTCCGATGCTTGGCCTGATAAATTGACGTCGTGACGGCGAACCCTGCACCCATTATGGCCCGAGGGATCAGCAGAGCCCACCGCCAAGGAAGATGGGCAGAGATGGCTGACACCAACCACTACCATCCTGTTTGAGCGCTTTTAAGCGTCATGTCACTTCTACCGCCGCGACGACTGATCCGCCATTGGCCTCTTTCATCGCTTCGCCTGGGCGAGGGTGGTGTGATGCCTGGTCGCGGCCCCAGATGACATCGACGCTGTACATCATTGCGGGCGCATCCTGTTCAGGCAAGTCCACCCTGCTCAAGGCCTGGAAAGCCGACCAGTTCGATCTGTTCGGCGACGGGGCGCTTGGTCGCGAGGCCCTATCACCCGCTGAAAAGAACAAGATTCCGATCGTTGGTTTATATGAGTATCGCCAATGGTCAGAATCTGGCAGGGATCCAGCAAAAAACATCGTACTGCATCTTGATCTGTCTCACTTCTTCAAGAATGAGATTCTGCAAGGCGGATCCAGTTTATGGCTTCGTCGCGTAAAGTGCCATTATCTATCTGATCAGGTACCAGGCGCCACTGCCATCTCCGTCTATTGGAACGAGCAATTTGCGGTCTACAACAAAAGCCTATTTGCCATTTCCTCGTTCTCTCGACTTGCGGTTGCAACGATCTGGTGCAAGCGCAGTGTTGCGACGAAAAGGAAGATTCTCCGTGATCGCAAAAAGCTGCAGTCACGTGGCGAAAAAGGCCTGCGTCGCCGATACGTCTTCTCAAGGCTTTACGGTCCGAATCCTGACGCCGAGCAGAACTATCTCTGTCACTACCAGGGTTGGGAGCACTTCCTCAATGGTCTTGAGCCCCAACCCGCACGGCGACTGACCTGGGCGGACAGGCCCGGCCTGTTGCCCGCCCTGCTCAGGGACCTGTGAACCGCGAATTATGATGTCCGAGTGCAGAGACGATTCACTGGCGCCATCAAGGGCCCACCACCGGTGTCTGAGCCACCTCCTCCCTCCGCCACCCCCTCTGTGAGACTCTTGCAGTCTGAGCTGCCGCTGTCGGTCCAATCGGTGCTGCTGAATTCTCACTGCGCCCGATGCCGTTGTCGGTCGAGGCGATCTGGGAGCGGGCTGAGGTGGGCGACTGGTTCCGGTCTGGGATCGCGGCTGTGCAAGCCGGGGGCGGCCAAGATTTCATTGCCCGCAGGTGAGAAACGTCGCTTCGACTGCAGAGCGACGGGCGATCGCAGCCATGAAAAATGGAGAGCTGGTGCGGCTACCGGCTTTGACCGCGTGAACTGCACGGCCAGTAAGCTGTTGCTCAGTTTGATTTCTCACTAGGTCACTCAGCGACCACCAGCTGCAGGCGCTTCTTGGAGCTGAGGCGACCAAGAGCTATGTGGCACCTGCGGCCGCCATTGAGCCGCAAATCGAGCGGCGGCCAGCTGTTCCGTCCCTTTGAGGTCTGGAAAGGCATGGCGTATGCCCATTCACCCAGAAGCGTCTTGATGAAATGCTCGGCCTTGCCGTTGATTCTGGGTGTTTAGGGCTTGGTGTGAGGTGGTTTGGTTTCTCTGGACAGCGCCCATCGTTAACCTCTGAGGCGGGGCACCGCCCCTGAAAGGGGCTTCCTCCGATGAGCAAGCGCCGCACCCACAGTCCCGAGTTCAAGGCCAGGGTCGCCATGGAGGCGATCAATGGCCGCAAGACGATCCAGGAGATCGCCGCCGATCACGCCGAGAGATCTGCGTTGAGCAGCGCACCTCTCGGTGCGACCGATCCAGGTGAGCCAGTGGAAGCGGCAGCTTCTGGAGAGCGCCAGTGAGCTGTTCATCAGGGGCAGGAAGACCAAGGACACCGGCGAGGGGCAGGCCAAGGAGGCGGAGCTGGGCCTCCCCCGATTTCAAGGACAAGTCGATAGGGGTCACGCCATGACCACCA
>CAYNGR010000020.1:0-28186 GCA_964396755.1 uncultured Cyanobium sp. | reverse complement strand
CCATGTTGTTGGAGATCTGGTTGAAGGCCAGCAGCAGGAAGCCCATGTTCATGCCTTCCACGATCGGCCGCAGCCCCGTCATCGCAGCGCCCACCGCCATGCCGGTGAAGCTGTTCTCAGCGATCGGGGTGTCGAGCACGCGCAGCTCGCCGTACTTCTCGTAGAGATCCTTGGTGACTTTGTAGGAGCCGCCGTATTGGCCCACGTCCTCCCCCATCACGCAGACATGGGGATCGCGGGCCATCTCCTCGTCGATGGCCTCGCGCAGGGCATTGAACAGAAGCGTTTCGGCCACGGCAGGAGGGCTCTGGGGCTTGGGCACCGCAGGAGCGGAGCCGGCTCAACCTATCTCAGTCCCTGTCCGGCGGGCCGCTCAGCCACCGGCGGCGAAGGTGCTGAGCAGCAGCACCGACAGGAGCATGCCCGGCAGGAGCAGCGTGACCAGCAGGCCGAGGTCGTGAGGGGTCATCGTCGGGGGCTGAGCAGAGGGAGGATCGGGCGCGGCTCCCGCAGGGCTGAGCGGCGAGCTGGACCGGGGCCGCCGCAGGGCAGCACGCTGTTGATTCGGCCGCCCTTGCTGCGGCGCCATCACCGGTCGCTGCGCAAGCTAGGCATCACGAGCCGTCGTGCGCCAGCTCAGGCCCCCCTGTGTGCGTCGCTCAGGACGCTTCTTCGGCATTGCGGCCAGGCAGGAGGCTGCGCACGAAGGTCAGGGTCAGCCCCAGGCCGATGAAGGCGAAGCTGAAGGTCGCCAGGAAGCACATGCCCACGATCAGCGTCTTGAGGGCCGTGGCGATGCTCTGGGCGATCTGGGCGCTGTAGTGGGGCGGGTGCCCGGCGTAGTAGGCCACCACCTTCTGGCTCAGCCCCAGACACAGCCAGGCCAGCAGCCCGCTGGTCAGGGCGCCGGAGAGGAAGCTGAGCGGGCCCTTGCGGGGTCTCTGGCTGGCATTGGCCACGGAATCGGATGGCGTGGCGGATGGGGTGGGAGCGGGCCGACTGGCCTCGGGCCCGAATCCTGATCCCGCGGTTGCTGCGGAGCCGTCGCTGTTCCGCTCGTTGCCCTGATCGCCTGTGTTCGGCGCTGCGGAGGGCGTGGGTTCGGGAGCGGCGGAAGGGCTGGCGGGCGACATGGCGGCAGAAGGAATTGCTTTGGGACGGGTTGTTCTGGGAGGGGTTGTTCTGGGACAGATGGCTTCGGGACGTGGGGCTGTCTGACGAGTGGCTGTCTGACGTGGGGCTGCGGGACTGTCGACTGATGGACGGTCTGGCTGGGGGCCGACGGCGCTGGAGCTGACGGCTCGGGGATCGGTGGCTGCGGGGCTGCCGGCTCTAGGCCGGATCGGCACCGGGCACCGGCGCCGGACGCCTCAGGCTCCGCCCGCGCCGGCGGGCGTGTCCTCCACCCTGACGCCGTGATCCAGCAGGCGGCAGCACCAGTGCTCGAAACCGGCTGCCTGCAGCTGTGGCGCCAACCGCTGGCCCGCCAGCAGCGCCTGTTCGCCATCGGCGTAGATCGCGAACAGCGTCGGCCCGGAGCCGCTCATCGCCACCACCAGCGCCTCGCCCTGCTCGCGCAGCAGGTTCAGGCCCAGCTTCACGCTCTCCACCTCCGGTTCCACCACCGCCTGCAGGTCGTTGCGCAGCGGTGGCAGCGAGCGCTCGCCACGCAGCGCCTCCAGCAGCGGTCCCTGGCGCAGCGCCTGGCGCCGCTGTTCGAAATCCTCCTCCGCCTCCAGGTAGAAGTCGCCGCGCAGCTCGCGGCAGCGCCCGTAGGCCCAGGGGGTCGAGACGCTGGCGGAGGGGTCCTTGATCAGCAGCACACCCAGGGGCGGCAGCTGCGGCAGGCCGGGAGCCTCGAGGATCTCGCCGCGACCGAAGCAGAGGCGCGTGCCGCCCTCCAGGCAGAAGGGCAGATCGGAACCCAGCTCAGCGGCGAAGCCATGCAGGGCCTCGGCGCTGAAGCCCAGCCCCCAGAGCCGGTTCAGCCCCACCAGGGCGGCGGCGCCATCGCTGGAGCCTCCGGCCAGGCCAGCCCCGATCGGGATGCGCTTGCGCAGCTGCATGTGGGCCCCCAGCTCCGGCAGGCCGGCGCGGCCGCGCAGCAGTTCGGCGGCGCGCACGATCAGGTTGTCGCTGCCGCTGGTCAGGTCGTCCCGATCGATCGACAGGACGATGCGGCCGTCGGCGCTGGGGGCCAGCAGCAGTTCGTCGGCCAGATCGAGGGTCTGCATCAGCATCGCCAGCTCATGGAAGCCGTCGGCGCGCAGGCCCAGCACCTCCAGGTGCAGGTTGATCTTGGCCGGCGCCAGGACGCGGAGGGTCGCCATCGTTCAGCCGCCGCTCGGCGCGCAGGTGAGGCGATTCAAGCCGGTGGCCAGCGCCACCCACTGGGCCGGGCTCAGCTCCTGTGGGCGCTGGGCCAGCTCGACGCCCGCCTCGGACGCCAGCTGGCTGAGCTGGTCAGGCTCCAGCAGACCGGACAGGGTGTTGCGCAGCATCTTGCGACGCGAGGCATAGCAACGGCGCAGCAGGCTTTCCACCTGGCGCGCCAGAGCCGGCTCCAGCAGCTGCTCGGGCGGCAGGGGCTCCAGCAGGATCACCTCCGACATCACCTTCGGTGGCGGAGCGAAGCAGCGCGGCGGCACCGGGCAGACGCTGCGGCAGCGGGCCAGCAGCTGCATGCGCACGCTCAGGGCCGAGCAGGCGCTGCTGCCGGGCAGAGCCCGGATGCGCTCGCCCACCTCCTGCTGCACCAGCAGCACCAGGCGTTGATACGCAGGCTGCACCGGCCGGTCGAGCCGGCCCACCAGCCGCTCCAGCAGCGGGCCAGTGATGTTGTACGGGATGTTGGCCACCACCTTGGCGGGTGAGGCGACGCCGGCGGCCTGCAGCGGCACCTCCAGCGCGTCGCCTTGCACCAGATGGAAGCGCGGGTCCGCTCCGAAGCGCTGGCGCAGACCCGCCACCAGGTCGCGATCGAGCTCCACCGCCACGAGGGCCTGCAACGGGCTGGCCAGCAGCCGCTGGGTCAGAGCACCGCGGCCGGGACCCACCTCGAGCACCCGGTCGCCCGCGCCGAGCTCGGCGGCGGCGACGATGCGGTCCAGCACCGCCTCATCCACCAGCCAGTGCTGGCCGAAGCGCTTGCGGGCGCGATGGCCGGCGGCGGTCATGGGCGGGCTGCAATGCCGCTTCGATTGTGCCGCCCCGCCGATCCACGGGCCGGCGTTCGCCGCGGCGCTCCGGGGGCGGCGGCTGCCAGCGGCGGCCATGGGCTCCAACCTGGAAGCAGCCCGACTGCGATCGCCATGCGTCTGCTCGCCACCTCCCTGGCCCTGTTGCCCCTGCTGGCTCTGCCGGCCATGGCGGGCAGCGTCACCGCCGATTCGATCAACGACCATTCCGCCGCCCTGCAGGCGGCGCTGCAGAGGGTGCCGCGCGGCGCCAGCGTCAGCCGCAGCCAGTGCCAGTCGATGCAGGTGGGCGGCTTCGGCCTGCCGCGCTGGCGCTGCACGGTCTGGTTCAGCGAGGCGCCCGCGTCTTCCCCCGCGCCGGCGGCCCCGGCCTCCGGCCAGCCGGCCGCTCCCACCCCGGCGCCCTGAGCTCAGGGCTCCAGGCGGATCCAGCGCACCGGCAGGCGGGCCGGCGGCAGCGTCACCAGGGCTGCCACCATCTCCACCGGGCTCTGTTGCCAGAGCGGATGGGCCGCTAGCCAGCAGTCCCAGCTGCGCGACAGACGCAGACGCTTGTCGCCCCGCAGCGCCAGCACACCGCCGCCATCGGCGCTGCCGCGCCGCCTGGCCTTCACCTCGACCACCAGCAGCCGCTGCCCCTTGCTGCACACCAGATCCAGCTCGCCCCAGCGGCAGCGCCACTGACGATCCAGCAGCCGCCAGCCCCGTTGCCGCAGCAGCCGCAACGCCCGCTGTTCGGCCCAGTCCCCCTGACGTTGCTGCATGGAGCGCATGGCGCGGCGAGTGGCTGTGCTCAGGCTTCCCGCGCTGCGTCGGCAGGTGTCCGGCGCCTGTCACCCCGCAGGCTGCGCCGCGCCAGTTCCTGCCGCCTAGGGTCTTGACCCCGCCGCAGTCAACCGATGGCGCCGAGCCCCTCGTCGCAGCCGATCGCCGCCGACCCGTCGCCCACTGCATCCGTCTCGTGCCGCCGCGGCGGCACGCCCCGTGGGCTGCGCCTGCTGACCGGCCTGCTGGCCGCGCTGCTGCTGTGGCTGCCGTGCCAGCCGGTGCTGGCAGCGATGGACTACGCCAAACAGGTGCTGATCGGTGCCGATTTCCATGGCGGCGACCTGCGCGGCGTCACGTTCAACCTCACCAACCTGCGCGAGGCCGACTTCTCGGGCGCCGACCTGCGCAACGCCTCTTTGTTCGGAGCCAAGCTGCAGGATGCCAACTTCAACGGGGCTGATCTGCGGGAAGCCACGCTCGATTCGGCCGTGTTCGAGGGAACCGACCTGCGCAACGCCCGCCTCGATGACGCCTTTGCGTTCAACACCAAGTTCCGCAATGTGCTGATCGAGGGCGCCGACTTCACCAATGTCCCCCTGCGCGGTGATGCCCTCAGCGCCCTCTGCGCCGCCGCCAGCGGCACCAATCCCTCCAGTGGTCGCGCCACCCGCGACACACTGGACTGCGGCTGATTCACCGGAGTCGCAGCGATGCCCCTCGATCCCCGCAGCCGTGAGCGGCTGGAAGCCCTCGGCCGCACCCTGCCGCAGCCCCTGCCGGCTCCGGAGCCGCCCCGCCCCAGCCGCGTCGCCGACGCCCCGCGCCACGCCGTCGAGACGGAAGAGAACCCCGAGCAGCTGTTCCGCGAACTGATGGCGGCCAGCGCCGACGGCAGCGTGCCGCCCCACCTGCTCGATCGCCTGCGCCAGCTTGAGAAGCAGCGACAGCGCAGCAGGCCGGCCATCGCGTCTCAACCCCTCTCGCCGGCCGCTGCTCCCGCCGCCGGCCAGGCCGCCGCCAGCCAGCCGGCCTCCGCCCGCCGCCGCTCGGGACCCGCTCAGAAACCGGGGCGCTCCGGCCGCGCGGCCGCCCCCGGCAGCGAGGAAGCTGATCTCTACACCGCCTTCGCGCAGCTGCTGCTGGAGGACGAAGAGCTGGATTGAACAAGCACACCGACGCGTGGGTGGCGTTGCCTGGGCCTTGACCGTCAGTCGTCTGCAGCCTGGTTGAGGACCACGCTTCGACCCGCTCGGCCAGCCAGACCTTGCCTTCCAGCTGCAGGAGCCGCTCTACCAGTGCGGAATCGTCCGCCCGGCTCCCAGTCCAGGCCGAGATGTTCGATCATGCGGCGTGCCCAGGTTTCGGTGTCGGCCACCAGCTCCTCATAGGGCACCTCGAGGATCTGGCCTGGGAACAGGCGATGCCAGTGAGCCATCAGCCGCTCGTGATCCAGCAGCTGTTCACCGATCCATTGCCAGTCGTAGGCAAAGCCCATGCCGCCGAACTTGGCGCCGTAATCGGTGAAGAAGTTGGAGATGGCGATGTCACGCGGCTCACGCCGCACATGGATCACCGCCGCGTTAGGAAACAGCAGCTTGATCAGGCCAATCTGCTCGAAGTTGTGGGGCAGTTTGTCCACCACCCGCTGGGCAGCTGGCTCAAACGCCTGCAACGCCTCCAGCAGCCGCTGGCCGTAGCCCTGGCATTCGGATGTCGTGAGATCCCAGAGGCAATCGGGGTAGGCCAGTCGGCTGCCGAGTTACCATTCCCAGGCCTCCACTCGGGCGATCTGCTCGCCGATCTGGCCCAGTTCACCGGCGCCGTGCACCTGCGAATGGCTGCCGAGAATCTGCTCGGTGAGGGTGGTGCCGGAGCGCGGCATGCCGAGCACGAACACCGGCAGCCGTGAGGGGTGGCCCCAGCGGCGGCGGGGTTCGACGAACGCCTTACAGAAGAAGGCCATTTCCCGCTCGACCCGCGCCCGATGGCCCTCAGGCCTGTAGGGCAGCAGGGTTTTGCTGGCGGCATTGGCCTCGGCCGCCAGCTCAATCGCCTTGACGTATTGCTTCTGCTTGTCATAAGCGGCGGCCAGCGTGAACAGCAGACCGCTGCGCACCGGGCCCTCCAGGGAGGGCTGGCGCGCAGCGCGCTCGAGTTGCTCCAGCACGGCCGGGTCATCCGGCACCTGGCGGGCATGGATCAGCTGGCTCCAAGCCGCCAGTGGCGCCCGTGCGCGCACCTGCTCGTAGCAGCGGATCGCCTCCTCCACCTGGCCGCGCTCGAGCAGCAGCTGGCCGAGACCCGAGAGCGCCGGCACCAGGCCCGGGACCAGCTCCAGAGCCTGCCGGTAGGTCGCTTCCGCGGCTGTCGCCTCGCCGTCACCGGCGAGGACGTGGGCCTGGGCCACCAGGGCCTGGCCCCGTTTCAACGGTTGGGGCGGATCGAGTGCGTCGGTGAGCGCCATGGCCGTCTTCGCCGCCTTTCGTGCAGCTGGCGGCACGAACACCCGCGTTCCGCAGCCAGCCAACTGCAGCAACAACGCCAGGTTCTCGGAATCCTGGCTGAAGCCCTGTTGCATCAGTGCGATCGCCTCGCCACTGCGGCCCCGCACCTCGGCGAGCTCGGCTGCCATCAGGCGGATGGATTCCGCCTCAGGCAATCGGAACTGAGCTCGGCATTGCGCTGCACACCGTGGGCACGCACCGTCACATCATCTGCAGCAAGCTTGGGATCAGCGGTGCGGCGCTGGTGCGGCAGGCCGCTCCCCTTGTTCAGACCAGGATGCTCGCTCAGTGACCAGCAGGTCTTCCACGGTTCCTCCATGTCAGCAGCTGGGGCCAGTCATGCTCGAGGGACGGGATGCGGAACTTGAAATTCTGCTGGCGGCCCTGCTGCGGGCCCGGCGTAGCCCTCAGCAACTGATCTGGGTGAGCGGGGATGCTGGTGTGGGCAAAACCGCCCTGGCAACGCAGCTGCGCGAGCCGGCCGAACGCGCAGGCGGTCGGTTCGTGCAGGGCAAGTGCGAACAATTCGCCGATGGCAAGCTTCTTCAGGCCCCACGCCAGGCACTGGCCCAGCTGCTCCTTGAGCTCGAGGCCTGTCCTGAGCCAGCCAGGTCCCGACTGGTCAACGCCACGCGCCAGGCACTTGGCCCCGACGGCGGTGCCCTGCTGCCGTTACTGCCCGAACTCCAGGCCATCACCGGACCCCTGCCGGAACCAACCTCAGTGGAGCCGTACGAGCAGCCTCGGCGGCTGCTCAGCCTGCTGGTCGCGCTGCTGCGGGTTCTGGCCCACCACAGCCGGATGCTGGTGCTGGTGCTCGACGACCTGCACTGGGCCGATCCCCTCACCCTGGCGCTGATTGCCGCGCTGCTGGAGGCCCCCGACCTGAGCGGATTGCTGCTGCTCGGCCTGTTTCGCCAGAACGAGCTGGAGCCACGCAGCGGCCTGGCCCAGCTCCTGGCGCGGGCAGCGGAACGGCCGGCTCCACCGCTGCAGCTGGAACTCGCCAACCTGGGGAAAGAGCCGGTGGAGAGGCTGCTGGCCTGGCGGCTGCGGAGTCAGCCACACGCCCTCACAGCACTCAGTGAAGCCCTCTGGCGCAGCACCGGCGGCAACCCCTTTTTCGTGCACCAGCTGGTCAACGCGCTCCAGCGGGAAGGGCTGCTGAGCACCATGGCCAGCGGGCAGAGAGGCGTCCATGGCCAGCCGAGCGATGTTCTTCAGCGACTTGGCAGCGGTGATGTCGTGGCCTTCCTCAGTCGCTGCCTCAGCCAGCTACCGCAGCCCAACCTGGAGCTGCTCCAGTGCCTGGCGATCCTCGGCAGCCAGGCCAATCTGGCCCTGCTGGCACAGGCCAGCGGAGAGCCTTTGCCTCTGCTGCGCGAGCGGCTGCAGCCAGCCCTTGAGCTGGGCGTTCTGGTGTGCACGCAGCCCGATCACCTGGCCACGGCTGAACCCGAAACGCTGGTGCTATTCGGCCACGACCGACTGCAGCAGGCTGTGGCGGATCTCTCCGATCCGATCGCCACCCAGGTCAGACAGCTGGCCATGGCCCGCCGCCTGCACGCGGCCGGCCACCGCCTGCTGGCCGCTCAGTACTTTGCCGCCAGCACGACGCTGCTCACCAGCCAGGCAGAGCGCCGGCGCGTGGCCGCCTTGCTTCGGCAGGCCGGCACCGCAGCTCTTCAGCAGGGCAGCTTCGCAACGGCTGAACGTTTTCTGAAGCAGGCCCTGGTTCTGCTTGGTCCCGAGGCCTGGCAGCGCCACCCCGGCGTCAGCTTTGAGCTGCAGCGCCACCTGCACCAGCTGGCCTATTGCCATGCCGACTACGAGCGCGTCGATGCCCTTTACGGGGAGCTGCAGCGCAGGGCCCGCTCCCCCCATCAGCTCCTGGAGCCAGCCGCCATCCAGGTGATGGCCCTCTCCAACCGCTGTCATTACCAGGCTGCCGTTGAGCTGGTGGCCGACCTACTGGCCCAGCTCGGCAGCGCCCTCCCCCTTCATCAGCCGCAGCAGGCGCTGGAGCAGGAGCTGGAAGGATTCATCGCCATGGTCCACCAGGGGGGGCTTGAAACGTTGCCGCCACTGCCAGCCCGCCCTCCAGCCGGGCGCAGCACGGCCAAGCTTCTCAATCGGCTGGTGCCTGCAGCCTTCTTCTGCAATCCTCCCCTGGCCTGCTGGTTGGTGCTGCACAGCACCCGCCAGTGGCACGCCGGTGATGCCCACCCGGCTCGGCTTTACCCGCTGGCCTGCACCCTGCTGGCCAGCGTGCCAGCACGCGGCGACTACAGCACCGGCTATCGGGCCGCGCGCATCGCCCTGGCCCTCGGCGAGGCCAGCCCTCATGGGCTGGAAACAGCCCGCACCCGCCATGTGTTCAGCCTTTTTTGCCAGCACTGGTTTGAACCGCTGGAGCAGGCACTGGCCCAGGCCCGCCTTGCCCATCGCGACCAGGAACGCAGCGGTGAAGTCGAATTCGCCTGCTACGCGCTCTACACAACCCAGGCCGCGGTGCTCGAGATGGCGCAGGACCTGTCTGAACTGGCTCAGGAAAACCAGCGTGCCCTCGACTTTGCCCGCCGCACGTGTAACCGTCATGCCGAGCCTGCCTTCACGGCCTACAGCGACCTGTTGGCGGCCCTGCAGGAGCGGCCCTGTACCAGCCGTCGCCCTCTGCCCTCTCTGGAACTGGCGGAGCTGGAGAAGAACAACCCGATGGCGGCCTGCTATCACCACAGCTGCAGGGCCCTGGCTGCCGCCCTGCTCGGGGACAGCGCTGCGCTGCGGCGCCACGCCGAAGCCGCCTGCGAGCTCGAGCCCTACATCACCGGATTCTACCCCGCGGCCCTGAACCGGCTGCTGCGGGGCCTGGCCCTGGTGGAGCAGCTGCGCCAAACGCCCAATCCAGCGGCCGCCGCTTCGCTGCAGGAGCTCGAGGCGTGGTTCGTCGCCCGCGCCGCCGATGCCCCCCAGAACTTCGCCCATCTGGCCGAGCTGCTCCAGGCTGAACGCCTGGCGGCGGAAGGTTGTGGGCTGGAGGCTCTGCAGATCTGCGAGCGGGCGCTGCGAAGCGCCGTGGCCCATCAGCGCCCCTGGCATGCCGCCTTCATCTGTGAGCGGGCTGGCCGGATGTATCTGGGGATTGGCCTCGAGCAGGCCGGCCAGCGCCTGCTGGAGCAAGCTCAGCAGCGCTATGCCAACTGGGGCGCTACCCGCAAGACAGAGGCCCTGTCCCTGGAGTTTCCCTACCTGCGCGCTGCCACCCAAGCCAGCGACCAGCTGACGCAGCTGCTCCACGCCAGTCAGCAGCTGGGTGGTCTGCACACTGTGGCGGACCTGGCCCAGGCCACAGCGGCGTTGATCGCCCGGCACAGCGGCGCCACCGATGTGCAGATCGTGGTGCTCGATCGCGAGGAGCTCTGGCAGCTCAAGGGGGGCATCTCGCCGCGCGGGCCGTTGCGCCGGCAGAGCCTGGAGGAGGCCGAACAGCGGGTGCTGCTGCCCGCTTCCGCCCTGCGTCTGTGCCTGCAGCGGCTCCAGCCCCTGATGACTCAAGACGCCGTGCTCGATCCCCGCTTCAGCGGCGATCCCTTCATCCAGCCGCTGGATTGCTGTTCCCTGCTGGTGGTGCCGGTGCTGGTGCAGCAGCGGCCGATCGCTGTGGCCATCGCCGCCCACCGCCAGCAGCGCGGCGCCTTCGTGGCCGATCTCGCCCGCTCGGTAGAGGTCCTCTGTGGCCAGCTTGCCGTGGCCCTGGAAAACCTGCTGATCCAGCGGTCCCTGGAGCAGCAGGTGCGTGAGCGCAGTCAGGCCCTGGAGCAGGCCTATGCCCGGGAAACCCGCGACGAGGAGCAGCGCCGCAAGCTGATGGAGCAGAAGCTCAAGACCAGCCTCACCGCTGCCGCGGTGGCGCATGAGATCCAGCAGCCCCTCGCGGCCATCCTGCTGAAATGTCGTCTCGCGGAGGATGACCTGGCTGCTCTGCCCACCGGTTCAGACGCGTCTGACCTGCAGCAGCGTCTGCTCTCCCTCAGCGCCGATGCCCAGCAGGTTGTGCACACCATGGAGCGGATGCGCATGCTGCTGCGCAATGTGGAAACGGAACACAGCCACGTCGACCTGACGACCAACCTGCATAGCGCCCTGGTTTTTTTGCAGGGCGAGATCAAGGCGCACCAGGTGCAGCTCAGCCATGAGGGGCTGGAGCAGCCTTGCCACCTGCAGGGCGATGGCGCCCAGCTGCAGATGGCGGCGGTGAACCTGATCCGCAACGCACTCCAGGCCCTGGAGGCGCAGCCAGCGGCCAGTCGCCGGATCCTGGTGCAGCTACAGCGCCATCCCACCCAACTGAGGGTGGTGGTGGCCGACAGCGGCCCCGGCTTTGCCGCCGATCACAGCAGCGACGTCAGCTGGGAGCTGCTCAAGAGCAGCAAAGCCACCGGCATGGGCCTGGGCCTGTTTCTTGCCGAAACCGCCGCCACCAACCACCGAGGCCAGCTGCGCATCGGGAGGAGCAGGCAACTCGGCGGCGCCGAGGTGGTGATCGAGCTGCCCCGATAAACCCTATCCCGGCTGTGCATCGCTGGCGCCCTGCAGACCTGCGTGATTCCAGATCCTCAGCGCTGTCGATCAGACCCGTGTGTCAGCTCGCTCCTCCTCGTCCAGCTCCGCCGGCTCCAGCTGCAGGGTGCTGTGGGCGATGCCCAGCGCCGCCAGATCGCTCTTGGCGCGGTGCAGCAGCGCCATGTCGTCGACGGCGCCCAGCGGCCGGCTCAGGTGGGCGGTGAGGGCGTTCTGGGAGGTGCTCATCGCCCAGACGTGCAGGTGATGCACATCCACCACGCCGGGCAGCGCGCGCAGCGTCGCCTCCACCTGGTCCAGGTCGATGCCGCTGGGCACCGCGTCGAGGGCGACGATCAGCGATTCGCGCAGCACCGTCCAGCCGCTCCAGGCCACCGCCAGGCC
This sequence comes from uncultured Cyanobium sp., assembly GCA_964396755.1. GTDB lineage: Bacteria > Cyanobacteriota > Cyanobacteriia > PCC-6307 > Cyanobiaceae > Cyanobium. Next base: position 16,752 of record CAYNGR010000020.1, on the reverse strand, counting down.
GACGCCGATGGCCGTGAGGGCATCGAGCCGCTGCCAGCCGGTCAGGCTCACCAGCAGGGCGCTGACCAGCACCGCCGCCGACACCGCCGCATCGGTGAGCAGGTGCACCACCGCGGCGCGCCGGTTGAGGTCGTGCTGGTGATCGCCCCCGAACAGGCGTGCCGAGAGGAGGTTCACGACGATGCCGGCGGCCGCCGCCCAGGCCACCGGGCCGCCGACCACCGGTTCGGGATGAATCAGTCGCCGCACCCCCTCGACCATCACCACCGCTGAGGCCATCAGGATCAGCACCGCGTTGACGAGCGAGGCCAGCTGGGTGCTGCGCCCGAAGCCGTAGGTGAACCGACCCGTCGCCGGCCGGCTGCTGAGCCGTTCCGCCCCCCAGCCGAACAGCAGGCCCGCCACGTCGCCGAGGTTGTGGATCGCGTCGCCGATCAGGGCCAGCGAGCCGAAGCTGAAGCCGATCACCAGCTGCAGCCCCGACAGACCGCTGTTGAGGATCACGCTCCAGCGGAAGGCGGCCGCCGATCCGGGCCGGTGCTCGTGCTGGCGGGGATGGGGCTGCCGCTGGATGTGCACGGCCGGATGGTCGTGGTGGTGGGTGGCTCCCATGGCTCCAGCAAGGCCGAGCCCCGAGTCTGCCCGCCCTCCGCACCGGCGGCCCGCCCGACACGGACACGGCACTGGTACATCTGAACTAGCGTGGCGATCTCTGCCATCGCCCCGTGCCTTCTCCTGAGGGTTCCTGTCGCGCCAGTGGCGCGTCCCGTGTGCCGGGCGACACCGGCCCCTCCAGCGAGGCCGCTGCCAGCGCGCAGCTCGATCTGGCCCGGCTGCTGATTCCGGATCCGCAGCGCAGCCTGCTGCTGCGGGTCTGTGGCGAGTCGATGCGGGATGCCGGCATCCGCCATGGCGATCTGCTGGTGCTGGAGCGCGACCGGCGGGCCCGCAGCGGCGCGATCGTGGTCGCCCGCCTGGGGGAGCGCTTCACCCTCAAGCGACTGCAGTGGCGGCGCGGCCGCTGCTGGCTGGAGCCGGCCCACCCCGCCTATCCCTGCCTCGATCTCGAACAGCTGGCGCGCCAGCAGGGGCTGAGCGCGGCTGACGTGCAGATCTGGGGGGTGGCGCTGCACGTGATCCGCACGCTCTGAGGCCTCGCCATGCCCCGCGCCACCGTGCTGATCGACGGCAACAACTTCTATGCCTCCTGCGAGGCGGTGCTCGATGCCTCCGTGATCGGCCGGCCGCTGGTGGTGCTCTCCAACAACGACGGCTGCATCGTGTCGCGCAGTGCCGAGGCCCGTGCCCTCGGCATCCCGATGGGGGCGCCCTACTTCAAGGTGCGCGCCGAGCTGCAGCGCCACGGCGTGATCGTGCGCAGCTCCAACTACAGCCTGTACGCCGACATGAGCAATCGGCTGATGGCCACGCTCGAGCAGTGGGTGGAGGAGCTGGAGATCTATTCGATCGATGAGGCCTTCGGGCTGCTCAGCCGGCCCCGGTCCACCGACGGCGGCCCCGGCGATCTGCGGGCCTGGGGGCTGGAGCTGCGCCATCAGGTGCGCCGGCGGCTGGGCCTGCCGGTGGCGGTGGGCATCGCCTCCACCAAGGTGCGCGCCAAGATCGCCAACCGCATCGCCAAGCGCGAGGCGGGTCATGGCGGCGTCTTTGACCTGGAGGCCGTGACTGACGCCGACGCCGTCCTGGAGAGCATCGCCATCGAGGACGTCTGGGGCATCGGCCGACGCCTGTCGCGCTGGTGCCGCCTGCGCGGCATCGCCCATGCCCGCGCCCTGCGCGACATGCCCAGCGGTGAGCTGCGGCGCCGCTGCGGCGTGGTGGGTGTGCGGCTGCAGCAGGAACTGCGCGGCATGGCCTGCCTGCCCCTGGTGAGCCAGCCGCCGGCGAAGCGGGAGACCTGCGTCAGTCGCAGCTTCTCCAGCCCGGTCCGCAGCCGCGAGGAGCTGCGCCAGGCGGTGGCCACCTATCTGGCCCGCGCCGCCGAGAAGCTGCGTCGCCAGCGCCAGCTGTGCAGTTGCGTCACGGTGTTCGTGCGCAGCAGCCCGTTCGATGGCAGCAGCTTCTACAGCAATGCCGCCACCGTCAACCTGCCCACCGCCAGCAACGACACCGGCGTGCTGCTGGGCGCTGCCCTGCCGCTTGTGGATGCGCTGTTCCGCCCCCACAAGCCCCTGCAGAAGGCGGGGGTGCTGCTGCAGCAGCTGCAGAGCGACAGCCAGCTGCAACCCCATCTGCTGGCTCCGCTGGATCCCGACCAGCAGCAGCGGCGTCAGGCGCTGATGGCGGTGGTCGACGACCTCAACCGCCGCTACGGCAGCGCCACCGTGCAGTGGGCCGCCTGCGGTCTGGCACCCCGCTGGATGATGCGCCGTTCTCGCCTTTCCGGTGCCGCCACCACCCGCATCGGCGAGCTGCCGCGCGTGTGGGCGTGAACGGGGGGCCGCGACCCGGCCGGCCCAGGATGGGAGGCAACCGCTGCCGACCGTCGTGCTCGCTCTGCTGCTCGCGGTCGCGCTGCTGAGGCCGGCGGCGGCGTCGCCCCTGGCACCGCGCAGCCTGGCGGCCCTGCCGGCGGACCTGCAACCGCTGGTGACGGCCCTGCAGCGGCATGGCTTCCGGCTGCGCATCGAACTGCCGCCGGCGCGGCAGGCCTACGGCCAGTACGTACCGGCCAGCCGCACCCTGTGGCTTTCGCCGCTGAGTTTCGAGCTGGGCATCGCCCGGCAGACCTTCCTGCATGAGGCGGTGCATGCCGTGCAGAGCTGTCCGGACGGCAAGGTGCTCCGCCCGATCGGCTGGACGCTGCCGCTGCAGCCTGTGGTGCGCAACGAGATCAGCGGCATCGTGCTGAATCGCTATGGCTCCCATAGTCACCTGCTGGAGCAGGAGGCGTTCGCCCTGATGGGGCAGCCCGACGCGGTGCCGCGACTGCTGCGCGCTCTGGCGCAGCGCTGCCGCGACCGCAGGGCGACACCAGGCCCCGGCTGAGGGGACGGGCAGGTCCGCAGGGGCGCCGGCAACCGATCAGGCCGGGCAGGATGAGCCATCCGCCCCAGCCGCGTGAGCGTTTCCGACCAGCCATCGACCCGGCGCATCCTGCTCACGGGCGGCAGCTCGGGCATCGGCCTGGAGGCGGCTGCGCAGCTGCTGGCCGCGGGGCATCGGCTGACGCTGCCCTGCCGCGATGCCGCCACGGCGGCGGCCCTGCAGCAGCGGCTGGGCGCCGGGGTGCACACCCCTGGATGCGATCTGGCCGATCTCGACAGCGTGGAACGCTGCGCCGCGGCGCTGCTGGCCGAGGCCGAGCCGATCGACACGCTGGTGCTCAACGCTGGCCTGCAGGACAGCGGTGCCCCTGCGCCCCGCTGGTCAGTTCAGGGGTTCGAGCGCACGGTCGCGGTCAATCACCTGGCTCACCAGGCCCTGCTGCAACGGCTGCTGCCGCTGCTGCTGCGCGGCCGGGCGCCACGGCTGGTGGTCACGGCCTCGGAGGTGCATGACCCGGCGGCGCCGGGGGGCCGCGTCGGCCGACCCGCCGGGCTGGGGGATCTGGCGGGGCTGGCCGCCGGGCCGGGGGCGCCGATGCTGGCGGGCGCTGAGCGCTTCGATGCCGACAAGGCCTACAAGGACAGCAAGCTCTGCAACCTGCTGATGGCGCGGGAGATCGAGCGTCGCCTGCACAGGCGGGGCACCCCCCTGCCCGTGCTCGCCTGGAGTCCGGGGCTGGTGATTCCCCGCGCGCCGGGCGGCTTCTTCCGGGAGAACCAGCGCCGCAACCCCCTGGCTCAGGGCCTGTTCGCCCTGCTGGCACGGGATGTGCTGCGCCTGACGGAGACGCCGCAGCGGGCCGGGGCGCTGCTGGCCGGCCTCGCCGCCGATCCGCTGAGCGACGACGTTGGATTCCAGTACTGGAGCAACCGGGTGCTGGGCCCCGGGCGGCTGCGCTTCGAGCTCTGCCAGCCCAGTCCGGAAGCCCGCGATGAGGTGCTGGCCGAACGGCTGTGGACGCTCTCGGCCGCCGCGCTGGGACTGAGTCCCCAGGCCGGGCTCGAATGCGCCACGGGGTGAGGCCCGCCGGCCGTTGCCGTCAGAGGCTGCAGGCACGGCGCCGGTCAGCGTGGCGGCCGGTGGGCCGGCGCGGCGGCTGAGGCGGTCTGCTGCAGCCAGCCTCTAATGTGAGGCATTAAGGACGCGATCTGAGCCGGATTTCTCAACCGTTGCCCCACGCATCCCGGGCACGACGGTTTCTGCATGGACTCGGTCCTGTGTTCATCGCGGCAGCCCATGTTGGCTGCCTGCTGCTGCTGAGCACGGGCCTCGGCCTGGCGGCCGCCCTCTGGGCACTGGCGCTGTATGCCCTGCGCATGCTGGCGACCACGGCGATCTATCACCGCCTGATCGCCCATCGCAGCTATCAGGCTCCGCGGCTGGTCTGGTGGCTGGGCTCCGTGGTGGCGTCCTCCTCCGGGCAGATGGGCCCGAGCTGGTGGAAGGCCCATCACCTGATGCACCACCGCCACGTGGACGGCGCCGGTGATCCCCACACGCCGATCGGTGGTGCCGGCGGTTGGCGCGGTTTCTGGCATGCCCAGCTGGGCTGGCTGCTGAGCCCGCAGTTCCATCCCGACAGCCTGCCGGCTGACATCGAGGCCGACCCGGTGCTGCGCCTGATCGATCGGGCCCATGTGCTGCCACCGCTCGCCCTGGGGCTGCTGTCCTGGTGGATCGGTGGTCTGGAGTGGCTGGCGGCGTACTGCCTCAGCACCACCCTGCTGTTCCACGGCGTCGCCAGCGTCAATTCCGTGGCCCACCTGCTGGGTGATCAGCCCTTCGCCACTGGCGATGCCAGCCGCAACAACCGCTGGGTCGCCCTGCTCACCCTCGGTGAGGGCTGGCACAACCTGCATCACGCCTTTCAGGGGTCGGCCCGCCAGGGCTTCTCGCTGCGGGCTGGACAGGTGGTGCCGCTGCCGGATCCCACCTACCGCTTCATCCGGCTGCTGGAACGGCTGGGCTGGGCCTCGGATCTGCGCATTCCCAGCCAGCGGGCCCTGCTGGCCAGGGCCGCGGGCTGAACCGATGAGCGGCGCTGTGCCCCCGTTGGTCGGGACCGGGCGATGAAGCTGCTGATCGTCGAGGACGATCCCAGCCTCAGCAGCGCCCTGCTGCGGCTGCTGGGTCAGTGGGGCTATGCCGCCGAAACCGCCGCCAACGCCGCCGAGGCCACGGGCTGGCTGGATCGCTTCACCTTTGATCTGGTCCTGCTCGATCTGGGCCTGCCCGATCGCGATGGGCTGGAGCTCTGCCGCAGCCTGCGCGACAGCCGCCGCCATCAGCCGCTGGTGCTGATCCTCACCGCTCGGGATGATCGCCGCAGCAAGCTGGATGGTCTCGAGGGCGGCGCCGACGACTATGTGGTCAAGCCATTCGATCCGGACCTGCTGCGGGCCCGCATTCGTGCCCTGCTGCGCCGGGCCACCCAGCCGCTGCAACGGTCGCTGCGCTGGGGGCCACTGCTGCTCGAACCCGGTCAGACCGAGGTGCGCATCAACCAGACATGCCTGCAGCTCACCCGCAAGGAGGCCCTGCTGCTCGAGCAGCTGCTGCGGGCCCAGGGGGCGAGCCGCGGCAAGGCCGAGCTGCTGCATGGCCTCAGCGACGGGCGCCGCGAGACGGGGGAGGACAACCTGCGCGCCCATGTCCGCAGCCTGCGCCACAAGCTCAGCGCCCACGGCTGCCCGGCCGATCTGATCGAAACGGTGTATGGCTTCGGCTACCGGCTCAATCCCACCGCTGCCTCCTGATCCGCTGCAGCTGCGGCGGCGGCTGCTGCTGCAGGGAGGCGGCTTCGCACTGTTGCTGCTGCTGGCCTTCTCCGCCTCGCTGTACGGGGGCATCGTGCGCCAGCGGATCGAGGATCAGCGCCTTGAACTGCGGCAGCGGGCCGCCGGCGCCGCCAGCCAGCTGCCGCTGATCCTGCATGAGGCCAACGAGACGGACGGACCGCTCAAGTTCAGGGGCCAGCCCAGGGTGGTGCCGGTGGCCGGCCTCGATCAGCAGCGGCTGCAGTGGTTCGACGCGACAGGTGTGCTGCTGCGAGAGCAGGGCCAGCTCGTCGTGCCGGCGCCAACGCCATCGACGGCGGGCCTTCGCCCCTCGGGGCCGCTGTGGCAGCGCTGGGGCGGCGGCATCAGCCTGGCGATGCCCGTCCACAGCCCCGAGACCGCGGGCCGGGGCTCGCTGCTGGGTTACGTGCGCGTCTCCCTGTCCGACCTGAGGGCCCGTCAGGATCTGGCGCGGCTGCGACGCGGGCTGCTGCTGGGAGCGGTGGTGGCAACGCTGGCGGCGCTGCTGGTGGGCCGGCGGATGCTCGCCGCCGCCTTCGCGCCGCTGCAGCGTCAGGTGGATGCCCTGCAGCGCTTCACCGCCGATGCCTCCCATGAGCTGCGTCATCCGCTGACGGCGATGCGGCTGCTGCTGGCCGGCGTGCCGGAGCGCTGGCGCTGCGAACCCGAGCTGCGCTGGCCGGAGCTGGAAGCCCTGGCCCGTCGTCAGAGCGAGCTGCTCGACGATCTGCTGCTGCTGGCACGTCTGGAGCAGGGCGGTGAGACGGCGGTGGCGACCGGTGAGCGCCCCCAGCACTTCGACCTGATGGAACTGCTGGAGGATCTGATCGTCGGCATGGCTCCGCTGGCGGCGCCGCGACGGCTGCAGCTGCGGCTCAGTCCCTCACCGGAGAGCATCTGCCTGCCGGTGAGCGGTCAGGCCGAGCAGCTCCAGCGCCTGTTCACCAACCTGCTGAGCAATGCCCTGCGCCACAGCCCCGACGATGGCGTCGTCGCTGTGGAGGTCACCCCCGGGCCGCAGCGGCTGCGGATCGCCGTGGTGGACGGCGGCCCGGGGATCGCCCCTGAAGCGCGCGAGCAGGTGTTCGAACGCTTCTGGCGCGGCGGCGACCAGGGCGGGCAGAGTGGGCTGGGGCTGGCGATCGCCCGTTCGATTGCCCGTCGCCACGGCGGTGAGCTCAGCGTTGGGGAGAGCCGGCCCGGCCGTTGTGTGCTGGTCGTTGAACTGCCCCGCTCCGGCCCGCTTTCATGACTTTTTCACGGCTTTCCGCGCATCCTCGCCGCCATGACCGCTCCTCTCTTCGCTGATGCCGGCCTGGCGGCCTTCGGCTCCAGCCTCACCGCGATCACCCTGGCCGAGCTGGGGGACAAGACCTTCTTCATGGCCCTGATCCTGTCGGCACGGCATCGGCCCCGGGATGTGTTCGTCGGCTCCTTCGCCGCCCTGGCCGCCGTCACCTTGATCTCCCTGGCCCTGGGCTACGGGCTGAGGGAACTGCTGCCCACCACGGTGGTGCCCTGGCTGGCGGCCCTGCTGTTCGTGGGCTTCGGCATCAAGTTGCTGGTCGATGCCCAGCGCATGGCCTCAGACGAGGCCGACGAGGAGGAGCGGGAGGCCGAGAAGGCGATCAACGAGGCCGAGAGCCACGGCGCCATCGCCACCACCTGGGCAGTGATCTGGGAGGCGTTCGCGCTGGTGTTCGTGGCCGAGCTCGGGGACCGCACCCAGTTCGCCACGATCTTTCTGGCCACCGCGCCGGCCTTCACCTTCGCCGGCCTGCTGGCCGGCACCCTGCTGGGTCACGCCATCGTCACGCTGCTGGCGGTGGGCGCCGGCAAATGGATCGGCACCCGCATCAGTGAGAAGTTGCTCTACCGCCTCAGCGGCGGCCTGTTCATCGGTTTCGGCCTGTTCGCCCTGCATCAGGCCCTGCGCGGCTGAGCCAGGACGGGGCAGTTCGCCTGCCGCCTCGGCATGCTGCAGCCGCCTGAAGTCCCCACCGCCATGCCGCTGCCGAGCCAGCCGATCGTGATTCTCGGGGGATTCCTGATCGATCCGCCGGCCTATGCACCGATGACCCAGCGCCTTGAGCAGCTGAGCGGGCAACCGGTGCGTCTGGTGCCGGTCGGCAAGCCTGAATGGATCCTGACGGTGTTCGCCTTCGCCTGGGCCGGGATTCTCGACCGGGTGGCGACGACGGTGGCGGAGCTTGCCGCCGGCTCCCCCACCGGCAAGGTGACGCTGATCGGACACAGTTCCGGCGGCATCATGTTGCGGCTGTTTCTCGATGACGCCCCGTTTCAGGGGCGCCGGTACGACGGCAAGGCCCTGGCGGACACCCTGGTGATGCTGGGCAGTCCCCACACCGCCCTCAAGGCCACGGTGCTGCGCGCCATGGTGCAGCGGCGGCTGCCGGGAGCGGCGTTTGCCGATCGGGTGCGTTACGTCTCGGTGGCCGGAGACCTCGAACTGGCCGAGGCCAGCGCGCTGGGCCAGCGGATGGCGCCAGGGGCCTACCGCAACAGCAGCGGCAGAGCCGACGATCGAGGCGATGGACTCGTGCCCGTGTGCTCGGCACTGCTGGAGGGATCGACGCCCGTGGTGCTGCCGGGGGTAGCCCACGGCGGCGCATTCGGCGCGCGCTGGTACGGCACGCCCGAGGTGGTGGATCAGTGGTGGAAGGCCCTCTAGGAGGCACTTCGGATCGCGTCGCGCCGATCAGGCGCGTCTCAGCTGAGGTACCAGCGCAGCAGATCCAGCAGCTGACCGGCGGGGCCATGGCCGGTGAGCCGTTCGCCCAGCAGGGCCGCCACGAAGCCCAGCATCGCCACCCGGCCATTGAGCCGCTCCACCGACGCCAGGGCAGAGACGTTCCAGGGGCGGCGGGTCGTCAGTCCTTCGCCGAAACGCTCGGAGGGTTCGTATAGGTACGGGCGTTCAGGCATGACAGCAGACGGCACTGGCGGGGAGCCTATGGGAATGGGCCCGTCAGTGCGGCCCGGACGTGGCGGGGGCTGCTCCAGCAGTCCACCAGCATCGGCGTGCTGGTGGACGGCAAGCTGCGGCTGCTGGCAGCCCCACTCGTCCTGGCGTCGCATACCCTGCTGCGGCTGATTGCGCGGCTCACCGAGGCGACACCTGATGCCCTGGCCTGGCCGCCGTGCTGGCCAGCGCCGACGAACCGGCAAGCTGGAGGCTGAGCCGAGCGCCCATGCCCCAGACCCTCCGCACCAGTCCAGCTGCTTCCGGCAGCGCCGCCTCGCTGCTGCCGCCGCAGCGGACCGCCACCGGCGCCGAGCAACCGCCTGAGCAGCCGCAGGCCCGCGGTTTCGGTGGCGGCGGCGCGGAGCGCGGCCAGCGGCGTCGCCAGACCCGCCGCCGTACTCCGGCGCTGAGCAAGGCCGACTGGGGACCGCTGGGCAAGCATCCCGATCTCGAGGCGATCGTCGCCCGTCAGCGCCTGCGCCTGCCGCTCTCGGGCCGCCTGACGGCGCTGGATGTGAACCGGGCCTGGAAGCGCTGCGCCGGTGAGCATCATCCCGACAGGGGCGGAGCCCACGACACGATGCAGCTGGTCAATGGCGCCCGTGACCTGCTGCTTGGCCGCGGGGCTGACTGACACGGTCGGCGGCAGCGCCGGCGGCGCCCACGTGCACGCCGCAGCGGTGCTCCGATCAACAGGTCGTTGGCTTGCTCTCCGGGGGCGGGGTGGTCCTGCGGATCCAGAGCAGCTGATGCCACTGGTGGGTCAGGGCCAGCAGCCGATCGTGGCTGATCGCCTCGGCCCCGAGCGGCGCTGCAACTTGGAGCACCTGCACCCCACTCAGCCCGGAGGGGCGCGGAAGCGCTGGCGCTTGCCGGCTCCCTGTTATGCGCATACACTCATAACGGCTTCCGGAGGTTCGTGTGACCCGTTCTGTCGCCTTCCCGCTGCTCGCGGCGGCCGCCGGCGGATCCGCTCTGCTGTTCCGTCAGCTGTTTGACGCGGCCACTGGCAGCTTCACGTATCTGCTCGCCGATGTCGGCAGCGCCCAGGGCCTGCTGATCGATCCGGTGTTCGAGCAGCACGGCCGCGACCTGTCGCTGATCCAGGAGCTGGGCATCGAGCTGGTGGCCTGCCTTGACACCCATGCCCATGCTGACCACGTCACCGGCAGCTGGCTGATGCACCAGGCCACCGGTGCGGCCATCGCTCTGGCGGCCACCGCCGGGGCCGAGAACGTCACCCTGCCACTGCGGCACGGCGATCGCGTCGCCTTCGGGTCACGTCACCTGGAGGTGCGCAGCACCCCCGGCCACACCGACGGCTGTCTGAGTTACGTGCTCGATGACCGCTCGCTGGCCTTCACAGGTGATGCGCTGCTGGTGCGCGGCTGCGGTCGTTGCGATTTCCAGCAGGGGGATGCCCACATGCTCTGGCGCTCGATCACCGAGCAGCTGTTCAGCCTGCCCGACAGTTGCCTGCTCTACCCCGGTCACGACTACACCGGCCGTCTCGTCACCTCGGTGGTGGAGGAGAAGGCCTTCAACGCCCGCCTCGGCGGCGCCGCTACCGAACGGGATTTCGTCGGTCACATGCAGGCGATGAAGCTGCCGCATCCGCACCGGATTGCTGAGGCCCTACCCGGCAACCTGCGCTCCGGCAAGCCGCGTCAGCAACAACCCAGCGACAGCTGGGCTCCACTGCAGCGGAGCTACGCCGGTCTGCCGGAGCTGCTGCCCGCCTGGGTGGCGGAGCACCGCAGCGAGCTGATCCTGCTCGATGTGCGCTCCCTGGAGGAATACAACGGACCCGACGGCCACGTGCCCGGGAGTCTGCTGCTGCCTCTGCCGGAGCTGGAGCAGCGCAGCGGCGAGATCCCCACGGACCGGCCGGTGGTGCTCGTCTGCCATTCCGGCAGCCGCTCCGCCCTGGCCACCCAGCAGTTGCTCAGAGCCGGCCGCAGCCAGGTGGCCAACCTGCGCGGCGGCCTCAGCCGCTGGAGCGATGAGGGCTATCCGCTTGAGGGCGCCGCGGCGGCCTGATTCCCCCTCCGCCGCGCACTCGGCCGTGCATGACAGCCCCGCTTCGCGCTCAGCCAGCTGGCCACAGCAACGAACAGCCACTCGGCCGGCTTCGCTCCCGCCATCAAGCCCTGGAGTCCCGCTTCCTTTCCATCGCGTTCTGCCGTCCCGCAGCCATGGCCAACAGCTCCCTCAATCTCCCCGACCTCTCCATCAGCGCCGGCTCAGCACCTGAACGGATGGGTGCTCACGAGCTGGCGGATCGGCTTGGCGCCCGTCAGCCGAGCGTCATCGATGTGCGCGAGCCGATCGAGTACGCCACAGGCCACATCGCCGGCAGCCTCAACGTCCCCCTGTCGCGGCTGGATCAGGCCGAGCTGCCGCAGGGAGCACTGGTGCTGGTGTGTCAGAGCGGCAACCGCAGCGCCAGGGGTGTGCGCCTGCTGATGGAGCGCGGCTGGCAACACCCCGTCAGCGATCTGCAGGGGGGGCTGCACAGCTGGGAGGCGGCCGGGCTGCCTCTGCGCAGGCTGAAGAACGCCCCTCTGCCGTTGATGCGCCAGGTGCAGATCGTCGCCGGTGCGCTGGTGCTGCTGGGTCTGATCCTGAGCAGCAGCGTGGCTCCCGCCTGGATCCTGTTGAGCTGGTTTGTCGGCGCCGGCCTGGTGTTCGCCGGCATCAGCGGCTTCTGCGGCATGGCCCGGCTGCTGGCGCTGATGCCCTGGAACCGGGTGTCGCTCTGATGCCTGCGGCCAGCCTGGCGCTGCTGGCCGGCGGCGGCGCCCTGATCGGCGTTCTGCTCTCGCTGCTGGGGGCCGGCGGCTCGATCCTGCTGCTGCCCCTGCTGGTCAGCGGCGTCTCCCTGCCCACCATGGAGGCCGTGCCGCTGTCGCTGCTGGTGGTGACGCTGCTGGCGTTGGGCAACCTTGGCCCCTGTCTGCGCCGCCGTCAGGTCGCGCCGCGGGCGGCGCTGATTCTGGGCCTGCCGGCGCTGGCCGGCAGCTGGATCGGCGGCAGCTGGGTGAAGGCCGGCTGGGTGCCGGAGCCTGTGCAACTGGGGGTGTTCGCGGCAGCGGCAGTGCTGGCCGTCTGGCTGCTCAGCGCTCACCGGGCCGGATCCAGCGCGCCGACCGCAGCCCGTCCGGGCCGCCGGCAGCCGCTGCGTCGTGAGCTGCTGCTGGCGGCACAGGGGGTGCTCGTCGGCCTGCTCACCGGCATCGCCGGGGTGGGCGGAGGGTTTGCGATTGTTCCCGCCCTGGTGCTGTTGGCCGGCCTGCCGATGCCCATCGCCAGCGGCACCAGCCTGCTGCTGATCGCCTTGAACGCGCTGGTGGCGTTCGCAGCCCTGGGGCACTGGCCCGCCGCGAGCATGCCGTTGCTGCTGCCCCTGCTGCTGGGCGGAGCGCTCGGCGCCTTGCTGGGGCAGCGGCTGGCCCCGCACCTGAGCGAACAGCGGTTGCGGCAGGCGTTCGCGGCACTGCTGCTCGGCTCGGCTCTGGTCATCACGGCCGAGGCGCTCCGGCGCCATCAGGCGCAACTCGGACAGGCCACCGGTCCGCCGCGACCGGCCGCCATCGGCTCCGCCCCGCGCTGAGCGGCCCAGCCAGGCCCGCTTCAGGCACGGACTGCCCACGGCCAGACCGGAGCCGTCAGGGGGCGAACGCCTTGCGCAGCGCCGAAGCATTGGCCCGCATCAGGCGCAGGTAGGTGCCCGGATCGGCGAGTTCCGGCTCGCTGAGGGTCTCCACGGGCGAGAAGTCCGCCAGCTTGATGCCCAGATCGTTCGACAGGGTCTCGAAGATGCCGGGCCGTTCCCCAGGTGGTCTCAGCAGCACCGTCACCTGGCTGTCGCGCACGGCGTTCACCACCCGCTGCACATCGGCCGGTGAGGGAGCCTGTTCGGGCGTCTCCACGAGAAAGTCGGCCTTCAGGCCGTAGCGGTCGGCGAAGTACGGGGCGAAATCGTGGAACACCACGAAGGTGCGGCCGCGGAAGGGTTTGAGGGTCGCGGCGATCTCGGCATCGAGGCGTCGCAGCTCGGCGACGTAGGCAGCGGCCCGTTGGCGATAACCGGCGGCACAGCCAGGATCGGCGGCGACCAGACCATCGCGGATGCTCTCCACCTGGCGCACCGCACGCAGAGGATCCAGCCAGATGTGGGGGTTGACGCTGCCGTGGTCATGACCGTGGTGGTCGTGCGCTCCCTGGTTCAGCTCCAGGGCCGGCTCCTCGCCGGCGAGCACCGGCACGCCGCGGGAGCTGTCGATCAGCTGCAGCGAGGCGTTCCCGGCGGAGCGCCGGAGGCTCTCCACGAAGCCTTCGAGACCGAGCCCGTTGATCACCAGCAGCCGGGCGCGGCGCAGGGTGAGCAGATCGCTGGGGCGGCTCTGGAAGCCATGGGGACCGCTTCCTGCCGGCAGCAGGGAGTTCACCTCGGCGCAGTCGCCTGCGACGGCACGGGTGAACAGGGTCACCGGCGCCACTGTGGTGACCACCGTCAGGCGCTTCGGGCTGGGTCGGCTGGCCTGCCGGATTGATCCTGAGCAGCCAGCCAGCAGCAGGGCCACCAGGCTGAGCGCTGCAAGCCGCAGTCCCCGATGTCTCGGCCGCCCGGCCCCGCGGCCGTCAGGGCGGCGATTCCTGCTGCAAGGTCTGGTGAGGGGACCGGACGGCACGGAGACAACGGCAACCGCGACGCGGACGCTAAGAGCATTCCGGCCGTTTCGGCCTGGGGTTGACCAGGATGGATCCCCCTGCTGAGGTCTGTGGACCGGATCCGAACAGCCTGGGCCCTGTTCCAGGGACTGCTGCTGGAGGCGCTGCCGTTTCTGCTGCTCGGGGTGGCGATCGCCGCCCTGGCCCGCGGGCTTGCGCCACAGGATGCCTGGATGCGGCGGCTGCCGCGCCAGCCGCTGCTGGCCTCAACGACCGGAGCTCTGCTGGGATTCGCCCTGCCGGCCTGTGAGTGCGGCAACGTGCCGGTGGCGCGGCGCCTGCTGGCCGGTGGCGCCCCGCTGGGGACCGCGCTGGGCTTCCTGTTCGCCGCGCCGGTGCTCAATCCGATCGTGCTGCTCAGCACCTGGGCGGCCTTCCCCAACCAGCCCTGGCTGCTGCTGGCCAGGCCCGCCGGAGCGTTCGTCCTGGCGCTGCTGCTGAGCGCTCTGCTGGTGCTGCTGCCGGAGGGACAACTGCTGACCCCGGAGCTGTTGGCCGAGCGCCGCCTCAGCCAGCCCCTCAGCCAGGTGGGCCTGCTGGAGCGCTCCTCCGGTCTGCTGGGAGCGCCGCCGGCCGACCTGGTCGCCGCCGCTCCCCCCCGCACGGACTGGCTGCAGGTGCTGCAGCACGGCAGCACGGAGTTTCTCAATCTCACCAGCCTGCTGGTGATGGGTTGTGCGATCGCCGCCGTGGTTCAGACCTGGCTGCCACGCAGCTGGCTGCTGGCGCTCGGCTCCGATCCCACCCTCTCAGTGGTGGCGCTGATGCTGCTGGCGCTGGTGGTCTCGGTCTGCTCCAGCGTGGATGCCTTTCTGGCCCTCGGCTTCGCCGCCCAGGTCACCCCAGGGGCGCTGCTGGCTTTTCTGCTGCTGGGCCCGGTGGTTGATCTCAAGCTCGCCGGACTGTTCACGGTGCTGCTGCGACCAGCTGCGATCGGACTCACCGCCGTGGGCGCGTTTCTGGCCGTGCTGCTGATGGGGCAGTGGATCAACCTGGCCCTGCTGTGACCGCACCGACCCCACCCGCTCCACGACGCTCGGCTGCGATGCCGCTCCTGCCTGCGCTGCTCGTCCTCTGGGGTCTGGTGCTGCTGCTGAGCAGCCTCAGCGGCCGGCTGGATCTGCTGCTGCATGGAGCCTTCCATGCCCTGGTGGGCGGAGCGGGTGTGGCGCTGATCGTTCTGGCTCTGGCCCTGCTGCGCTGTCGCGGCCGGTTGCTGCGCACCCGGCTGTCGCTGCCCTGGATGCTCACGAGCCTGGTGGCCGTGGCGGTGCTGCTGCTGCCGCCGGATCCCTCATTCACCGTGCTGGCCTCGGGTCGGCCCCAGGGCCTGCCGGAGCCACCGAAGCTGGCCTTCATCCTGCCGCCGGAGCAGCGCAGCCTCAGCGAGTGGGTCCGGCTGTTGCGCAGCCGTCCCGACCCGGCGCTGTACCACGGGCAGGCGGTGCGGATCAGCGGCTTCGTGCTGCCCCAGCCCGAGGGGCCGCCGCAGCTGGCCCGCCTGCAGGTGCGCTGCTGTCTGGCCGATGCGACGCCCATGGGCCTGCCGGTGGCCTGGCCTGAGGGCATGCGGCCCAGGCCCAACCAGTGGCTGGCGATCGACGGCCGAATGACCACGGCGCTGGTGGATGGGGAACCGGCTTCGGTGGTGCAGCCGCAGCGCATCCGCCCCATCCCCCGGCCACGGCGCCCGCTTGAGCCATGAGAACGTCATCGCGCCCCTTGCCGCGCCCCATCTGGATGAGCCTGGCTGGGGCGGTGCTGCTGGTGCTGATCCAGCAGCAGCTGCTTGAGAGGCGCCCACCCCGGCTGCTGAGCATCGAACCTCAGGCGCACAGCTCCGGACCGGGGGCCCTGGATCTGCGCTTCAGCCGGCCGATGCAGCGCGCCTCGCTCGCCGCGGACAGCCGTCTGCAGCCATCCCTGGCTCACCGCTGGCTGGGTGAGGAAGCTCAGCAGCGGCTGCTGCTGCTGCCATCTCAGGTGGTCGACGAACCGCTGCGCCTGAGTCTCTCCGGCCGGGACCGTCGCGGTCGCTCCCTGCCGCCGCAGCGGTGGCGCTGGGATCCCCGCCCGCATCTGCTGGTGGTGGCCAGGGTCCCCGGCGGCGAACAACTGAAGCTACGGGGCCACGATGGTGCCTGGCAGGCCCTCAGCCCGGTCTGGGCCCGCATCCCCAGCGTCGAGCCCCTGGCCGATGGCCGCGGCGTGGTGTTCCTTGCCGGCGATCGCCGCGGCAGGTTCCAGCTGTGGAAACGCAGTCTGCGGCCCCGCTCGCTGGTGCGGGGAGAGGACTCCCCAGGGGCTCCGCAGCTGGGTGCGCTGCAGCGGTTGTGGCACGCGCCTCTCAGCTTTGCCCACATCAGCAGCAATCGCCGCGGTGATCTGTTGCTGCAGCTCGGCGGCGAGATCCCCGGGGATGAACAGGCGCTGTGGATCGACGCCGGTGGACGCCGCCACACGCTCAGGCTGGACCTCGCCGGTCCGGTCCGCCTGCTGCCGGAGGGGCAGGGCATGGTGGTGCCGACGCCGGACGGACTGGAGTTGCGATCGCTCAGCGGTCAGGAGGCCAGACCCCAGATCCTGCCGGGAAGCCGCGTGCTCACCTCCTTCTGCCCTGCCACCGGTCAGGCGCTGCTGATGCGGCATTGGCCGGACTACCGCCGCTCACTGGAGCGGGTGCAGCCAGGAGCGGCGCCGATCACGCTGTGGATCGGGCAGGAGGCAGTGATGGCAGCCAGTTGCAACCAGAGCGGGGATCGTCTCTGGATGCTGCTCAATCGCTGGCAGGGACATTCCACCTACACACTCGTGCGCCTCGATGGTCGCGGTCGCATCGCGACCCAGCGCCGACTCGATCCGTGGATTCCGGAACCCGGGCTGCCGCTCAGCTATGACGCGGCAGCGGATCAGCTGCTGCTGACGGTGCGACGCGATCCCCGTGAGCCCGCCCGGGCGGCACTGCTGGATGGCCAGTCGCTGCAGATGCGGATCCTGCCGGAACCGATCAGTCAGGCCCTCTGGCTGCCCTCCTCCTGAGCCGTCGGCAGGGGGAGGGGCAGGCAGCCCCGCGGATGTGCAGCGCCGACGGAGCAGCGCTGTCGACCCTGCACGGTCGCCATGGATCCGGGGATTCGCTGTCGAGGGCACGCGCCGAATCCAGGC
>CAYNGR010000019.1:26478-28755 GCA_964396755.1 uncultured Cyanobium sp. | reverse complement strand
CCCCACAGCTCGGCCGCCAGGGCGCCGGCTGAGGCTTCGGCGGGGGTGCTGTCGTCGTTGCCCAGCCAGATGCCGGTGAGGATGCCCTTGCTCGGGGAGTAGCCGATGAACCAGGCATCGCGGCCGTCGTTGGTGGTGCCGGTCTTGCCGCGCGCATCCGCCACCACGCCGGCATTGCGGCCGGTGCCCACCTCCACCGCCCGCCGCAGCATCGCGTCCATCTGCTCGGCGATGGCCGGTGCCAGCAGCTGCTGCGGTTTCTCCCCCAGCGGCCGGAAGATGCCGCGCTCCGGGCAGCTGTTGAGCGCCAGCGACGACTTGCAGATGCCGAGGTCGTAGATGCGCTCGACGCCATGCATCGGCACGGTGCGGCCGCCGTTGGCCACCACAGCGAAGGCGCGCGCCATCTCGTAGAGCAGCACCTCATTGCCGCCCAGCACCATGCTCGGATCCGGCTGCAGGTGCGGCGAGGAGATGCCCAGGCGGCGGGCCATGGCGATCACCTGGTCAAAGCCCGCCCGCTCGGCCAGATGCAGCGCCACCGGGTTTTCCGAATAGGCCAGGCCATCGGCCATGCTGATCGCCGCGGCGCCGCGCAGGCAGCCGACTTCCAGCTGGTAGATCGGCGCGCAGGAGATGGCTTCTCCCGGCTCGATGCCCTTCTCCAGGGCCGCCAGATAGGTGAACAGCTTGAAGGTGGATCCGGGTTGCCGCAGCGACTGGACGCGGTCGAACTTGTAGTCACCGCCGCCGACATAGGCCAGGATCCTGCCGCTGTGCACATCCAGGCTGATTAGCGCCGCCTGGTGCACCCCGAGCGGCCTGGCCTCGCTCTCGAGGAACTGCTGCACGCTGCGCTGCGCCAGCTCCTGCAGCTGCGGATCGATCGTGGCGACGACGTGATAGTTGCCGCCCTCCTTGCTGGCGTCGATGTTGAGCGAGAAGCGCGGCCCTTCCAGCTCCCACATCGCGTAGTCGCTGAAGAACGGATAGCTCACCCAGCGCGACTGGCGGCAGGCGGAGGCATCGAAGTTCAGCGGCTGGCGCAGCGCATCGCGGTACTCCTCGCGGCTGAGGTAGCCCTCTTCCAGCATGCGGCGCAGCACCAGATCGCGGCGCAGCTTCGGGGTCCACACCTGCTCGTCCGGCAGCGGGGTCTCCGGCTTGCCCGTCTTGCGTTCGCGCTCCAAGCGTTCGGAGCGCAGCTCGCTCGGGGACGGGGCGCAGATGTTGTAGCCGTTGGGGCTGGGCAGCAGTCCCACCAGATAGGCGGCCTCGCTGGCGTTGAGCTGGCGGGCGGACTTGCGGAAGTACAGCTGGGCGGCCTGCTCGAACCCTTCGGCGCCCAGGCCCAGGTAGGCGCGGTCGAGATACAGCTTGAGGATCTCGTTTTTGTTGAAGCGCGTCTCCAGCTGCCACGACACCGGCAGTTCGCGCAGCTTGCGCGCCAGCACGCCCCAGCGGGTGGGATCCCCGTTGGCATCGGTCTCCGGCGTGCGCACCCAGGGCCAGATCGAAGTGGGATTGCCGTTCTTCACCCAGGGGTAGACCATGCGCGCCACCTGCTGGGTCAGGCCGCTGCCGCCGCCGCTGCGGCGCACCAGCGAGCGCAGCGTGCCGCCGATGTCCAGGCCGCTGTTCCAGCCGAAGTTGGCGTCCTCGGAGGCCAGCAGCGCCCGCCGCAGCACCAGCGGGTAGTCCTCCAGCGCCGGCAGAGCGGTGGAGGCCCCCTCGCGTGAATCGATGCGGCGGCCATCCGCCGAGACGATCTTCACCGGGCCGCCGATGAAGTCCACGCGCGATCCTCCCGAGATGCTGCTGAGCAGCAGCAGCGAGGCGATCACCGCCCCTGAGCCGATCAACGAGGCCAGGCCCACGCCATGCACCACCCGCTCCCAGGGGCTGCGCGGGTGGTGGTAACGCAATCGTGGGGCGTCGCGCAGGGGAGAGCCCAGCTGCACCTCATCGCCGTGTCGCAGCCGGATGGCGCGGATGCGGCGGTCGTGCCAGTAGAGACCGTTGGCGGAGTTGAAGTCCTCCAGCACCCAGTCGCGGTCCTGGGGCCGGTCCTTCTCGATGAAGGCATGCACGCGGCTGACCCCGTCGCCAGAGGCCTGCAGCTCGCAGCAGGGATCTCGGCCGATGCGGATGCGCTCCTCAGCCAGCGGCAGGCTCTGCAGGCACTGCTCGCCCTGCCACAGCTCCAGCCGCGGTTCCCAGTGGCGGGCCTGCCGCAGCAGACGGCGGGCGGTCTCCAGCCGCTGCTCGCGGCTGCCG
>CAYNGR010000019.1:4512-26378 GCA_964396755.1 uncultured Cyanobium sp. | reverse complement strand
CTCCCCACCACCATCGCGCTCGTCCGGTTCTGCCATGTGGTTGCCATACGCTACGACGAGCATTCGGGTGGTCCAGAGGTGGAACAACGCCGCGACCCCTGGGCCCCGTTCCGTTTCTGGGTGGCCCTGACGATCGCGCTGTTCGCCATCAGGGCGCTGTCGCTCTCCAGTCCTTTCTCCTGGTTGTGGTGGCTGGGTTCGATCCCGGGATGGCTGCTGCTGTTGATGGTGATGCTGGCCCTGCTGCTGGCGGCCCTGGCGCTGCTGTTTCCCGCCCGGATTGAGCCCTGGCGTCAGGGTGATCCGGGCCTCTGGGGTGAGATCACCGAGGACTGGCGCCACTGGTGGCAGCGTCGCCGCAGCGGCGGCCGGGGGCGCGGATGACGCCGGATCCGCAAGGCCGCGAGTCGCCCAGCGCCGAAGCTCAGCTGGTGCTGCGCCACGATCCCTCCAGGCGTCTGGCCCTGGATCGCGCCAAGCCCACCACGATCGGAAAAGCCGGCAACAACCGCCTCCGCCTGGCCAGCGCCGAGGGTGTGGCCGATCACCACGCGGTGGTGCGCTTTTCCCGCAGCCATGGCTGGTTGGTCTGCGACTGGGGCAGCAACGAGGGCACCTGGCTGGAGGGGCAGCGCATCCGCCAGTGCCGGCCGCTCAGCGATGGCGATGAGATCCAGCTGGGCGCGCGCGGCCCGGTGCTGGTGTTTCAGCAGCGCCTGTCGGCGCCTGCGGCGGCCGTGTCGCCCGCCACATCGCGGCCGCAACCCATGGCCGCCGCGGCTGAGCCGGCGGCTGCCGCACAGTCGGCCGCTGCCGCACAGCCTTTCATTGCAGGACAGTCGGCCATCGCGGGACAGCCGGCTGCCGCTGCAGCGCGCGGCCCGTCCGGTTCCGGCCGGAACCCCAGGCCGTCGCCCCTGGCCTTCGCCGGCCGCCAGATTCCCCTCGAGGCGATCCGCTCGGCCCATGTGCGCAGCCGGCATCGCTACCCCCACAGCTTCAGCTGGTGGCTGCTGATCTGCCTGGGCGGCATGGTGCTGCTGCCCTTCCCGTGGCTGTTCTGGCCCCTGCAGCTGGCGGGCCTGGCGGGCTGGATCCTGCTGGGATCGCGCAAGGAGCACGTGCTGATCGTCACCCTGCGCGACGGCATGGCCTACCGCCATCGTTTCGCCAGCCGGATCACCGCCCTGAGCCATCGCAACGGCATCCGCAAGGCCATCGGCCAGAGCCTGGAGATCGCATGAGCCGCTGGATCGGGCAGCACCGCGGGGCGGGCGCTCCGCTGACGGGCCATCACCGCCGCCGAGGCAGGGGTCTGCGGGCGGATCACCGGCCGCCTGCGGCGTCGGCGTCTGCTGCAGCGCCTCGGGCGGAGGTCAGGATGCCGTCCTGCGCCCGCAAGGGGTGCCCCAGCTCCGCCCCAGCCACCGCTCCCGCCAGCCGTAGCGAGCCGCGATGAGTTCAATGTTCCCCGAGGGGGCCACCCTCAGCTTCTCCAGCACCGCGATCCCCGCCAGGGTCAGACGTTTCCTCGGCGGTGGCGGTCAGGGGCAGGTGTTCGAGGTGGACTTCGCCGGCGAGCCGATGGCGATGAAGTGGTATTTCCCCACCTGTCTGAGGGCCGATCCGGAGCTCAAGCATCGCCTCTGGAACTGCATCAAGGCGACGCAGCCCAATGCCAGTTTTCTCTGGCCGATCCTGGTGCTCGATCCCGCCGCCGAGTGCGCCCAGCGGCTGTCCCTGCCGCCTGGTGGGTTCGGCTACATGATGAAGCTGCGGCCTCCCCAGTACGCGGGAGCGGTGGAGCACACGGCCGGTCGCAGCGAGATCAGCCTGCGCAACATTCTGCTGGCCTGTTTTCATCTGGCCGAGGCTTTCCATGCCCTGCACAGCAAGGGCCTCTGCTACAAGGACATCTCGCTGGGAAACCTGTTCCTCGATCCCGGCAGCGGCCGTATCCTGATCTGCGACAACGACAATGTCGACATCAACGGCCGCGATCTCGGTGGCGTCAAGGGAACCACCGGATACATGGCTCCCGAGGTTCTGCTCGGCCACAGCAAGCCCAGCGCCAGCAGTGATCTGTTCTCCCTGGCGGTGCTGATCTTCCGTCTGCTCACCCGCCACGATCCCTATCTGGGCCGTCTCGAGCTGCAGATCCGCTGTCTGGATGAACCCGCCCGGCGGCGCCTGTACGGGGAGGAGCCGGTGTTCATCTTCGACCGCGACGATTCCCGCAACCGTCCTGATCCCGACGCCCATCCGGCGCCGCTGCTCACCTGGCCCATCTACCCGCCCCAGCTGCAGGAGCTGTTTCAGCAGAGCCTGGCGGCCGGTGCCCGGGATCCCTCCCGTCGCGCCTACACAGGCCAGTGGATGAAGGCCCTGGCCCGCTGCCTCGATCAGCGCAGCCTCTGCCCCCACTGCGGCCAGGAGGTGTTCCCGGAGCCGGGGCTGCCTAGACGCTGCTGGGCCTGTGGTGGCGAGCTGCCTGCGGCGCCGCGGCTGCAGACGGCAGACGCCGCGGTGATCGCCCAGCCCGGCAACGAACTGCATGCCCATCACTTCGATCCACTCGCCCCTGAGCAGCTCGATCAGCCGATTGCCCGCGTGGAGCCACACCCGCAGCGGCCCGACCTGCTGGGGCTGAAGAATCTCACGCCCCATGTCTGGAGCGCCGAGTTGAGCAGCGGTGAGCGCATGGACGTTCCGCCACAGAGAAGCTGTAATCTTTCGAGCCTGACTGTGTTGCAGACGCATCTGGGGACCCTTCGACTGCTCCGCTGACATCGCCCCGGAAGCTCCCTTCACCACGGCCCGCCTCCGCCTTCCCCCTCCAGGCAGGATTCAGGCCCTGACGCTTCATCTGCACAGGTCCACAGCGCCGCGCTGACACGCCGTCTCACAGCCGTTGAACCGATGCCTTTCCCCAACGTTCAGCTGACGCGCCGACCGCTGCATTTCATCTATCTGTGCGACTGCTCCGGGTCGATGCAGGCCAACGGCAAGATGCAGTCACTCAATCAGGCCATTCGTCAGTCTCTGCCGGCGATGGTCGAGGTGAGTCAGCAGAACCCGGAAGCCTCGATCCTGGTGCGGGTGGTCAGCTTTTCCGATCAGGCGCGCTGGCACATCGAACAGCCCACCCCGGTGGATCGGGTGCTGCAGCAGTGGGTGGATCTGCAGGAGGGCGGCCTCACCGCCATGGGGGATGCCCTGAGGCTGGTGGCCGGTGCGCTGCGCACGCCGCCGATGGAGCAGCGAGCACTGCCCCCGGTGCTGGTGCTGATCTCCGATGGGGCCCCCACCGATGACTTCAATGCCGGCCTGCGCACGCTGATGGCCGAACCGTGGGCCGCCAAGGCGGTGCGTCTGGCGATCGCCATCGGCCACGACGCCGATCTGGAGGTGCTGCAGCAGTTCATCGGCCCGCCGGGCGCCCAGCCGGGCGGCGGCCTCGGCCTCGGCGGTGATCGCCTGCCGGGGCAGCGCTCGGCCCGCCGGCCGCTGCAGGCCAACGACAGCAACACCCTGGCCCGCTACATCCAGTGGGCCTCCACCGCCGTGGTGGGGGCCGCCTCCCAGCCCCGCAGCCAGGTCGGTGCCATGCCCAGCGACGGCAACGTGCCCCTGCCCGATCTGCCGCCCACCGTGCTGGATCCCAGCGACGCCAGCCAGGTGATCTGGTGAGGTGAGCCGGTGACGCGTCCGCCCGACGGCTGGTCTGCCTCGCTCCGCTGCGACAGCCGCACCGGTGCCGCCCACCTGCGCCGCGGCACTCCCTGTCAGGACGCCAGCGGCTTCTGGACGGTCGTCGATGCCGCCGGTGATCCCGTGCGGCTGCTGGTGGTCTCCGACGGACACGGCGGTTCCCGCTACACCCGCAGCGATGTCGGCAGTCGCCTGGCCTGCTCGGTCGCTCTTGAGGTCATCGGCAAGACCCTGGCTTCCAGCCGCACCGGCCAGCCCGGACAGGAGCGTCACTGGCGGCGCTGGCTGTCGGAGAGCCTGCCGCAGCAGCTTGTCGCGGCCTGGTTGCAGGCCGTCCGCGAGCACTGGCAAGCCAACCCCGCCGCCACTGGCGTGGCCTTTTCGCCGGTTCCCTATGGCGCCACCCTCGGGGTGCTGGTGCTGACGCCCCGCTGGTGGGGGCATACGGGTCTCGGGGACTGGGATCTGGTGCGCATCACGGGCACCGGCGAGGGCCATCTGGTCAGCGAGGAGCCGGCGGTCGAGGCGGCTGGTGAGGCCACCTGCAGCCTGTGCATGCAGGAGGCCGCCCGTCAGTTCGCCCCCCGCAGCGGTCTGCATCGCCTCAGGGCCGCCGACCCCCCCTTCTCGCTGCTGCTGGGCACCGACGGGATTCGCAAATCCTGCGGCAGCGACGCCGATTTCCTCACCCTGGCCCGCTATCTGGTCGACCTGCCGGACCCCAGCGGCCAGGGCACGCCGGATGAGCTCTCCGCCGCCCTCGATCACATCAGCAGCCAGGGCAGCGGCGATGACGTGAGTGTGGCGATCGGCCGCTGGGGGCCTCTCAGCGCCAGCGAGCTCCGCCACAGCCGCGCTCGCGCCAGCCAGCCCAGGGTCGTGCAACCGCCGGGGCCTGTGCCGGCCTCCCCCTCCCAGCCCGAGCTCCCGGCCGCGGCCTCGCTGGCGGAGCGCCCGCGCCCGCTGGCCGTTGCGGGCCGCCTCGGCGTCGCGACTGCCCAGGCCGCCTCGCGGACTACGGCCACTGCCGCGACCTCGCTGCAGCTGTGGCTTGGGGCGGCCCTGGCGGGCATGGGTGTGCTGACGCTGCTGGCCTGGTGGCAGGGATGGGGGCCGTTCGCGGCCCGACAGGAAGGCCCGCTGCCGCTGACGGCCGCCCAGCGGCAGCAGCTTCAGGGGCAGATCGCCCTGCTCTGCGCCGCAGACGGCCGCGCCGATCGGCAGGTCCGTGGATCCGTCGCTGCCGAACCCCGGCTCCTGCGGGACGACGATGCTTCGCCACCGGCGGCAGGCCAGCCCGGGAGGCTGGATCCGGGTCGCACGGATGCGCTCGAAGCGGGGCCCGGCGGGACGCCTGCCGCCGCCGCTCGGGCGACGGATCGCTCCGAGGCCCTGGCGCTGCGGATCCGCGGCACCCTCAACAACCGCAGCAGCAGCTTCCGCCTGCTGCTCTCCGGGGATCAGAACCAGCGGCAGGCGCTGCTGCGGGCCGGTGCCACCGATCCGCTCGGGGCGCTGATCGCCTGGAGCCGGCAGGAGCCCTCCCTGGCCACGGGGCTGGCCTCCCTCGCCCCCGCAGCGAGCGCTACGGCGGAGCGGCAGCCGGAGCTGCGGCTCTGCCCTGAACTGAGCCAGGAGCTGCAGCGCCAATGGCGGCAGCGCCTTCGTCTGTCTGCTGTGCCCTCCGGAGCCAGTCCCGCCGCTCCTGCCGGGGACCCGGCGGCGGCTGGTTCCGGCGAGCGGCGCCAGCCTGCCGCCGCTGGTCCCGGGTTGGCCCCGGAGAGCTCCGGGCAGCAGGATGCGCCTGCTGCGATTCCTGCACGGCCGGAGCGATGACCCCTCACCAGCTGGGCAGACGACTGCGCGATCAGCTGCTCAGCGATCAGCGCCAGGGACGCGGTTTCGATCCGCGCCGTCTGCAGGGCGTGATCGCCGATCTGTGCAGCGGTGAGCTGAGCGATCTGGTGGTTCCGTTGCGCTATCTGGTGCTCTCCAACGCCTTCGCCAGTGCTGCCGGCCAGGATCCGCCGCTGGCCGATGCCCGCCTGCTCGCCCGGTTGGAGGACGAGCTCGCCCAGATGTATGCCGAGCCGGTCTGCCGCAAGCTGCGGCCGGTGCTCGAGGGCCTGCTCGGCCAGCCGGAGGGCCTCCAGAGCGCTGCAGCGGCCGGGGGGCCAGCCTCTGCCCCAGCCGCTGTCGCTCCCGCCTGGCAGGCGCCTGCGTCACCGCCGCCACCGGCAGCTCCGACCCCGGCGCCGCGCAACGGCCAGACGGCACTCAATGGCGTGCTGGCCTTTCTCAGCGGCGTGCTGCTGATGGCCCTGGCGGCCATGGGGGTACTGCTGTGGCAGAGGCAGCAGAGCCCGGGGCTCGTCACCGCCCCGGCGCCCCCCAGCGCTGCCGGCCAGAGTGCTCCGCAACCGCCCGCGGCGGTGCCGGCGGCCGCCAGCCCGCCGCAGCCGGATCCCGCCCCAGCCACCACGCCCCTGTCGTCTGCGTCGGCGGCGTCGCCGGATCGGGCCGTCACTGGCATTCAGGCTCTGTACAGCGCCCTGTCCGCCAAGGATTTCGCCCAGGCCCGATCGCTGTTCGGCCCCGCGGCCGCCGATCAGTTCGACCCGGGCTTCTTCCAGCAGTTCGAGCGCGTCACGGTTCAGGACCTGCGCACCACCGGCGAGGTCGGCTCGACGGTCAATCTTGAGGGCCTCGTCACCTTCGTCTGGCCCGATGGCTCGCTGCAGACTGAGACGCGCAGCTTCAGCGTCGACACCGCCAGCGACCCGCCCCTGATCACCGCCAGTGAGTTCGGCCGGGTGGTGCGGCCGCGCTGAGTTCCTCCGCTCCAGCCGCGCTGGAACGGCCGGCTCGGGCACCCACTGCCGGGGAGCCCGCTGCGGGGACTCCTCCGCTGTTGACCCCGAGGCGGCGGCGATGCGGCTGTGCGGCGGCGCAGCAGGCCGTGCAGGCAGCTGCTGGGCAGGGTTGCGGCCCCGACTGCAGCCGGGGATCCTGCCTGCTCACAGCCGGGCTGGCAGGGCTTTGGCCCTCAGCCTGTGCCGCCACGGACCATTCTGGAGGCCTGACCTGAAGCCCTTCGGGCTGGGGGCGCGGCCATCACCGTCCCAGGCGGCGGGGATGCTGCAGCGACACAAACTAGGGTTTGTTGCAGATTTGCAGCAGCCGTTGAATCAAGGCAATCCTTCTGGCTCTCCAGGAACTGACGACTATCTGCTCGGCCGGCGGATCGCGACGCTGATCGCTGAGCAGACGGCCGCCAACCTGCCGACCACAGCTGTGTTCAGTCAGGTGCAGGATCTGCTCGGAGCCGACACCTCACTGCTGGGCCCCCTGCGTGATCTGCTGGCTCGCCCGGGGTTCCGCCAGCTGGTCGCTGGTGACCAGCAATCGGTGATGCTCGGTGGCCGCGATGCCCTGCTGCAGGATCTTTCGCACACTTATCACCCGACGATTCTCGAGCGTCTGGCTGCGGTGATCGACGGCAGTCTCGGCCTGCCTCGTGGAGCGGCCCCGTCCGTGATGGCCACCGCTGGCGGTGCTTCCGCCCCCGGGGGCACCCCCTATGGAGCTGCCCCTGCTGATCCGCGCGCAGGCGGCCCCTGGACAGGGCCCTGGAGCCAGCCCCCCCAGGCTCCCCCCTGGTCCGGGACACCTCCTTCAACTCCTTACGGGCAGCCGCCGGCTCAGGCACCCGCTCCGGTTTCAGCGCCCGCGCCATCCGGTCCCGCTCCGGTCACGGCCCTGCTGATCGCCCTGGTCTCGATGCTGACCGGGGCCGTGCTGCTCGGTCTGGGCTGGATGCTGCTGTCCAACCGCCCCCAGCCCACCAGCGCCGTGGCCCCGCCCAGCGCTCCCTCCGCGCCGCCCGCCGCGCCGGCTGCCAGCACCCCCGCGCCGCCCCCGACCCCGAAAGCCCCCACCACGGTCACGCCTGCGCCCGTCTCGTCGGCCTGGGGCGGGGCCTCGGACTACAAGTTCGGCCAGCTGCCCGGCGGCGCCTATCCCAACAGCTGCGCCTTCTCTGTCACGGATGACAACGGTCGCACCACCACCGACAAATCTCAGGTGGAGTACTGGGCCTGCCGCGATGTGGGCGGCAATCCGGAGACGGGCTACCGGGTGGTGTGGGCCGATGGCAAGGAGACCAACTACACCTTCCAATCCGGCGGAGCGGGCCAGGTTGTCGGCACCAACGGCAGCACCTATCCGATGAGCTGGCGCAACGACACCCACCGCGGGGATCCAATCGTTGTGATCAACCACCAGGACGGCGCCATCACCTGGATTCCGGGGCAGATCAACTGATGTCCCCCGTCGACCCCGGCCAGCTTCCACCCCCGGCGAGCGGACAGGATCCCGCCCCCGCCGGATCACGCAGGCCGCCGTTGCCCCCCCGCCGCCAGACGGATCTGGGTTCTCTTCTCGGTCTGGCCATCGCCGCTCTGGTGAGCTTCGGCCTCGGCTGGCTCGCCTATCAGCTGGTCACCAGCCTCGGTCGTCCCTCGGCAGGCCCGCGCCCCGAGGAGGTGCTGCCGCCGCCACCGGTCGCCAGCCGGCCCGTGCCCGCACCTGCGGCTCTGCCCCCTGTGGATGGGCGTTCAGGTTCCCTCTCCGCGGGGTCGCTGGCGGCGCTGCAGTGCCCTGTCGACGGATCGCCCGAGCAATCGGTTCCCGCCGATCCCTCCAACTACGGCCCGCGCCTGGCGGTGGACTGGCAGGGACGCCCCGTGTCCAGCACGCCGGCGCTGATCGTGCTGCATGAAACGGTGGTGGACGAGCCCAGCGCGTTGGCCCTGTTCCGCCGCCGCAACGGCGACGACGGGCAGCAGGCCAGCTACCACGTGCTGATCGGCCGCGATGGCCGGCGCATCCGCGTCGTGCCCGATGCCGAGCGCGCCTTCGGGGCCGGCGATTCGCAGTTTGCCGGGATGGCCGTCCAGCTCAAGCAGGGCCTCAGGCCTTCGATCAACAACGTCGCCCTGCACGTCAGCCTCGTGTCGCCAGCCGACGGCTCTGATGGTGAAGCCAGCGGCCATTCCGGTTACACCCCTGAGCAGTACCGCAGCCTGGCCACCCAGATCGCCCAGTGGCAGGCCAGCTACGGCATCGCGCCCAGCAGCGTGGTCACCCATCAGGAGGTTGACCGCAGCGGCAGCCGCCGCGATCCCCGCAGTTTCGACTGGGCCGCCCTGGGCCGGGATCTGCGCAGCCGTTGGTTGGCCTGCGGCGGATCGGCCCAGATCGCCTCGCGCATGGCGGCCCTGCGGCAGGGGTCCGCTGCCGCCCGCTGACAATGGCTGCGCTTCGTTCCCTGATTGTCGCTGCTGCGGCTGTGGTCTGGCTTGAGCCCCGCCTTGTGAACCGTGAAGCGACCCGTTGCCCTTGCAGATCCGCCGCCATGCGCTGCGCAGGTTGTTGTCCCGGACCGATGATCGGCTCAGGGGCGATCTTCGCTGGCTCGTCTGTCGTGTCAGAGGACGGCTGCAGCCGCGTGCCGCCGCTGGCCTGACGCCTCACCTGCCACTGCATCCATGACCCTGCATCCATGACCCTGAATCGATGACCCTGCAGCTGCTGCTCGACACGGCCGACCCGGCTGCCTGGCGCACCTGGCTGCCCAGCGGGTTGTTCCGCGGCGTCACCACCAATCCGACCCTGCTGCGCCGGGCCGGTCAGCCCTGCCGCCTCGCGGTCCTGCAGGACCTGGCCGGGCAGGCGATCAGGCTGGGGGCACGGGAGCTGCACCTGCAGACCTGGGGCGCCAATGTGGAGGAGGCCACCGCCTGCGGTCTGGCGCTGGCGGCCATCGATCCAACCCGGGTGCTGGTCAAGGTGCCGATCACTCGCAGCGGCTGCGAGACCGCCCGACGGCTGATCGAGGCCGGTGTCGCCGTGACCTTCACCGCCTGCTACGAGGTGCATCAGGTGCTGATCGCCGCCGCGCTCGGGGCCCGCTATGTGGCCCCCTACCTGGGGCGGATCAGCGACAGCGGCCGTGACGGCCATGCCGAACTGATGGCGATGCAGCGCTGCCTCGACGGGCTTGGATCCGGCACCCGTCTGCTGGTGGCCAGCCTGCGCCGTCCCGATGATCTCGCCCGCCTGTCCGCCGCCGGCATGGGCACCTTCACGCTCGGGCCGGATCTGGCGGCCGCCCTGTTCGCCAGCGAGGCGACGGACGAGGCCGCCGCCCAGTTCGAGCGGGATGCGGCCGGCCGCTGAGCCGGGCGACCGCTCCCCCCGACTCACCTGACAGAAAAAACCCCTCCACCGGCGATGGCCGGGGAGGGGCGAGGGAGCTGCCTGGGGCCGTCGATCAGGCGGTCCCGCAGAAGGTGACGTCGGGGAACTTGACCTTGGCCTCCTCGAGGCTCTTGCCGCGGCCTTCCTCCTGCCAGTAGTTGATCACCTCGGTGGCTTTGTTGAGGATCTCGACGCGCTCGTTGTCGGTGATCCAGCTCTTGCCCTCGAGTTCGCTCTTGAGGGTTTCCCAGGCGTCCTCACGGGGCCAGAAGAAGTAGGCGGTGAGGGGGCTGGGGCCGCCGCCGACGATCTGATCGACCGCCAGGGCGACGTTGTCGGGCAGCCAGAGGATCTTCAGCAGGAAGCGGCCCTCATCGGCCTTGGGGGTGTATCCGGAGGGGACACCGTCCTCATCGATGGTGGCGGTGGCCAGAGCGGCGCTGCCGCCGCGCAGCTGGGGGCGACCCTCGGTGGTGACGGCTTCAGCGCCCTGGGCCGTTTCCACCGCGTCGGTCGCGCTCACCGCCTCGGCGGTGCTGGGGGCGGCTTCCGTGGCAGGCATGGTCTGAGATCCCAAGGCGGCAGAGCAAACACATAAGCTACCAGCCCGCCCGCAGCCCTGCCCTGACTCCCCGCGCTGCTTTGAACCACAGAGCAGTCCTGCTGTTCGACATCGACGGCGTCATCCGCGATGTGGGCGGCAGCTACCGCCGCGCCATCGTCGAAACGGTGCATCACTACAGCGGTCTGCGTCCGGCTGCGGCGGCCATCGACGATCTCAAGGCCGAGGGTTGCTGGAACAACGACTGGCTCGCGTCGCTTGAACTGCTGCGCCGCGCCGGCCTCGGCACCGCGGGCAGTCCGCCCCTGCCTCCGTTCGAGTCCCTGGTGCAGGTGTTCAACGGCTTCTATTTCGGCGGCGACCCCGACGGCGATCCGGCCGCCTGGCGGGGCTTCATCGGCAGCGAGCCGCTGCTGGTGGACCCCGGCTTCTTCGCCTCGCTCAGCCAGGCCGGCATCGCCTGGGGGTTCGTCAGTGGCGCCGAGCCGCCCTCGGCCCGCTACGTGCTGCAGCAGCGCCTGGGTCTGGCCGATCCACCGCTGATCGCCATGGGGGATGCCCCCGACAAACCCGATCCGACCGGACTGCTGCGACTGGCGCAGCAGCTGGCCGGGCCTCTGGGTGCCGCGGCGCCGCCGGTGGCCTATCTGGGGGACACCGTGGCCGACGTGCTCACCGTGCTGCAGGCCCGTCAGCGCCGGCCCGACCAGCGCTTCCTGGCCCTGGGCGTGGCTCCGCCGCACCTGCATGGGGACGGGGCGCTCGAGCGCCGCAGCCCCTATGAGGCCCGCCTGCTGGAGAGCGGTGCCGATGCGGTGATCCCTGCCACGGCCACGGTGCTTGCGGAGCTGGAGTCCCTGCTGACGCCGGGTTGAAGTCGGGCGGGGCCGCGGCCAGCGGCCCCGCCACAACGCCCCGGCCCGGGCGGCTGAGGCGATGGCGGACTGTGCCGACAGCGACGCGATCGCGCCACTGGATCTGGCCGATCGCGAGTCGTACCGCCGAGGTCCGCTGCCGGGTGGGAGAGCGCCCGGATCCGGCTGTGATCCGTGCCTGGCCAGAGGTGCGGCTCTGAAGGCCTCCCCTCAGCGCTCCATCGCCGCCACGCTCTTGAGCGCCGCGGCGGTGAGGATCTCGTGGCCGTGCGCCGTGACCGCCACGTCGTCCTCGATGCGGATGCCGATGCCCTTCCAGCGAGCCTCGATCGCCGGCTGGCCCTCCGGCACCGGCAGGCGGTCGCTGACGTACAGACCGGGCTCCACCGTGAGCACCATGCCGGGCTCGAGCACCACCGGGTGCTCGCCGAGTCGGTAGGCGCCGACGTCGTGCACATCGAGGCCCAGCCAGTGGCCGGTGCGGTGCATGTACAGGTGCCGGTAGGCCCCCTGCTCGATGATCCCGTCGGCCTC
The DNA here is from genome assembly GCA_964396755.1 of uncultured Cyanobium sp. Lineage (GTDB taxonomy): Bacteria > Cyanobacteriota > Cyanobacteriia > PCC-6307 > Cyanobiaceae > Cyanobium. The sequence goes on along the minus strand of CAYNGR010000019.1, from coordinate 14,435 downwards.
ACCGCGCAGCAGTCCCAGCTCCAGCAGCCCGTCCACCAGCACGCGCACGGCCGTCCCATGCACGCCCTCGGCGGTCTGCCCCGGTGCGACCGCCGCCACGGCCGCCTCCTGGGCGGCCAGCACCAGCTCGTAGAGGGCCCGCTGCTCGCCGGAGAAGCGGCCGTTGATCGGGAAGGTGCGGGTGATGTCGCCGTTGTAGTAGTCGCCCAGCGAGCAGCCCGCGTCGATCAGCAGCAGATCGCCGTCGCGCAGAATCGCGGTGTTGGCGGTGTAATGCAGCACGCAGGCGTTGTCACCGCCGGCCACGATCGAGCCGTAGGCGGGTCCGCGGGCGCCCTGCTCCAGGAAGTGCTGCTCGATCACCGCCTGCACCTGGCGCTCGCTGAGCCCCGGCCGTGCCACCCGCCGCGCCAGCTCGTGCGCCTCGGCCGAGATGCGGGCGGCCTCGCGCAGCCGCTCCAGTTCCTCAGCGGTTTTGCGCAGCCGCATGTCGTGCAGCAGCGGGCAGGGAGACACCAGCCCCAGAGCAGCCCGACCGGTGCGCGGGGCGCGGTCCAGCTGGCGGCCCCAGGCCTGCAGCACCAGAGGTTCCACCTCGGGGTGGCGCCCGACGCGGAAGGCGATGCCCTCGGCCCCGTCGAGATAGCCGCTCAGCCGTTCGGCCAGTTCGCTGCGGGGATGGGCCAGATCGGCCCCGAAGTGCTGCACCGCCCCCTCGCAGCCCCAGCGGAAGCCGTTCCACACCTCGGCGCTGGCATCGCGGGGCTCGACGAACAGCACGAATGGGTTGTCCGGTTGATGGGGCAGGAACAGGGCCACGGCCCCCGGCTCGTCGAAGCCGGTGAGATACCAGAAGTCGCTGTTCTGACGGAAGGCGTGCTCCACGTCGGCGTGGTGGGTCACCAGCGGTGCCGCCGGGATCACGGCTGCCGCTCCGCCCAGGCGCCGCAGGAACTCGGCCCGCCGCTGCGCCAGCTGTTCGGACCTCTGCTGTGCCAGCGCTGCCGGATCGATCAGGGTCTGGGACATGTCGGCCGCTGGTGGATCCAGCGAGGATCAGATACAGCGAGAAGATGGCACAGCCGCTTGAATGCAGGTGAACGGCCGCCTGTCCCTGTCATCCCGCCCGCCCGCATCGCTGACAGCCCCGGCAGCAGGGGCGTCCGGCTGTCGCCCTGGAGGACCGCCCTGCCACGGCCGACACGCTCCCGCTCGGCCGCAGCCGGCGGCGCGGTTCCTCGAGGAGTGCTGCGTTGATGAATGACGTGCTTCTGCTGGTGGGGGCGGTGGCCCTGATGCTGGCGGGCTCCTTCCTCTGCTCGGGCATCGAGGCGGCCCTGCTCACGGTCAATCCCGTCAAGGTGCACGAACTGGCCAGCCGTCCCAGGCCGGTGGGCGGCGCCAGACGCCTCGAACGGCTGCGCCAGAAGCTTGGCCGAACCCTGGCGGTGCTGGTCATCGCCAACAACGTCTTCAACATCTTCGGCAGCCTGATGGTCGGCGGCTACGCCGCCTCCGTGTTCGCCAGCCACGGTGTCAGTGGCGCGGCGCTGCCGCTGTTCTCGGTGGGGCTCACCGTGCTGCTGATCATGCTGGGGGAAATCCTGCCCAAGGCGATCGGCAGCAAGCTCGCTCTGCCGGTGGCCCTGGCCACCGCCCCGGCGCTGGATCTGTTCCAGAAGCTGATGCTGCCTGTGGTGCTGCTGCTTGAGCAGCTGCTGCCGGCGATCACCGCCGAGAACGAGATCAGCACCGACGAGAACGAGATCCGGCTGCTGGCGCGGCTGGGCTCGCAGAAGGGGCAGATCGAGGCCGATGAGGCGGCGATGATCGCCAAGGTGTTTCAGCTCAACGACCTGACCGCCCGCGACCTGATGGTGCCGCGCGTGTCGGCGCCCACCCTCGATGGCGCCGCCAGCCTCGAGAGCCAGCGCTCCACCGTGCTGCGCCAGGCCGCCCCCTGGTGGGTGGTGCTGGGAGAAGAGGTCGATGAGGTGCTGGGCGTCGCCAGCCGCGAGCGTCTGCTCAGCGATCTGCTCGATGGTCGTGGCGGCAGCCCCGTCGTCGCCCTCAGTCAGCCGGTGGAGTTCGTGCCGGAGATGATCCGCGCCGACCGGCTGCTCACCAGCTTCCGCCGCAATGGCAGTGGCGTGCGCGTCGTGGTCGATGAATTCGGCGGTTTCGTCGGCGTCGTCGGTCCGGAGGCGGTGCTGGCCCTGCTGGCCGGCTGGCGTCGTCACAGCCGTGGCTCGGCCGAAGCTGCCGATGCCGCTGCGGGGCCATGAGCGGCAGTGCAGCCCAGCACCGGTCCGCGGCCCGGCCCTGGGCTGGCGCCGAGCCTCAGCCGCCCGCCACCCCTGAGCGCATCGTCCTGTTGCTGCAGCGCTGGCGCGCCGAACTGGTGCTCAGCCCCCGTGAAACGGCGCTTCTGGGTCCGGAGCTGGCCAGCCTCGATCGTCAGCTGCAGCGTCTGAGCCAACGGCGGCTGCGGCTGGCGGTGTTCGGCCGGGTCGGTGTCGGCAAGTCGAGCCTGCTCAATGCCCTGCTGGGCCAGGAGCGCTTCGCCACCGATGTGGCCCACGGCTGCACCCGCAGCCAGCAGGCCCACCCCTGGCTGACGGCGATCGGTGGGCTGACGCAGGTGGAGCTGGTGGACACGCCGGGCATCGATGAGATCGCCGCGGCGGGCCGGGCCCGGCTGGCGGCGCGGGTGGCCCTCGGCTCCGATCTGGTGCTGCTGGTGCTCGACGGCGATCTCAGCCGTGTCGAACTGGAGGCGCTGGAGCAGCTGCTGACCTGGGGCAAACCGCTTCTGCTGGTGCTCAACCGCAGCGACTGCTGGCCCGCCGCCGAGCTGGAGGCATTGCTGGCCAGCATCCGTCGCCGCCTGCCGGCCACCGCGATCGACCTCAACCCGATCGCGGTGGCCGCGGCGCCGCGGCGGGCCCGACTGCGCTCGGACGGGCGGGTGCGCAGCGAAGCCGAGCCCGCCCGGATCGAGCCGTTGCAGCAGGCTCTCCTGGCGCTGCTGGAGCAGCAGGGTGAGCTGCTGCTGGCGCTGCAGACCCTGCGCGCCGCCGATCGCTTCAGCCAGTCGCTGCATCGGCAGCGGCTGAAGCTGGGCCGCCGCCGCGCCCAGGCGCTGATCGGTCGCTTCGCGGCCCTCAAGGCCTCCGGTGTGGCTGCCAATCCCTTGCCCCTGCTCGATCTGGCCGGCGGCATCGCCTGCGACAGCGCCCTGGTGCTGCAGCTCTGCCAGCTCTATGGCCTGCCGATGACCCGCAGCGACGCCCGCGCGCTGCTGACGCGTCTGTCGGGCCACAACGCCCTGCTCGGAGGCGCCCAGCTGGGCATCCAGCTGCTGCTGGGGGGTCTGCGCCAGGTGCTGGTGCTGGCGGCACCGCTGAGCGGCGGGCTGAGCCTGGCGCCGGCGGCGCCGGTGGCCCTGGCCCAGGCCGCCCTGGCGGTGGCCACCACCCGCCGCACCGGTCGGCTGGCGGCCCTGGCGCTGCTGCGCAGTGCCCGCTCGGCCGGACAGCCCGGGGCCCTGCTGCGGCGCCTGGCCCAGCAGGATCCCCACAGCCGCGCCCTGCTGCAGGACTGGCCCGCGTCGCTGGATCAGGTGCCCCCGTCGGGCCGCCGCCACGCTTCTGCGTCCTCGTCGCCGCCCGAGTCGCCGCGTTGGAGCGATCCGCTGCAGGCGGCGACGGGTGCGGCCGCCGCAGGCCGGCCCCCAGCCCGTGCGGCGGGGGCGCTGCTGCCGTGAGCGACCCGTCGCCGCCCGTCGGTCGCCAGGTTCCGATCGCGCCGGACCCTGCCATGGCTGCTGCGGCCTGGCCGGCCGCCAGTGCCGTTGACGCGCCGGCAGGGCCGATCGCCCTGTTCGGCACCAGCGCCGATCCACCCACCCATGGCCACCGGGCCCTGCTGCAGGGCCTGCTGCAGCTCTATCCGCAGGTGGCCACCTGGGCCAGTGACAATCCGCTCAAGCGGCACACGGCGCCGCTGGAGCTGCGCATGGCCTTTCTCGGCGCCCTGGTGACGGCGATCGCCGATCCACGCCTCAGCCTCGAGCAGCAGCTGAGCAGTCCCTGGGCGATGGAGACCCTGGCCCGTGCCCGCCAGCGCTGGCCGCAGCGCCCGCCGGTGTTCGTGATCGGCAGCGATCTGGTGCCGCAGGTGCCCCGCTGGCGTGGTGCCCCGGACTGGCTGCCCGGCTGCCGCCTGGCGATCGCACCCCGCCAGGGCTGGCTGCTGCAGGAGGACGACCTGCGTCGGCTGCGCCAGCTGGGAGCGCAGATCGAGATCCTGCGCCTGCGCATCCCGGCCACGGCCAGCTCCGGGGTGCGGGCCCAGCCGGCTCTGGAGCAGGTGCCGGCCGAGCTGCTGCCGCTGCTGCGCAGGCATGATCCCTACGGCCTGCTGACGCCCCGATGCGCCTCGCCCTCGCCCAGCTCGATGCCCTGATCGGCGATCTGGAGGGCAACGCCGCGCGCATCCTGGCGGCCGGACTCCAGGCCGCCGGGCAGGGCGCTGATCTGCTGCTGACGCCGGAGCTGTCCTTGTGGGGCTACCCGCCCCGCGATCTGCTGCTGCGCCCCGCCCTGGTGGAGCGGCAGGGGGCGCTGTTGCAGGCCCTGGCCGATGGTCTGCCGGCCGGCATGGCGGCGCTGGTGGGGGTGGCCGATCCGGTGCCGGGGGGCGGCACCCCCGGCCTCTGGAACGCCATGGCGCTGGTGCGCGGAGGTGGCGCTCAGGCTCGCGGCAGCTGGCAGGTGGTGGGCCGCAAGCGGCTGCTGCCCAGCTACGACGTGTTCGATGAGAGCCGCTACTTCCTGCCCGGGCAGCGGCCGGCGACGCTGGAGCTGGGCCGACGGCCGGATGGGCGTCCCTGGCGGCTGGGGCTGAGCATCTGCGAGGACCTGTGGGTGGAGCAGGATCTGCAGCAGCTGCGCGTGGCCGGCGTCGATCCGATCGCCGAGCTGGCGGAGCTGGGGGTGGATCTGCTGCTCAATCTCTCCGCCTCCCCCTACGGCCGCGGCAAGCTCGCCCTGAGGCGTCAGCTGGGGCGGCGTGCCGCCGCTCGAGCCGGCTGCCCGCTCGTCTACGTCAACCAGGTGGGCGGCAATGACGAGCTGGTGTTCGATGGCGCCAGCTTCGTGCTCGATGGCGCCGGCTCGCTCCTGGGCCAGGGACCCGGCTGCCGGGAGGCGCTGCTGCTCTGGGATGCGGCCGATCCGCAGGGTTCCTGGCTTGAGCTGCCGTTGCCGGCCGCCGCTGGGACGCTCCGGTCCGGCGGCCACCAGCAGCCTGACAGCGCCTCGCCGACCCCTCTGGCAGAGGCTGTTGCGGAGAGTGCTGAGGCTGATGCAGGGCCATCGCGGCATCAGGCGACGGGCCTGGCTGCCGCTGCAGACGTCGCTGCAACCTCGAGCGATCCTGCCTCCGGCACGCCGGCGGAGATGGAGCAGCTGCTGCGTGCCCTGGTGCTCGGGGTCGGCGACTATGCCCGCAAGTGCGGCTTCCAGGGGGCACTGCTGGGCCTCAGCGGCGGCATCGATTCGGCCCTGGTGGCGGTGATCGCCGCGGCGGCGCTGGGGCCCGCGCGGGTGCGGGCGCTGCGCCTGCCCTCTCCCTGGAGCTCGGCCGGTTCACTGGATGATGCCCAGTCCCTGGCCGATCGCCTCGGGCTGGAGCTGGGCACCGTGCCGATCGCCCCGCTGATGCAGGGGTTCGACGCTGCGCTCACGCCTGCTCTGGGCGAGCCGCCCAGTGGCGTCACGGCCGAGAACCTGCAGTCGCGTATCCGCGGCACGCTGCTGATGGCGCTGGCCAACCAGCAGGGCTGCCTGCTGCTCTCCACCGGCAACAAGTCGGAGCTGGCGGTGGGCTATTGCACCCTCTACGGCGACATGAACGGCGGCCTGGCGGTGATCGGCGATCTCTACAAAACCACCGTCTTTGAGCTGTGCGACTGGATTGACAGTCCCGACTCCGCCGCCTGCCGCCGTGAGCTCGGCCTGCCGGCGGACGGCGAGCTGATCGGCGCGGCGATCCGCACGAAACCGCCCAGCGCCGAGCTGCGGCCCGATCAGAAGGACAGCGACTCCCTGCCGGATTACGCCGTGCTCGATCCGCTGCTGCGGCGGATCATCGAGTCGATGGCGACCCCTGAGCAGCTGATCGGCGAGGGGGTGGATGCGGCCCTGGCCCAGCGGGTTCAGGGGCTGCTGCGTCGGGCCGAATTCAAGCGGCGACAGGCGCCGCCGGTGCTCAAGGTGAGCGGTCGCTCCTTCGGTGGTGGCTGGCGCATGCCGATCGCGGCGGCGGGCTGAGCGGCAGGCCAGAGGCGCCGCAGCCTTCAGCGTCATTGCCTTCAGCGCCCCAGCCCTCGGCGCCACTGCCTTCAGCGCTGCAGCCTGTCGAAGCGGCTCCACGCTGGGGGGGGGGGCGGCTGGCCGCGGTCACAGCTGGGCTGTTGGAGAGGCTGTCCCTCCGGTCCAGGACCAGCAGGCTTCCAGCCGGTGTGGATTGAGAGGTCGGCCGCGAGTGAAGCGGGGCCTGTGGATGCGTCGGGGCTGCCCTGCCCGGAGGCTGTGCGCGCCCAGCCAGCTCGATGCGTGTGATCCCACAGGCCGATGGTCCAGTGTCGTCCGCCGGCCACGATGGCTGAATGGTGTGGCTCGGCCTGCGGTCAGAGTCGAGCGCGCGATCTGATCAACGCAACGATGGTTGCAATGATCGGCAATAGGGGGCACGCGGCTGGCGCCTGTTTGGCCGTTGCGGCATCGAGCGCATCACGGATCCTGCGAGCGTGCTTGTCAGAGAGCGGATATCTTTCTCATTCACAAGCCTTTTGTGATGCACCTGCAGGCATGAAACTGCGACTGATTGCTGCCTTGCAGGATGTGGCAGAAGCGGGTGCATTGGCCAGCTCCTGTGGCAATCAGCTCAGGGCCCTGGCGAGCCAGCACGACAGCGCCCTGATCACGAATGGAGCGTTGCCATCCGACCTCCCCTCCGTGCCCATCGTCGTGCTGCCGCTGCCGTCATTGCACTGGCTGGGAGGCCATCGGCAGGTGCCACGCCAGGTTGTGTTCTGGCTGATGGTCGGCATCGTTCTCGGCTTGTCGCGTCGGACCCGTGGGGTGGATCTGGTGCTTGTCCACAGCCACCCAGCGATTGCCATGCTCGCTCCCTTGTTGCAGCGTCTGCGCGGTTTCAAGATGGTTCTGGTGATGCATGGCGACATCAACGACCATCCGCCTGGCACCGACGATCGCCTGCTCACCTGGTGGTATCGCATCTGCACGGCACCGGCCTACTGATGGACGGATGCTGTGCTGGCGCTCTCTCCGTACATGGCCGATCTTGCGATCAGGGGTGGAGCCGAGCCGCACAGGGTTCACCTGGCGCCCAATGGTCTGGATGCCGAGGAGATCGGTCTGGAGCAGCTCCCCCCGCCGCCACAGGGGCAGAACCGTTGTTCATCGGCCGCATGGAATTCAACAAGGGGGTCGACCTGTTGGTGGAGGCCTTCTGTCAGCTGGCTCCTCAATACCCTGAGCTTCAGCTCACCTGCATCGGTGCTGCCAACGAGCTTTATCTCAAGCCTCTGCAGCGGCAACTGCAGGCCATGGGGTTGTCCGGCCGTGTGCATCTTTTGCCTCCCCAGCCACGCATCCAGCTTGGGGCGTTCTATCGGGATGCAGCCCTGGTGGTGATCCCTTGTTCGCCTGTATCGAGCCGAAGCGTTTCCCGCGCGCTGGCGTTTTGAGCGGGTTCTGTTGCATGGTGATGCCTGGATTGATCCGATCCTGCTGAGCCATGCAGAGGGCTGTTGGTTGCTGGTCAATGCCCACCATTGTTCCGCTTTGCCCGGTTACATCGCGTCCGAGCTTCAGCTGTTCCACAGTCCTGATCTTCTGCAGGGCTTGTTCCGGCCTCATTCATGCTTCCCTGTGCTGGTCGACAGCAGTTGCGGCCGCAATGGTGGTCTGCTGAATCTGGACGGCTGTCTGATCCGTGTTCGACAAAGCATGGGCTTTGATGGCGTTTACGGTGAGAACGTGCAGCTGCGCAGAGTTGACCGGATCGATCAGAACGACTACGGCGAAACCGGCATCGACATGCCCTGGTTGCAGGGATTGAGACAGCGGCTGCAAGCGAGGCGACTGCATGCGCTCAACAATGTGGGCCCCTGGGTGGCTGTTGACTACCGACCGCCTCAATCTGTAGTCCCGATCTGGTCCTCGGGCGACATGGTCGGCTGATGCCAGCCCGTTGCGTCAGAGCGACGGGATTTGCCTTGGGGAGGCTCTGCAGCGTGCTGCGGCAGGCTGTTGTGTGTGCAGACATGCTCCAGCGCATGAATTCTGACTGACGACCACGGATCGTCCTGATGTGCCAGTCACCCTCCAACTTCGGGGCATTTCCCGTGGATCATCCACGGCTGCGTTCGTAGCTTGGTAAACAGCCGTTCTGCACCGGGAATGATTGGCGCTGATTGGCGCTCTCATGTGTTGCCCTGCTGATTCCCGTGGGATCACCATCACAGGGTCGGACTCCAGACGGTTGTGCTGACATCGTGGCCGGCATGCTCGCCCGGACAGGAGGTGTCAGAGGAGAGTCTGTCGGAGCATGCGTGGAGATTTGCACGTTTCGTTGTCTGCACAATGGTCGGCGACGACGATCGCTGGACGCGGTCGATCTTCGCAATTGCTGCCATGCATGATCCATGTCCATACCTAGAGTGGTTGCATGTCTCGCTTAGGTCCGATGACCACCTTGCGCTCGCCGATGGCGAGCATCGGGGTTCCCACTGAGATCAAGCGTGACGAGCAGCGGGTGGCGCTCACTCCCGATGGCGCCCGCGAGCTGGTGGCCCAGGGGATGGAGGTGCGCGTGCAGGCCGGCGCCGGCCTCGGGGCTGGCATCGGTGATGACGCCTATCGCGATGCCGGTGCACACCTGGTCAGCCGCGAGGAGGCCTGGGCGTCCCATCTGGTGATCAAGGTCAAGGAACCGCAGCCCGAGGAATTCGCCTTCCTGCGGCCCGATCTGGTGCTGTTCACCTACCTGCATCTGGCCGCCTATCCCGAGGTGGGACGGGCCCTGCTGGAGGCCGGCACGACGGCGCTCGCCTACGAGACGGTCCAGCTCGAGGACGGCAGCCTGCCGCTGCTGGCCCCGATGAGCGAGGTGGCCGGCCGTCTGGCGGCCCAGGTGGGGGCCCGGCTGCTGGAGAAACCCCAGGGGGGCCGCGGCGTGCTGATCGGTGGCTGCACCGGCGTGCGCCCGGCCAGGGTGGTGGTGCTCGGAGCCGGTTCCGTCGGGTGGAACGCGGCCCGCATCGCCGCCGCCATGGACGCGGAGGTGTTCCTGCTCGATCGCTCACCCCAGCGCCTGCGGCAGCTCGAAGCCCAGCGCCAGGGCCGGCTGGTCAGCCTGGTGAGCAGCGGCAGCCTGATCGAGCGGCTGATCCCGGAGGCGGATCTGGTGATCGGTGCCGTGCTGCTGCCGGGCGGCCGGGCTCCCACGCTGGTCAGCGAGGAGCTGGTGCGGCGGATGCGCCCTGGCTCCGTGATCGTCGATGTGGCGATCGATCAGGGCGGCTGCATCGCCACCAGCCGCGAGACCACCCACACCGACCCGGTGTATCACCTGCATGGGGTGCTGCACTACGCCGTCGGCAACATGCCCGGCGCCGTTCCCTTCACCTCCACCGAGGCGCTGGTGAGCGTGACGCTGCCTTACATCCAGGTGATGGCCGGGCGGGGGCTGATCGAGGCGGTCACCGACCGGCCGGAGCTGGTGTCCGGCCTGAACACCGTCGATGGCGCTGTCTGCCATCCCGGCGTGGCCAGGGCCCTGGGGCTGCCGACACGCCATCCGATGGCCTGTCTGCGCTGAAACTTCTGCGC
>CAYNGR010000019.1:0-4412 GCA_964396755.1 uncultured Cyanobium sp. | reverse complement strand
GGGCCTGCGCCGACGCCAGATGGCTCCCGAGGCTCAGCTCGACAGCTCCAGCGCCTCCAGATAGAGCCAGGCCCCTGCCAGGCTGCCTCCCTCCCGGCCGAAGCGGGAGCGTTCGCGCATCACCCCACGGCCCTCACTGCCGGCGCCTGCCTGCCGGTAGTGGGCCCGGAACGTGACGGTGCCTTCAAGATCGAGAGCACCGCCGGCCTCGGTCGCCAGGATCTCCAGCCGCTGCCAGCGCAGCTGACGGCAGCTCTCCTGCAGGGCCCGGCGCTGCACGGCGAGCGGCTGGCGTGCGCTGAGATCAGGCCCCTGGGTGCGCAGCAGATGATCCACCTCCGCCAGGGCATAGGCGCTGTAGCGCGAGCGCATCAGCTGCTCGGCCGTGGCCGCCAGGCGCTCAGCGCGATGCAGCGGGGCACAGCAGCTGGCGTAGGGGCCTCCACCACAGGGGCACGGTCTCTGCATGGCGTCCGCGCTGGGCATGGTTCAGGCCAGGCCCGCCAGTGGGCGTGTGAGCGCCGCCGGATCGATGCCTTCACGCAGGGCCAGCACCAGCCCGGCGGCCTCGCTGTAGGAGCGAGCGGGGATCGCCGCCAGTCCGAGCGCCTCCGCCGTGACGTCCAGCAGGCAGGGATTGTTCACGGCGATCAGCGGGATGCCCCGGGCGGCACAGGCCAGCACGGCGGCGCCACCGAGGGCCCCGGCCGGGGCAACCACCGCCCCCAGCTGGTCGGCATGCAGCCGTGACCCCCAGGCGCATCCTGTGGCTGCCGCCTGAAGGGTCTGCGTACCGCCGGGCCCCGCCGCTACGCCCAGCGTCACCAGATCCGGCGCCCGGCTCAGGCCCACCAGCACGCAGGGCAGGAAGGTGTGCCCCAGCTCCTCGGCTGCGGCGCGCGGATCGAGCTGCGGATCGGGATCCAGCGGCTCCAGTGCGGGGGCATGGGCGCAGGGAACCCCCAGGTGGCGCACCAGCAGATGGCTGATCACCGCTTCGGCTCCCGCCAGCGCGTCCACGCCGGACCCGGCGCGGTAGGCCGCCAGGGCCTCACTGCCTGGATCATCGGGGAAGCGGGCCACCACGGCGATGGCGGTGGCGCCGGCGTTCAGCAGCTGTTCGCCGGTGCGCAGCAGGGCGTCCGGGCGCTTGAGCGTGCCCCAGCTGCTGCCGCTCTCCCCCAGCTGCAGGCTCACCTCCAGGGGCACCTCGGTGGTCAGCACCGGCCCGATCGGCAGGCCGAGGCTGGCGCGGCAGGCGTCGATCACCTGCCGGTGGCGCAGCAGCAGCTCCGGTCCGATGCCGGCATCGAGCAGCACGCCCACCCGTTGCGAGGCCCGCGGCGCCAGGGCCAGCTCGCCCGCTGCGAAGCGATCGAGGGCCCAGCCCTCCACGTAGTGGATGCGCCGGTCGCTCCAGTACAGCGAGGCGGCATTCATCACGTTGGGATGGGTGACCAGGCAGCCGCTGGCCGCTGCCAGCAGGCGTGCCGCCGGCAGGCCGTCGCCGGCGTAGCCCCCCTGCGCGCAGCCGATGCCGGTGGGGATCACCAGCAGGGTGGGCAGCGGCGGCAGGCTGTCCATCAGCGTTCGGTGGCGGCCGGGCAGTTCAGGCCCACACCCTCGAGCCGCAGCCCATGGACCGGATCACTGCCGGTGATCGCCCAGCGCAGCGGCTCGGCCCCTGGATGTCCCTGGGCCGCCAGCTGCTCCTGCATGGCCTGATGCAGGGCCGCCAGGGACACAGGCCGGCCGATCTGCAGCCAGAAGCTGATCGGGACCAGGACGAGTTCGATCTCGGCCAGCAGCCCCGGCGCCGCCCCCGATGTCCGAGTCGCCACCCTCAGACCCTCACTTCTGGTATTGGCCGAACTGGGCCTCGTACAGCGCATCCTCCTGGCCGGCCAGCACGTCGAGGTCGCTGCGGGGATAGGCCACGCACAGCAGCGCATAGCCCTGCTCCTGCAGCTCCGCCTTGACGCCCATGGCGTCGGGTTGGTGCACGCTGCCGCTGCGCAGCACCGCGGCGCAGGTGGTGCACACCCCGGAGCAGCAGGAGCTTGGCAGCATCACGCCGGCCGCTTCGGCCGCCGCCAGCACCGTCTGGTCGGGGCGGCAGGGGAAGCTGTGCTCCACACCGTCGATGCTGGCTTTGATCTGAAAGCTGGGGCTGTCGGACACCGGGTTGTCGTCTCTGGCGGCCATCCTCCCTGACCGCGGGGTGCAGCGGCGAGGCAGCGAGGGTCTGCCCCGCCGCTGAGCCCGGTGGAGACGCGCCGGATCCGCCGCAGCACCAGTCGGGCACGCCAACGCCTGTTAGGGTTTGTTACGAACCTGTTGACGTGCGTCCGATGTTCACTCTTGACAGGGCCACGCGAATTTTTCCGGAGACCCGCTCGGCTGATGCGGTGCCCGCTCTGACGGCTCGTTTCCAGCTGCTGAGCGCTGAAGATCAGCTGGCCCTGATCTGGTTCGCCTATCTGGAGATGGGCAAGACGATCACCATCGCTGCACCCGGAGCGGCCCGCATGCAGTTCGCCGAGCCTGTGCTCACCCGCATCCGGGCGATGAACTTTTCCGAGCAGAGCCAGGTGATGTGCGACCTGGCCAACCATGCCGACACCGAGATCGGTCGCTGGTATGGCTCCTGGTCGGTGAACATCAAGCTGGGCTTCTGGTATCAGCTCGGGGTGTGGATGGAGCAGGGCATCGTCGCCCCGATCCCCGAGGGCTATCAGCTCTCCGCCAATGCGGCCGCCGTGCTGACCTCTCTGAAGGTGATCGACAAGGGCCAGCAGATCACCGTGCTGCGCAACTTCGTGGTCGACATGGGCTTCGATCCGCAGAAGATCGATGCCTCGACGCGGGTCAGTGAGCCGCTGGTGGCCCCCACGGCGCCTGAGCAGCGGGCCAGCGTCAGCATCGAAGGCATCACCAATGCCACGGTGGTGAACTACATGAACCTGCTCAATGCCAACGATTTCGACAACCTGATCGATCTGTTCCTGCCCGATGGTGCCCTGCAGCCGCCGTTCCAGCGCCCGATCGTCGGCCGCGATGCGGTGCTGCGCTTTTTCCGGGAGGACTGCCAGAACCTGGTGCTGATCCCTGAGCGGGGCGTCAGCGAGCCCTCCGATGGCGGCTTCACCCAGATCAAGGTCACCGGCAAGGTGCAGACCCCCTGGTTCGGTGCCGGTGTCGGCATGAATGTGGCCTGGCGTTTCCTGCTGGACCCTGATCAGAAGATCTACTTCGTGGCGATCGATCTGCTGGCCTCCCCGGCCGATCTGCTCAAGTTCGCCCGTTGAGCCAGCCCCCCGCCGGGCCGGTGCCGGAACGGGCGTGGCCGCAGCTGGCTCCAGCCACGGCTGAGCCCGGCTCCGCGGCGGTGGGCCTGAACTGGGCCCTGGCGATCGCCGCAGCCTGGATCGCGACCCTGCTGGCGGCACTGCTGCTGCCCCTGCAGGGTGCATGGCTGTCGCCGGCCCGGCTGCTGCCGCTGATCCTGCTGCGTTCCTTTCTGCAGACCGGGTTGTTCATCGTCGCCCATGACGCCATGCATGGCTCCCTGCTGCCGGGATCGGCCAGCTGGAACCGGCGCATCGGCCGCCTGGTGCTGGCCCTTTACGCCGGGCTGCCCTGGGAGCCGGCCTGCCGCAATCACCGGCGACACCATTGCGCCCCCGGCAGCCGCCACGATCCCGATCACCGCGGCTCCCCTGGGGGCGGTGCGCTGCTCTGGTATCTCAACTTCATGGCCTCCTATCTGAGCCTCCGTCAGCTGGGTGCTCTGGTGGGCGCCTGGATTGCGGCACTGGTGCTGCTGTCTCCCTTCTCTCCCCATCCGCTGGCGAGCCTGCTGCTGTTCTGGACGCTGCCGCTGTGGCTCAGTTCACTTCAGCTGTTCGTCGTCGGCACCTATCTGCCCCATCGTGAGGCGTCGGGCCGCAGCGCCGATCGCCACAGGGCTGCCAGTCTCCCCTGGCCCGAGCTGGTGTCGTTTGTGGCCTGCTTTCACTTCGGCTACCACTGGGAACACCACCAGCTTCCCCACCTCCCCTGGTACCGCCTGCCGCTGGCACGTCGCCTGATGACGGTTCCAGGCCCCGAGCCGCTGCCGCTCGCGCTGCCCCGGGGCAGCCGATAGCTTCCGGCTATGGATTGCAAGGGCTACCCATGGACACCGAGCTGGCCGGCTGGACCGTCGAGGAGCAGGATCTGGCCAGACGGGTCTACCAGCGTGCCATCAGCCGCGAGGTTGAGACGCTGATCGAGACCCTGCGCAGCCAGGCGGCCGATCTGCGCGGCACCGAGGACATCTGGAGACTGCATGACTTTCTCAGCGGGCAGCGTCATGCGATCGAGGGTCGCCTCGAGTTCCGCCTGAGCGGCGTGCTGTTCGTCTTCGCCGG
>CAYNGR010000018.1:0-28993 GCA_964396755.1 uncultured Cyanobium sp. | reverse complement strand
CGCCGATGTTGGCGTTCACCTTGCACTTGCTGGCGATGCCGATCGCCATCGGCTCGAGATTCGGGTGATTGATGTTGGCCGGGATGATCATGCGACCCCGCGCCACCTCCTCCATCACCAGCGACTCGGGAAGGTTCTCGCGTCTGGCTACATGGGCCATCTCCTCCGTCACCAGACCCTGCCGGGCGTAGTGAAGCTGGGTCACATTCGCTTGGCCCCGGCGCTTTTCAATCCAGGCGCTGCGCATGACGGAAGATCGCGGAAGAACAGTGCCATGGCCGCAATGGCCCCCCTGCACGGTCTCCGGCCTCGAATCGGCCGGTGTCAGCAGCGGTGGGGAGTGGTCTGAGTTCGTCCAGCACTTCCCTGCGCCGGCATGACCGGGATCAGGTTCGGAGGGTGTGATCTCAGCCCGGATGGCGGACGCGGCTGACGCGTCTGCCGGGCACCCCTAGTGGCCTGCGAAACCTAGCAAGGCCGCTCCGCTCCCAACAGCTCGTTCCCCGGCTGCCACCTCGGCGTTCAGCCCTGCAGACCGTTGAGGGCCGCCGCGACGACGCGATGATCGGGGTCCGACTGCAGCGGGGCGAGCTGCTGACGCGCCTGCATGGCCAGGTCGGGCTCCGCCTCGCGCACCAGCCGACCGAGGATCTCGGCACCGCCCACCCGCACCGTGCCGTCGGCATCGGTCAGGGCAATCCCCGCCAGCTCCAGCAGCCAGATCAGCGGGATCTCGGGCTGCTCCGCCAGGGCCGAGAGCACGCTGCAACGCACCAGCCACTGGCTGTCATCGATGAAGATCTGGCGCAGCAGCGGCCAGCTGCGTTCGACGCCATAGCTGGCCAGGGCGTTGGCGGCTTCAGCCCGCACATTCGCATCCTCATCGTGCTGCAGGGCCCGCACCAGCGCCTGCCAGCCCGCCTCGCTGCGCTTGACCCCCAGCCCGGCGCAGGCCAGGGAGCGCACCATGAACGCCTGCTGCTCGAGCCCCAGCAGCAGCAGGGGCGTGGCCTGCTCGACGCTCGCCTCCCGCAGCCCCGCCAGGGCCGGCATCGCCCGGGAGGGATCGCCGCCGGCGATCGCCTCGCGACGGGCGGCCAGATCGGCGGCGTCGCCGGGATCGGGAGCGGAACCGGCGGCGTGACCCGGATCGGAGGGAGGCATGGCGGCGTTCGGAGGGCGGGGAGCGGGCGGGAGCCGAGGCAGCGGCGGCCGGAGCAACCACCTGGGGCGGCGCGCCGGGACCGGCAACCCCGGCCCGGGCGGAGGGACGGGGAGCAGGGTGATGGCTTCAGTCTGGATCGGCATGACCCAGCGGTGGCTCAGCCTGGAGGCCACCGCGGGATGGCGGGCGGCCACCGCCGATCAGCCGCCGGCGTCGCGCAGGGCCCGCAGCAGCTCCCGGCGGCGCTGGCGACGACGATGCCAGCTGGTCGCCAGCAGGCCGACGCCGATCGCCAGGGCCGGCAAGGCCTGGATGCGATCGCTGGCCGGCCGGTTGAGCAGAGCCACCAGCGCCAGCAGGATCAGCAGCGGTGACGACAGGGCCAGCAGGGCGCGACGGCGGGACGCCGGACCCATCGCCGGCGGCGGCGCGGGAGGCGTTGGCAGGGCAGCAGGCCTGATCACAGCGCCGGGGTCCAGCGCAGCAGGCTGAGCGACAGCAGCCGCACCCCGACCGCCAGGCAGTCCTCATCGGGGGTGAAGGTGTTGCTGTGCAGCGGCGTGCAGCCATCCGGCCCCGCCACGCCCAGTCGGAACATCGTGCCGCGGGTGCCCGACAGCAGCTCGGCGAAATCCTCGGCCCCCAGGGAGGGCTGCTCCAGCCACTGCACCCGCTCGCGGCCCAGCAGCTCCACCGCCGCCTCGGCCACCAGGGCCGTCAGGGCCGGGTCGTTGTGCACCGGCGGCGAGATCGTGCGGTAGTGCACGCGCGCTTCACCGCCGTGGCCGCGGCAGAGGGCCTGCACCGTCTCCTCGATCCAGCCCGGCAACTGAGCATGCAGCTCGAGATCGAGGCAGCGCACCGTGCCGAGCAGGCGCACGTGATCAGCGATCACGTTGAAGGCCTTGCCGCCCTCGATCCGCCCGAAGCTGACCACCACCGGATGCAGGGCGTCGAGCCGGCGGCTGATCGCCTCCTGCAGGCCGCTGACCACCCGGGCGGCGATCCAGATCGCATCGGTGCTCTGGTGCGGCCTGGCGCCATGGCCGCTCTCGCCCAGCACCTCGATCTCGAGTTCGCCCGCCGCCGCCGTCAGGCTGCCGCTGCGCACGCCGACCGTGCCCACCGGCAGGCTCGGAAACACATGCACGCCGAACAGGGCCTGCACCCCGTCCATCGCCCCGTCGGCCTTCATCCAGGCCGCCCCCTGGGCCGTCTCCTCCGCCGGCTGAAACAGCAGCCGCACGCGACTGCGCAGCCGCTCGCCCACCGACGCCAGCAGCTGCGCCACCCCGAGGCCCACGGCCGTGTGGATGTCGTGGCCGCAGGCATGCATCAGCCCCTGGCGACTGGAGGCGTAGTCCAGCTCGGTGCGCTCCTCGATCGGCAGGGCGTCCATGTCGACCCGCAGGGCGACGAGCGGCGCCCCCTGCGGCCCCAGCTCGGCCAGCACGCCGGTGCGCCCGACACCTTCGCGCACCTGCCAGCCGCAGGCGCGCAGCTCGCCCGCCACGAGCGCGGCGGTCTGCTGCTCATGCCCGCTCAGCTCGGGATGGCGGTGCAGATGGCGACGCAGCAGCAGCAGATCCGGCAGGACGTCGGCCAGGGTCTGCTCCAGGCCGAGCTCCTGCCAGTCAGCGGCGGGGACAGGGCACAGCGGTGGCGGAGTGAGCATCGACCTGATGGGGGAGATCGTCACGGATCGGGGGAGTCCGCTGCCGCGCAGAGCGGCAGGGGCTCGCAGCCTGGTCGGGACCCGCGGCTCGGCGCCGTGTCGTCCATGGCCATTGTTCCTGCCGGATCGGACCCGCGTGAGTCTGGCGGCTCCCAGGCCCCGGAGCAGCGGCTCAGACGGCGGCGGCAGCGCCGGCCGGAGCCAGGGACAGAAACTGCTGCAGCGCCCGCACCGGCAGGGGCGGCCAGCGCCGGATCGCCAGCAGCCAATCCTGCTGGCGGTAGCGCGGATCCAGGCCGGCGGCGGCGGCCCAGTGGCTCTCGGCCTCACCGGCGGCGCCCCTCTGCCACAGCAGCGCGGTGAGACCGGCACGGGCGTCGGCGAACAGTGGATAGCGACGGATCAGGGAGCGCAGCTCCCGCTCCGCCTCCTCCAGCTCACCCAGCTGAAACGCGGCCAGGGCGGCGCTGGAGCGGGCCATGGCGAAGCCGGGGCGCGCCTCGGCGGCGGCCTGGAACCTCCGGCGTGCCTCCTGCCAGTCGCCCAGGGAGCCCTGCACGTTGCCGAGGTTGTAGAGAGCCGAGGCATCGGCCGGATCGCGCTCCAGGATCCAGCCGTAGTCGGCGGCGGCGGCCTGCCAGCGGCCCAGGGCCTCCTCGGCGGTGCCGCGGTTGAGATGGGGATCGGGATTGCTGGGATCCAGCGCCATCGCCCGCTCCTGATCGTCGATCGCGCCGGCGGCGTCTCCGAGCGCCAGACGCACGTTGCCGCGGTTGCTCCAGGCCGGGGCATCCTCCGGATCGAGCTCCAGCACCTGATCCCACAGCGGCAGGGCCTCACCGAACCGTCCCTCGCGGCTGTCGGCCAGGGCCTGCTCGAACAGGCGGGGCAGGGAGGCGGACGAGACCGGATCGGGCCGCTCCGACGCCGCCGCCGCCAGCGCGCTGCCGGGGGCCCCGAGCAGAAAGCAGGCCAGCGCCAGCAGCAGCCCAAGGCGACGCAGGGCCCGGACACAGCGGCCGGCAGGGGCAACGCGGTCGGCAGGGGGCCAGAAGCGGGGCGGCGATGCCGTCATCGGGACAGGGGCAGGCAAGGACGCTGGTCGGCTGCGGGCAGGGGCCACGGCCATCGCGACCCCGAGCAGGCCCAGGCAGGTCGGCAGCGAGACGCTACGGAGGGCGCGGCGACGGCGCGAGCGCTCATGCGGCCCCAAGCGAGACGCCATGGCTGTGGGCGAGATGGGCACGACCGGCATCGGTGAGCACCCGGCCGCGCGGCGTGCGCTGCAGGAAGCCGAGCTGCAGCAGAAACGGCTCGATCACGGTCTCGAGGGTGGCGGGGTCCTCCCCGAGGCCGGCGGCCAGGGTCTCCAGGCCCACCGGCCCGCCGCCATGGGCCTGATCGAGCAGGTTGAGCAGGCGACGGTCGCAGGCATCGAGGCCGCGGCCATCGACACGATGCAGCTGCAGGGCCTCCTCCACCAGGGACGCCGGGATGCGCTGCTGGCCCCGCACCGCCGCCACATCGCGCACGCGCCGCAGCAGCCGGTTGGCGATGCGCGGGGTGCCGCGGCAGCGGCGCGCCACCTCCAGGGCGGCGCCGGCTTCGAGCGGCAGCTGCAGCAGCCCGGCGGCCCGCTCCACGATCGCCCGCAGATCGTCGAGGCCATAGAACTCCAGACGCTGCACCAGGCCGAAGCGATCCCGCAGCGGCGAACTGAGCGAACCGGCCCGGGTGGTGGCACCCACCAGGGTGAAGGGAGGCAACGGCAGGGTGCGGGTGCGGGCGGTGGTTCCCTTACCGACGGTGAGATCGAGGCGGAAGTCCTCCATCGCCGGGTAGAGCAGCTCCTCGGCCACCCGGTTGAGCCGGTGAATCTCGTCGATGAACAGCACCTCGCGCGGCTGCAGGTTCACCAGCAGGCCGACGATGTCGCGCGGACGCTCCAGGGCCGGGGCGCTGGTGATGCGGCAGCGCACCCCCAGCTCCTCGGCCAGCACCAGAGCCATCGTGGTCTTGCCCAGGCCGGGGGGGCCGTGCAGCAGCACGTGATCGAGGGCCTCACCGCGGCTGCGGGTGGCCTCCACGGCGATGGCCAGCACCTGCTTGAGCTCGCACTGGCCGATGTAGTCGTCGAGGCGCCGGGGGCGGAGACCGTCCTCGCGCGGAACGGACTCGCTGACCGCGGTGTCAACGCCAGCGTCGGCACCGGCCATGTCGTCATCGGCGCGGGGGTCAAGCAGGCCGCTGCGGCCGCCCCCCGCGAGCGGAGCGTCGCTGGGCCCGGCCTGACCAGCCCCCCCGGCGGCGGAGCCGCGGCGGCGCTCCGGAGCGGAGCCCGACTGGGAGGAGACGATCGCCATGGCCTGCAGGGTACCGGGACTGCCTCGAGGAGCGCCCCGGGTGCCGCCACCAGGCCGGTGCGCCCCTGGAGCGGCGCCCCGCTGCACGGACCGGCGCCGCTGCCGGCTTCAGCGGAGATGGAGCCGGCGGAGCAGGCCCCCTAGGGTCGGAGGACGAGGCGCAGTGGACAGCGGGGATGGCCAAGGGACCAGGCCGGAGGGGCCAGAGCGGCAAGGGCACGGACCCCGCCCATCGCCTGCTGGCCGACAACCGCTTCGCGCGTCATCAATACGAGATCCTCGAGACGCTCGAATGCGGCATCGAGCTGCTGGGCACCGAGGTCAAGTCGATCCGAGCCGGCCAGTGCAACCTGCGTGACGGCTTCTGCCTGATCCGGGGCGGCGAGCTGCAGCTGCACAACGTGCACATCTCCCCCCACAGCCACGCCGGCCGCTTCTTCAACCATGAGCCGCTGCGGGTGCGCAAACTGCTGGCCCACCGCAAGGAGATCGACAAGCTGCGGGTGGCCCTCGAGCAGAAGGGACTCACCCTGATCCCGCTGAACGTGCACCTGAAGGGCTCCTGGATCAAGGTGACCCTGGGCCTGGGCAAGGGCCGCAAGCTGCACGACAAGCGCCACGAGGAAAAGCGCAAGACCGAGGCGAAGGAGGCACGCGCCGCGATCGCCCGCTACTGAATCAGCCCGCAGGCGCTGCCGCCGAGGCAGGCGGCTCTTCCCCCTAGGAGTTTGTTGCCGATAGAGCCGCAGCAGCTCGAGTCGGCGAATAGACCGCACCGTCGCATGCGTCCTGCGGAGCGGTTCTGCTGGGAGTGCGATCGATGGCGAGGATTCACCCCTGGCTGCTGCCGCCAGGACCATGGATCTTCATCCACCGGCTGCCGCCATGACCTGCTGCTGTGATCGTCGGTAACGGAACAACTTGAGCAGGTTGTGCGTGGACGCGATCAGGTGCCATTCACCATCGACCTTCTCCATGCCCCTCAACAGGAAGCAGCGCAGGCCCCTTGCCTCCTTGATCTGCCCGTTCACCGGCTCCACGATCGCCTTGCGCTGGGCATAGATCGCTGATCCCTGTTTGCTCCTGAGCTTGCGAGCCATGCGGGTTCTGGCATCGGCATCTCTGGGCAGCGGCCCCCGTTTCGGCGGCGGTGGCTGCCCATGCGGCAGCCGGCCGGTGGCGATGTAGGCGTCGATGCCCTGATCGCTGCAGCACTTGGCGTTGCCCTCGCTCCAATAGCCGGCGTCCATCGTCATCACCTCCAGCAGTGCACCGGCTGTGGCCGTGATGCGCTGGAGCATGGGCTCCAGATGCTCGACATCCGGCGGCTGGTTGCTCACCCCCACCGCCACGATCACCTGGTGGTCGCTGTCCACCGCCACCTGGCAGTTGTAGCCCTGCAGATATGACCCGCCTGACTGCATCAGATGGCTGTCGGGATCCGTGAAATTGCGCTGGGTCTTCCTGGTCGGGGTGCCATCGGCCTTGCGGGCCAGGCCTCTCCTGGGCATCGCCTCGACGGCCAGAGGTTCCAGATCCGGCGGTTCCAGGCCGGCCTGCTTGGCCACCTCGATGGCCTTCTCCCGCGCGGCTTTGGCCTGGGCCTCTGCCGTCTCGGCCTTTCTGTTCAGCTCAGCCTGCTGAGCCGCTGGAGCCTACGGTTCGCGGGCCATTGATCTCCAGCTCCTTCTCCGGCCTGAGGATCGGTTCGTGGCTCATGGCCTTGTGATTGGAGGCATTGGCCTGAACCTTCGTGCCATCCAAGGCCACATGGCCCAGGCTCACCATCCCGGCCTTCTGGCAGAGGCGCAGGATCTGAACGAACAGGCCCTTGAGGGCATCGAGATTGCGGCGCCGGAACTCGCTGATACGGCTGTGGTCCGGCTGCTGGTTGGCCGTCAGCACGCGAAAGGCCAGATCCTCGTAGCAGGCACGCTCGATCTTGCGGGAGGACACGATGCCGACGCAGTAGGCGTAGAGCGAAAGCATCGTCATCGCCCTGGGGTCAAAGCCCTTCTCCCCACGGGGATCTTTGGCCTGAGCAGGGATCAGGATCGGCGAGAGATCCAGCTCATTCACCAGATCCAGCAGGACATACAACCGATGATCGCTCGAGAACCAGTCACCCGGTGAGAGCGGCAGCAGGGTCGTCCGCTCAGGCCACCAGGGGCGGAAGGCCTTGGGCATAAGCCCATTCTCTCGCACAGATCTGTTGCGGCGACAGCGTTCTAGGCGGATTCAGGGGCGTCTGTGGAGAGGTGGCCTGGGTCTGTGCGCACCAGGCTCCTGGACAACTGCCACCAAGGCGGGATCGGCAGGCCTCCTTGGTTCGATGCCGTGGGGAGTGGGCACGATTCCATGCCCACTCCAAAAAATTGAACCTCCGGCTCGGCCATTTCAGTCCGATGCGGGCCGGCCGCGGTCAAGGCGACCAGCCCGCGAACCGACGGTTCAGAGCAGCACCTGGGAGCTGGTCAGACTGCTGAGGCCGAGCAGTGCGATCTCGAAGTCCGCAGCCCGATCACCATTGAGATCCCCCTGAAGCACGAGACCACTTGGCGAGGGGCTGACGGAATAGCGCAACTGTCCAGCCCTGCCACTGAAGGCACGGGTGCCGAGCCAGCTGAAGGCTTGATTGCCAACCAATTGCTCGTTGGCATCGATCGCCGACAGGTTGAGCCGATCCCTCTGCGCAGCACTGAAATCTACGATCACATCGCGTCCGCTTCCGACCACGGAATCCAGCTTGGAGGAATAAACGAAGGAATCAGCAGCCAGTCCACCGGTCAGCCTGTCCAAACCGAGTCCGCCAGTCAGCTTGTCGGTGCCGTTGCCGCCCTGAAGCATGTCGTGACCAGCGCCCCCATCGAGGTCGTCGCTGCCGTCATTGCCACGCAGATCGTCAGCACCAGAGTCGCCGGCGATCAGATCGTTGCCGCCCCCGCCATAAAGCTCATCGACCCCCGAACCGCCATAGAGATCATCACTGCCATCGTCGCCGAAGAGATCGTCATCACCATCATCTCCGTACAGGTCGTCATCGCCGCCGTTACCATAAATTTCATCGTCGCCCAAGCCGCCGCGCGCCTGGTCGGCCGTGGTGCCACCTACGTAGACATCATCGTCGAGATCCTGGCTGGAGCCGATCTCGACATAATCGCCGTTGGCATCTAGATCCTCATAGATCTCAGTTTCGACCTCGCCATCATCAATTTCAGTCTTGATGACCCTAAGTCTTCCGAGGGTGGGGTCTACGGCATAGGTTTCGTTGCCATCCAGGCGCAGCTGCTTCCACAAGCCATCGTCGAACTTGGAGACAGATGTAACATTGTTGCCGTCGTCAAACGTGAATCGATAGAGATCGTCCTCCTGGCCCGATCCCGAATCATCGTCCGAGTCATCATCGTCATCTTGCTCATAGAAGACCAAGCCGTTAGCGGTATTGACTCCGACATAGCGCTCGGTCTTGGTGACGCCATTCTCAACTTCGGTTTTAATCACCACATTTACATCTGAGGGGTCAACGCTATAAGTCTCATCAGGGTCGATGCTCTCCGGTTTCCAGATTCCATCTTCAAACTCAAAAATTGCAGTCACGATGCCGTTCTCGATCGTGAACTTATAGGCATCTTCGAGTTGATACATGATTTTTCGAGCGTGGGAGTGATGGCTTCGGCGGCAAGTGGCGCCGTTTCAACCATTATGCTCCAAGGCTGTGAAGAAGTTGTGATCCGTGCGGCACCAGCGCCAGCGGCAAGGCTGAGAACCAGGCAGCCGCAACACTCTCGTCATCTTTCAGTAGCAACCTCAGGCCAGGGGCCGAGGGCGTTCTCAAGGGTTCAGGGCCGCTCCACCGGTGCAGCGCCATCGGTGGCCGCCGGAGTCTCACCATCAACCTGAACGGACGGGCTGCTGTCGTCGTCGGCCTCACCGGCGGGCGCGGCGGGGCCCGCCCCCGGATCGGGCAGCGACGGATCGGCCGGCGGCGCCACGGCAGGGGGCGGCGGCGGATCGGCCCGCAGCGACAGGCTGATCGGAGCCGGAGCCACCCCCTCGTTGCCGACGATCAACTGCACGGGCGAGCTGGCCTTGCCCGATGGCAGGCTGACCACCCGCAGCGGGCCGCTGGCCTCCAGCGGCGTGCCATCGGCGCCATACAGGCTCATCTGCAGCAGCGGCGTGCCATTGACGCCCAGCGCCAGGCCGTGCCGGGCCGGCAGCCGGATCACGAACAGGCGGGCGCCGCCCGCGGGCACCTCGGCGGAAAGCACCTGGGTGGTGGTGGAGCCGGCCGTGATCGGCTCGACACGCAGGTTCTCCAGGACCTGATCAGCGGCGGCAAACCAAAGCTGCCGGAACGGCTCATCGGGCATGTCGGCGGCGGAGCGGCCCGGCAGCAGGCCGCGGGCGCTGGCCGACACCAGGTGGCGCAGCACCGGCTCGGCGATCCCCTGGCGCAGCAGGGCTTCCTGACGCCCCAGCCAGTCGCTCTGGCGCAGGCTGCCGAGGCGCTGACGCAGCGACAGGGGCAGCTGCTCCACCCGGGCCAGCCATTCCTCGGCCAGTTCATTCCAGACCCGGCGCAGCGGCGCGTCGTCGAGGCTGTCGCTGGGCAGCCGGCCGCGGCGCTCCGGGTACTGGGCCAGCAGGCTGGCGTTGACCAGACGCAGGAACCAGCCCCGATCCACCTGCAGGGCCCGCAGGCGATCGAGCAGCTGCTGTCGCTGGTCGACCTCGCCTGGCGGCAGCGTGGCGGGCTGTTCGCTGCTGGTGTCGGGAGCCGGTCCCTGGCTGCGGCCCCCGCCCAGCCACCACCAGCCAAGCGCGGTGCCCACCACGGCCGACAGCACCAGAGCCACCAGCACGGGCCAGAGACCTCCCTCGGCGGCCTCCTCCCGTTCCTCATCACGGCTGCGGATCCGCACCGGTGCCGGCGGCTGCGTCATCGAACCGATGGCCGCGGCCGGCGCAACGGCGGCCTGAACCGCCGGGCGGTCCCTGGGCTGGGGGTCGGGATCCTGGTTCTGGAAGCTGCGGATGTCGATCAGCGACGGGCCCGTCTGCGCGGCAGCAGCGCGCTCGGGCTGGGACGGTGGCTGGGCAGGCGGCACCAGCATCACGGTGCGGTCCGCCCGCGGCACCGGACCGGTGCTGTCGGGCACCTCCACGGCCTGCAAGGCCTGCAGCGCCTGAGCGGCGGAGGCGAAGCGACGGGAGGGATCGCGCTCGAGCAGGCGCTGCAGCTGGTGGCGCAGGGCCGGTTCCGGCTCGAGGGCCACGGGCCAGCGCCACTGCAGGCTGGCCGGATCCAGCAGCGCCGCCGGTGGATCGCCGCTGAGCAGCACCAGGGCCACCACACCCAGGGCATGCAGATCCATCCAGGGTTCGGCCGGTTCACCGCGCGCCAGCTCCGGCGGCGCATAGCCGGCGGTGGCACCGAGAGCCCCGGGGTCCTGTCCCGCCGCGGCCGCCATGCCGCGCACCAGACCGAAGTCGAGCAGCACCGGCAGGCCGTCGCTGTCCCGGCGCAGCAGGTTGTCGACGCTGAGATCGCCATGCAGCAGGTCCTGGCTGTGCAGGGCCGCCAGCACGGGCAGCAGCTGGCGCAGCAGCAGCAGCACCTCCCCGGCGCCGAACACCAGCTGACGCTCAGCGCGGGCGGCGAGCATCTGGCCATAGCTGCGGCCGGCCTGCCATTCGCGCACCAGCCACAGCGCGTCGCCGTCACTCAGCGCCGGCCCCAGCCGGGGGACCTGGGGATGCAGCACCTCCTGCAACCGCGCCCAGATCTCCCGGGCTCGCCGCTGATCCGCCTGGGGGCCGAGCTGACGCAGGGCGCAGGGCGCCTCGGCGGCCAGCTGGTCACGGGCCAGCCAGAGCGTGCCCTGGGCCGTGGCGGCCGCGGCCGGCATGGAGCCACTGAGCTGACGCTCCAGGCGGTAGCGCTCACCGATCAGCCGACCCGGAGCAGCGACGTCCGTCATCCCTGCGGCTCCTCTGCGGAACGCTGGGGCTGGTGCAGGCCGCGGCCGGCCAGCCAGTCGCCGTCATAAAGGCGGGAGCGATAGCGGTCGCCGCCGTCGCAGAGCACGGTGACGATGCGGTGGCCGGGGCCCAGCCGGCGGGCCGTCTCCACCGCCGCCGCCACATTGATCCCGACCGAGCCGCCCAGGAACAGGCCCTCCTGCCAGAGCAGCCGGTAGATGGTCTCCAGGGCGCTCTGATCGTCGATGCGCACAGCGTCATCGACGGGGGCGCCCTCCAGGTTGGCGGTGACGCGGCTGTTGCCGATGCCCTCGGTGATCGAGCTGCCCTCACTGCGCAGCTCACCGCTGGTGGCCCAGCTGTAGAGGGCGCTGCCGTGGGGGTCGGCGAGCACGCAGC
The DNA here is from genome assembly GCA_964396755.1 of uncultured Cyanobium sp. Classification (GTDB taxonomy): domain Bacteria; phylum Cyanobacteriota; class Cyanobacteriia; order PCC-6307; family Cyanobiaceae; genus Cyanobium. The sequence goes on along the minus strand of CAYNGR010000018.1, from coordinate 17,406 downwards.
GGACGGCCTCGCTGCGCTCCTTGAGGTAGAGCGCCACGCCGGCATAGGTGCCACCGGTGCCGGTGGCGGCCACCCAGGCATCCAGCTTCCCCTCGCACTGCTCCCAGATCTCGGGACCGGTGCTGTTGTAGTGAGCGCGGCGATTGGCGAGGTTGTCGAACTGATTCGCCCAGACCGCCCCGGGCGTCTCGGCGGCGATGCGGCCGGAGAGCCTCACGTAGTTGTTGGGATCGGCGTAGGGCACGGCCGGCACAGTGCGCACCTCGGCGCCGAGGCTGCGCAGCAGGCCGATCTTCTCGGCGGACTGGGTCTCGGGAATGACGATCAGGCAGCGGTAGCCGCGGGCATTGCAGAGATGGGCCAGGCCGATGCCCGTGTTGCCGGCGGTGCCCTCCACCACGGTGCCGCCGGGCCGCAGCTCGCCGGAGGCCTCCGCCTCTTGCAGGATGCCCAGGGCCGCCCGGTCCTTGACCGAACCGCCGGGGTTCATGAACTCGGCCTTGCCCAGGATGTCGCAGCCGGTGAGCTCGCTGAGGGCCCGCAGCCGGATCAGAGGGGTGTGGCCAACGGCATCGGTGAAGCCTGCGCAGATGCCGCCCATGGTCTGGCCTGTCCGGTCGTCGTGGTTGGCGGATCGTAGGGAACATCCCTAGGGTCGCTCCAGTCAGGCCACGGTTGATGGGCGCTCCGCCACCTGCGATCGCCGCACGCGGGGCAGACCTCGCTGGCCTGGCACAACGGCTGCGGCAGGTGCGGGCATTCAGTGAGGCGCTGATCGCGCCGCTGGAACCGGAGGATCTCTGCCTGCAGGGGATGGCCGACGCCAGCCCGCCCAAATGGCACCTGGGGCACACCACCTGGTTCTTCAGCACCTTCGTGCTCGAGCCTCACGCCGGGCGGCTGCTTCCCGACCATGGCCGCGACTGGCAGCCCCCCGAGCAGCGCTGGGGCTACCTGTTCAACTCCTATTACGAGGCGGTCGGCTGCCGTCAGCCGCGGCCCCAGCGCGGCCTGCTGACGCGGCCGGCGATCGGCGCGGTGCTGGCCTGGCGGCGGCGGGTGGATGAGGCCCTGGCGGCCCTGCTCACCAGCCTGGAGCGCCGCGACGACGACGCCCTGGTGCAGGAGCTGACAGCGCTGCTGGAGCTGGGGCTGCAGCACGAGCAGCAGCACCAGGAGCTGCTGCTGATGGATCTGCTCGACGGCTTCGGCCGCCAGCCCCTGGAGCCGGCCTACCGCCAGGACGGCAACGGGCCGGAGGCCCGCTGGCGAGAGCTGTGCCAGAGCAACGCGACAGCGCGGCAATGGCTGGCCTTCCCGGCAGGACTGGTGGAGATCGGCCATCCGGCTGGGTCCGCCGACTTCCACTTCGACAACGAGGCGCCGAGGCACCGCCAGTGGCTGGAGCCGTTCGAGCTGGCCTCGACCCTGGTGCGCAACGCCGAACTGGAGGCGTTCATCGCCGATGGCGGGTACCGCCGGCCGGAGCTGTGGATGAGCGAGGGCTGGGCGCTGGTGCAGCAGCGCGGCTGGCAGGCTCCCCGCTACTGGCGCGGCGACGCGGAATTCACGCTGGCGGGGTTGCAGCGGCGCGATCCCCAGGCCCCCGTGCGGCATCTGAGCTGGTTCGAGGCCGACGCCTTCGCCCGCTGGAGCGGGGCACGCCTGCCCAGCGAGGCCGAATGGGAGCTGGCCGCCGCCAGCAGCGCCCTGCCGGAGGCGTTCGGTCTGCTGTGGCAGTGGACATCCAGCCCCTACCGGCCCTACCCGGGCTTCCAGGCGGCAGCCGGGGCGGTGGGTGAGTACAACGGCAAGTTCATGACCTCCCAGTTCGTGCTGCGCGGCAGCTGCTTCCTGACACCGCCGGGCCACGCACGGCTGACCTACCGCAACTTCTTTCCGCCGGCCAGCCGCTGGATGGCTGCGGGTCTGCGCCTGGCACGCTGATGGCGCTCTCCCCGGGGCCGGCCAGGCTGCAGTTGCTCGATCTGCATCCACCAGCGGCGGACATGGCCCGGCTGGTGAGCGAAGGGATGCAGAGACACCCCCGTCAGCTGCCAGCCTGGCTGCTGTACGACGCCGAGGGGTCGCGCCTGTTCGACGCCATCTGCGACCAGCCGGAGTACACGCTCACCCGCACCGAAACGGCCCTGCTGGAGCGCCAGGCAGGTGCCCTGGCCGCTGCCCTGGGGGAAGGGGTGCTGGTGGAGTTCGGTGCCGGCAGCGCCCGCAAGGTCTCGCCGCTGCTGGAGGCGCTGGAGCCGCAGGCCTACGTGGCGCTCGACATCAGTGCCGACCACGTGCACAGCGCCTGCCAGGCCCTGCAGGAGCGCCATCCGGCCGTGCCGATGCTGGCCCTGTGCTGCGACTACAGCGCCCTGGAGCGGCTGCCGGCCCATCCCTGGCTGGACGCGGGGCGGAGGCTGGGCTTCTACCCGGGCAGCTCGATCGGCAACTTCGAACCCGAGGAGGCCGAGGCGCTGCTGCGGCGCTTCCGCCAGCTGCTGGGGGAGGACAGCCGCCTGCTGATCGGCATCGACCAACCCAAGCCTGTGGAGCGACTGGAGGCGGCCTACGACGACCGGGCCGGCGTTTCAGCGGCCTTCGCCCTCAACCTGCTGCGGCGCCTCAACCGCGACCTCGGCGGTGATTTCCGGCTGGAGCGGTTCCGCTACGAAGCCCGCTGGCAGCCGCAGCGCAGCCGCATCGCCATGGCGCTGGTGAGCCTGCAGAAGCAGACGGTGCAGCTGGCGGGCCGTCAGTGGAGCTTTGCCGCCGGCGAGCCGCTGATCACCGAGTACAGCGTCAAGTACAGCCCCGAGGCCTTCCTGGCCCTGGCGCAGCGGGCCGGCTGGCGGGGCCTGCAGCGCTGGAGCGATCCCGCCGGCGACCTGTCGCTGCACCTGCTGCAGCCGGCCTGACGGACCGGGCGGCCGCACCGTCCGGCAGACCCACCGGCCTGGTCACCCGCGCTACCGCGGGGCAACCGGTGGCAGGGCCCGAGAGCTGGCGAAGGCCGCGACCGCAGCCGCGCACATGATGAAACGCCCCGGGCCCGGCGAATGGCCGCGGGGACACGGTCAGCAGCGCCGCGGGGCAATGGCCGGCAGCGCTTGGCAGCCTGGAGCGCTGGCTGTGGTCGCCCTGAGCATGCATCCCGTGCGGACAGGGCCCGCCCGCGGGCGGCGCCGGCCGTGGGGCCCAGGCAGACTCGCTGCAGAGCCCGCGGCGCCAGCGCGCCCAACCGCACGCATGAGCAGAGAGGAACAGCGGCAGGCGATGCGCTCGCTGCGCGAGGAACTGATCGGTGAGCTCGAGGAGCTCTACCGGCGCGCCTTCGACCGCATCGGCGAACAGGAGCTGGGTGACGGGGCGATCGCCAGGCTCACCCAGCTGCTGCTGCGCTCCCGCGAGGCGGCGATCACGCCGCTGCAGCAGGAGATCGAGGCCCCCCTGATCACCCGCCCGCCGGGCAGTGCCGCGGCGGATGAGGGGCCGACCGGGACCGCGCCATGAGCTGGCTCGACGATCTGGAGGCACGGCTGGAGACGGAACTGGAGGGCTTTCTGCGCTCGAACCCCGATCAGGAGGCGCTGCTGGCCGAGCAGGAGCGGCGCGACCGCCTGGAGACGCTGCGGCGCCGGCGGCTGCAGCTGCAGGAGGAGGCCGAGAGCGCCCGTGCAGCCCTACTGCAGCTGGCCAGCGAGATCCGCAGCTGGCAGCAGCGGGTGGAGCGGGCCCGGGCCGCCGGCGCCGAGGAGCTGGCGACCCGGGCCGCCGCGCATGTAGCCGGCCTGATGGAGCAGGGGCGCCAGCGCTGGCAGGCCCTCGCCGAGCTGGGCCAGCGCTTCGGCGCCGTGGAGTGGGAGCTCAGCCAGCTGGGCAGGCAGGCGGCGGCCTCCAGAACATCGGCAGCCGGCTCCACGGCGGCGGCAGGCAACGGCAGCCCACAGGCCAGCGACACGACGGACCCTGGCGGGGAGAGCAATCTCCACGACGCCTGGGCCGCCTTCGAAGCCCAGCAGGAACTGGAGGCGCTCCGGCAGCGCATCAGACCCTGAAGCCGCCCTGCCAGCCGGTCCATAGCACCAGCCCTGCTGGCAGCCAGCCTCAGAGCCGGGTTTTCGGGCGGCCCGCCAGGCGGAAGCTGCCGCTGCAGGCCCCCCGCGGCGCGGACATCAAGCCGGCTGCAGCCCACCCGGCTGCGACCCCTGCGGCAGCCGCCCCGTGCCACGCACCCCTCGCCTCGGCGCTGGCGGGCGGGTGCAGCCCAGCAGCCAACGCATCGCCAGTCGGCGGCGTGCGGAACCAGGGGCCTGACAGCCGGCCCGCTGGCTGGGCCCCTGGCTGACGCGGGCGGTCGCTCCCAATCACGTTGACGCGGCGCCTTCAGCCATCGAGGCCGTGGGCCCGTTCCCAGCTGCTCACCTCACGGCAGAAGCTGTTCCACTGACGGTGACGCAGGCGCTCGTAGGACCGGCAGAAGGACTCGCCAAGGGCGTTGCGCAGCACCGTGTCGGCCGCGAAGGCCTCCAGCGCCTCACCCAGGGAGGCCGGCAGGGGCGCACAGCTGCCGGCCGGCAGCGGCTGGGCGGCATTGTCATTGTCGCGGCGGGGGCCAGGGTCGAGCTGTCGCTGCACCCCGTCGAGGCCCGCCGCCAGCACCGCCGCCTGCAGCAGGTAGGGATGGGCCGAGCCGTCCGGCAGACGCAGCTCCAGGCGCTGGTCATCGGGGATGCGCACCATGTGGGTGCGGTTGTTGCCCGCGTAGCTCACCCCCGCCGGACTCCAGCTGGCGCCGGAACTGGGGGGCGGCGCCGCCAGACGGCGGTAGCTGTTCACCGTCGGATTGGTGAGGCAGCACAGCGCCGGCGCGTGGGCGATCAGGCCACCGAGAAAGTGATAGGCGAGCCGCGACAGTCCCAGATCGCCGCCAGGGTCATGGAAGGCGTTGACGCCCGCGGCATCCCACAGCGACAGATGGGTGTGGCAGCCGTTGCCGGTGAGACCGCTGAACGGCTTGGGCATGAAGCTGGCCCGCAGGCCTTCGGCTTCCGCCAGCGCCTTCACCATCACCTTGAAGAAGGCGTGGCGATCGGCGGTGGTCAGGGCGTCGGCGTAGGTCCAGTTGAGCTCGAACTGACCGTTGGCATCCTCATGGTCGGCCTGGTACGGGCCCCAGCCCAGCTGCTCCATGCCATCCATCAGCTGGGCGATCAGCGGATAGCGGCGCATCAGCGCCAGCTGGTCGTAACAGGGTTTCTCCTGGCTGTCGGCGGGATCGGCGATGGCGGCACCGTCGGGCTGGAGCAGAAAGAATTCGGCCTCGACCCCGCTGCGCAGCTCATAGCCGAGCGCTGCGGCCCGCTCCAGCTGACGGCGCAGCAGACGGCGCGGGCACTGGTCCATCGGCTCGCCATTGAGCATCAGCTCGGCCGCCACCCAGCCCACCTCCGGCTGCCAGGGCAGGCGCATCAGGCTGGCGGGATCGGGGATGGCCATCACATCGCCATCGGCGGGGCTGAGATCGAGCCAGGCGGCGAACCCGGCGAAGCCGGCCCCATCGCGCCCCATCGCGGCGATCGCCGCGGCCGGCACGAGCTTGGCCCGTTGCATGCCGAACAGATCGGTGAACGAGATCAACAGGAAGCGCAGCTCCTGGTCGCGGGCCAGGCTGGCGAGATCGGTCATGGGTCGAGGCGTGGGGCGCGTGGGAACGGGGAGGCGAGCAGGGCCGCGGCCCCTTCAGCCGCTCAGCAGCTGATCGACGATGCGGCGCAGCTGCCGCTGCTCCGCCGGACTGCTGTGGGGATTGCCGGCGCGGTGCCCCAGCAGCGAATCGAGCACGTGCCACCGGGCGCCGGGGATGGCGGCGGCCTCGGCCGCCATGTCCTCGACCGTGAAGTAAAGGTCGCGGCTGCAGGCGACGACGGCGGTGCGGGCGGAGATGCCGCCCAGGGCGGCGGCCAGATCGTCGCCGCCGGCCACATCGTTGGCCAACCAGGTGTCGAGCATCGCGATCAGATCGCGCGGGTCGTGGCGGCGGTAGGCCGGCAGCCAGCGCTCCTCGACGTGCTGCTCCACCGAGGCCTCGGTGATGCCGCGGAAGAAAGGCTGGCTGGCTGCCCAGCTGGCGTAGATCAGCGCGTAGGTGCGCAGGCCCTGCTCCGGCACCCCGCTGAAGCCGCTGCCGGTCCAGTGGGAGTCGGCCGTGAGCGCCTGTCGCAGGCTGAGCAGGAACAGGCGGTTGTGAGGGGAGGTGCGCGCCGTGCCGCACACGCAACAGATCCGCTCCACCCGCTCGGGATGGCTGACGGCCCACTGGTAGGCCTGCTGCGCCCCCATCGACCAGCCGTAGATCAACGCCGGGCGCTCGACCCCGAAGCGCTCCTGCAGCAACCGCTGCTGGGCGCCGACATTGTCGACGTGATGCACCAGCCAGCCCTGCTCCGCCAGGCCCATCCCCCCATGGCTGGGGCTGCTGGAGACGCCGTTGCCGAACATGCCGGCGATGACGATGCACCAGCGCTGCGGATCCAGCACCGGCCCCGCCAGCCAGGCCAGATCCTCAGGCCGGGCGCCATAGGAGCTGGGCACCAGCACGAGATTGGAGCGGTCGCTGTTCAGTGCGCCGATCTGCAGGAAGCCGAGCTGGGCGTCAGCGATCGTCTGGCCGCAGCGCAGTGACCAGTGGCCGAGCTCGAACCGCTCGGTGGCAGCGCCGCTCATGCCGGCTGGCCGAGGCTGGCCAGCCGGCTCAGCAGGTCGCGGTGCACGGCGAGATACCCGCGGTCGAGGTGCTGCAGGCGCGGACCGATCCAGACATGGGCGGCCGGCAGGGCGTGGAACGGCAGTGAGGGATAGAGGTGGTGCTCGGCGTGGAACGGCATGTTCCACATCAGCCAGCGCAACGGCGCCAGGGTGAGCGTGGTGCGGGTGTTGGCCAGTCCGTCGTCGCCGTAGGCGCAGCCGGTGTGCTCCGCCAGCAGCAGCAGGCGCAGGAAGGGCTGGCCGATCGCCAGCGGCAGTAGCCAGCTCCACAGCAGAAAGCCGTTGGCGCCGATCAACGACAGCGCCGCCACCAAGCCGTAGACGCCGAACTGGAGCCGGATCGAACGGCGCACCTGGGGGATGACTTCGGGGCTCAGGTAAGGGAGGTGGCTCAGATCACCCCAGAGCAGGCGGGCGTGGCCGCGCAGCTTGCCGATCCACCAGTTCCACCCGCTCAGCTCGCGCAGATAGCCGGCCAGGGTGGTGGGAACCGGATCCTCCAGCTCGGGATCGAGGCCCGGCTGGTGGGTGTAGCGGTGGTGCCACTGGTGATAGCGGCGGTAGGCATCGGCGTTGTAGAAGCTCAGCAGGCCCATCCACCAGGCCACGGCGTCGTTGAGGCGCCGGCTGCGGAACGCGGTGCGGTGGCCGCACTCATGCAGCGGCGCGAAACAGGTGGCCAGGCCGATGCCGCTGATCAGCAGGCCCACAAGCCGCAGAGCCAGGGGCAAGGCCTCGAGCCGCCACAGCACCCCGCCCACCACGATCGTCAGCAGGTGGGACGCCAGACGGATCCAGCCCGGTGAGTCGCGCAGCGTGTTGAGCTCGGCCAGGGCCTGCCGCTCGATCAGGGGGGTGGTTGCCGTTGCCATGGCTCCATCCCATCAGGCCGGGGCGGTCCGCTGCGGTAGGCGTTGCCACCGCGGGCCCGGCCCGGCGCACCCCGTACCGGACCAGGCCGATGGCGGTCCTGCCGACCGGTGCCGCCCAGCCAGGACGGCCGCGGCTGGCAGCATCAATGCGCTGAACGGTCGTCCCGGCCGGCTGCCAGCTCCTGGCACAGGGCGAGGGAGACGCCACAGGGGACAGCCTCAGGTCGAGCCTGGCGGCAGCCCGGATGGCCTTGCGGGGCACCCACAGTTCAGGCCGGCACACCACAGCCCCTGAAACCGACACCGCCGCCCAACTCACCGCGGCGCCGTGGCAGCAGCTCAGTGGACGTGCTCAGGCCTTGGGGGCCGGCGGCACCAGACTGACTCCCTCGGGCGGGGGAGTGGGATCAGGATCGGCGATCAGCATGTGCTGCAGGACGATCTCAGGGCGCTCGCTGTCACGCCAGCGGATGCGGTAGGCGGGCATCTTGGTGCCACGGCTGGTGGTCTGCTCCACCGGCTCCATCACCCAACCCCGGCGCGATCGCCCCTGGGGGTTGCGCTTCACCACGGCATCGGCGTGTTTGAAGCGAAAACCGACGCGCTCGCCGCTCATGACTGGGGGCCCCCGCTGGGGGTGATTGCCTACTGATGGTGATTATCTCACTGCGGGGGTACGGTGCACAGCTCAGCGGGCCGGACCGCCTGCCGCCACGGCTGCCTGCACTGGCGGCACGGCCGTCACCAGGCCTGAAGAGCGCCCCACCGCGGGAGGCCCGGCACGGCGGTCAGGACGGAGGAGGCAGACCTGGGGCTCCGGTGCTGGGTTGCAGACACGCGGATCAGGCGGAGGGTTGCGACGTCTGCGGCTGGGCTTCAGCCGCGACAGCGCCCACGGCCTCCCGCGGCTCAGGCCGCAGCAGCGGGAAGGCGATCACATCACGGATCGAGGCGCTGTCGGTTAGCAGCATCACCAGCCGATCGATGCCGATGCCCAGACCGCCAGTGGGCGGCATGCCGATCTCCAGGGCATGGAGGAAGTCCTCATCCACCGTCTGCGCCTCCGGATCACCGGCGCGGCGGCGCTCCTGCTGGGCCTCCAGCCGCTGGCGCTGATCCACCGGATCGATCAGCTCGCTGAAGGCATTGGCGGTCTCGCGGCCGACGATGAACAGCTCAAAGCGCTCCACCAGGCCGGGCTTGCTGCGATGGGCGCGGGCCAGCGGTGAATTCTCCACCGGATAATCGAGCACGAAGGTGGGCTGGATCAGCTCCGTCTCCACCCGCTGCTCGAACGCCTCCACCAGCAGCCGGCCGACGCTGTCGGCCGCCTCAGGCACCTCCAGACCGGCGGCGCTCATCGCCGCGGCGGCCTGGTCGCGGCTGCTGAAGGCGCCGAAGTCGAGTCCGGTGGCCTCACGCACCAGATCGTGCATGGTGGCGCGCCGCCAGGGGGGCGTCAGATCGATGTCACTGCCCTGATAGCTGAGCTGCGTGCCGCCACAGGCCGCCTGGGCGCAGGCGGCGATCAGCTCCTCGGTGAGCTGCATCATGTCGTGGTAGTCGGCATGAGCCTGATAGATCTCCACCGAGGTGAACTCGGGGTTGTGGCGCGTGCTGACCCCCTCGTTGCGGAAGATGCGGCCCAGCTCATAGACGCGCTCGAAGCCGCCCACCACCAGCCGCTTGAGGTGGAGCTCCGTGGCGATGCGCAGCGTCAGCGGCAGGTCGAGGGCGTTGTGATGGGTCTCGAACGGGCGGGCGTCGGCGCCGCCGGCCTCCGTCTGCAGCACCGGCGTCTCGATCTCCAGGAAGCCGCGCTCATCCAGCCAGCGCCGCATCGTGCTCACCACCAGGGCGCGGCGGCGGAAGGTCTCGCGGGTGTGCGGCGAAACGATCAGATCGAGGTAGCGCTGGCGGTAGCGCTTCTCCACGTCCGCCAGGCCGTGCCACTTGTCGGGCAGGGGCTGCAGCGCCTTGCTCAGCATCTGCCACTGGGCCACCTTCACCGACAGTTCACCGCGGTCGGTGCGCTTGAGGCTGCCGTGCACGCCGATCCAGTCGCCGGCATCCGTGAGTGTGGTGAGCTGCTTGAACACCTCCGGGTTGTCGGGATGGGCGGCCTCGAGGGCCGCCCGCTCGATGTAGAGCTGAATCGGGCCGCTTTCATCGGCCAGGGTGAAGAAGGCGAGCTTGCCCATCACCCGACGGGTCATCACCCGGCCAGCCACGGCCACCGAGACATCCCGCTCCTCGCCGTTGGCCAGATCGGCGTGCTGCTGCTGCAGCTCAACGGTGCGGTGGCTGGGCTCGAAGCGCAGGCCGTATGGCACATGGCCGAGGGACGACAGCGTCCGGGCCTTCTCCAGACGGGTCTCGCGCAGATCAGACACCAGGCTCTCTCGATCAACGCGACATCCTGATCGATGGGGGATCCCCTCAGCCAGTCAGGCGGGCCGCTGAACGGCCGGGCTGAGAGGCCCTGCGATGTCATCCACCATGGCAGCCCGCCCTGGTGACGATCTGCCTGACCCTGGCAGGACGGAGCCCGAGCGCCCTGCCGTCCTCGAGCGAGGGCGAGCACTGCCGGCGCCACGGCTCAGCCCGCCGCATGACCTCGGCGGCAGACGCCTCAGACACCTGCAGCAGCTGGCATGGTCCCTGGCTCGATCGCGATGGCCGGCTGCCCGTGGCGACAGACACGGCCTGGATTCCGACGGCGAGGCTCAGCCCGCCACCGCCAGGCTGGTGTCGCCGATGCGCTGCGAGGCATAGCCGGTGCCGCGCACGGTGAGGATCAGTTCAGGGTTGCGCGGGTCGGGTTCGAGCTTGCCCCGCAGGCGGGCCACATAGACGTCCACCACCCGCAGGTCGGCGGCGCGGCGGGGCGGATAGCCCCAGAGCTGCTCGAGGATCTCGGCGCGGGGCACCACCCGGCCAGGCTCGCGGAACAGCAGCTCCAGCAGGCTGAATTCGGTGTAGGTGAGGGCGATGCGCTGGCCGTCGCGGCTCACCTGACGGCGGTTGGTGTCCACCACCAGATCTCCGACGCGCAGCACGCCGCTGCCGGCGGCGGCATCGCGGGGTTCCGCAGCGGCCGAGCCGCGGCCGACGCGCCGCAGGATGGTGGCGATGCGGGCCTCCAGCTCCTTGGGGCTGAACGGCTTGGGCAGATAGTCATCGGCCCCCAGATCCAGGCCGGCCACCCGCTCGGCGATGGCGTCGAGCGCCGACAGGAAGATGATCGGCACACAGGACTCGGCCCGCAGGCGGCGGCAGACGGCGAAGCCATCCAGCTTCGGCATCATCACGTCGAGCACCACCAGATCCGGCTGCTCCTTCTGGAACACCTCGAGGGCCTCCTCGCCATCCTCGGCGCAGACGACCCGGTAGCCGGCCATCTGCAGCCGCATCACCAGCACGCGGCGGACGGCGGGTTCGTCGTCAACCACGAGCAAGGTGGCGCGGTGCTCAGCGTCCTGGGACTGGCCATGGCCGGAGAGTCGCTCGCCGTTCAGCAGGGACGGCATGGACGGATCCTCCAGGGACATCGGCGCTGTTCCTTGTGACGGGGCTCTACGGCAGCGAGGGGCTCGACACGATCCCTCGACGGAGGGACCCTGACCCCAGCCTCACGGCGTGAAGAATCGCAACCATACCCTCACAAGCGACAACCAGTCACTCCCGCAGACCCCTTCCAACGCCTCAATTCGGTCAGATTTAAGTTTTTCTGCGGATTGCTGCCGATCTGCCGCTCCCGAGGGGACGCGACAGCGGGGCAGTGGCTGAATGCCCCGGCGCGGCACGACCAGACGGACGATCCTGAAGACGTCCACGGCAGGCCTGGCGGCGCCGTTGCCGCCGAACCGGCGCATCCCTCACCGCGTGATGAGAAGCATGGGCCAGGGCATGGATCGCCCCAGCCTCCCGCCGGGCGCCTCCGGACCTGGGGCCCCGGATCCGCCGCAGCGGCCTCGGCACGGCCGCTCGGCCTCAGGCAGCACGGTCCGGCGTGATCCTCACCGCCTCAGCGGCCGGCGGTGACGCGGGACGAGGCCCTGCTGTGGCAAGGGCAAGGGACGTCAGGGCCAGCGGGCCTCGGCATAGCGGTCCCACTGGCGGCTCGCCTCCGCCAGGGCCGCATCACTGCTGATCTCGCCGAGCATCGCCCGCTGCAGCTGGGTGTAGATGATCGCCTGCAGCCGCTTGACCCCGGGGGTGGCCGGCACCAGCACGCGGGCCTGGCGCAGGCTGCCGGCCGCCAGCTGACGGGCCTGCCGCACCAGCGCCCCGTTGGCGCCGGGTTCCGGGCGCTCGCGCAGCTCCCGCTCCAGCTGACTGAGGGCCTGGCGGGAGGAGGGCAACACCCGCGCCTCCCGGGCGAAGGCGAGCTGATTGTCGGCGTCGGTGAGGAACAGGGCGAAGTCGAGGGCCTCGCGGGCCCGCGGGCTCTGGCGCGGCACCACCAGGTTCATCACGGCCACATTGACGCTGCCATCAGCGCCGCTCAGCGCCGGCCAGGCGCGGGTCACCGCGGCGATGCCGGGGGCGTTGGTCTGCAGGTTGCGCAGGAAATCGGGACCCGTCGCCACCTGGGCGAGATCACCGGCCTGATACAACTCGATGGCGCGGCGATAGCCCTGGCTGACCACCTCGCGCGGCAGCAGTCCGCGGCGGTACAGGTCGGTCCAGAAGGCGAAGGCGCGCCGGCCCGCCGGCGATGCGAAGGCAGCCCGCTGGCGCTCATCCAGCAGCCGCACCCCCATCTGCACCATCGACTCCAGCAGCTCGGCGGAGTCATCGGGCACCACCGTGACGAACAGCGCATAGCGGCCGGTGCGGCGCTTCACCGCCTCGGCATAGGCGGGCACCTGCTCCCAGCGGCGTGGGGGCTCCCGGTAGCCGGACCGCTCCAGCAGGCTGCGGTTGGCCATCGTCACCCGCGTCGTCAGATACCAGGGGATGGCGAACTGCAGATCGCCCTGGCGCCCCGCCTGCCAGATGCCATCGAGGTAGCGCTGCGGCGTGCCCGCCGGCAGCAGCGGCGTCAGATCACGCAGGCCACCCTTGCTCGCCAGGTTGGCGGCGAAGGGGGGGTTGAGATTGACCAGATCGGGTGCGGTGCGGGCGAACACCGAGGCCAGCAGCTTGCGCTCCACCGAGCTCCAGGGCACATCCGTCCAGCGCACCGTCACGCCGGGATGGCGCGCCTGCCAGCGACGGATCACCGCCTGCATGTAGGGGCTGAAGCGGGGAGCCAGGTCCAGGGTCCAGACGCTGATCTCGCGCGGGCCGCCAGCGGCGCCCTCTCGCGGCCCGCGGCTCTGGCAGCCCCCCAGGGCGGCGAGAACCAGCAGCGCCAGCGCCAGCCCCGGCAGTGCGGCGAACGCTCGGCGGGACAGCCTTGGCGGCCGAGCCGGGCCGGACGGGACAGAGGGCGACATCGACAGGGGGAATCAGGAACGCGGGCGCTGGCCGGCCCCGAGCTGACGCCAGAACAGCAGCAGCAGGGAGCAGAGCAGAGGAGCCAGCAGGGCGGTGATCAGGGTCTGGGCCAGCAGCATCGTCCCCCCCACGACCGCCAGATCATCCCAGCGCCACATCGGCAGGGCCAGGATGGCTGCGGGCGGGCCGGCCAGCTTCAGCAGCGGCGACCCGCTGGCCATGCCCTCGGCCACGGCCGGCACGCTGGCATCCGCCCGCCAGGCGATCAGCTGCCACTGCAGCAGCAGGGTGAAATTGAGCAGGGCGGTGCCCAGCAGGGCGAGCAACCCCAGGCTGAAGCTGCTCTCGATCGGGTCCTGGCGGGAGCCCATGCCACCCCACCACCAACCCAGCAGCAGCAGTCCCGGCAGCAGCGTCAGCGGCGAGGCATGCAGCGAATCGAGCATCAGACCCAGGGCCGCGGCCCCATACAGGGCCGCGCGACGTCCCTCCGCCAGCGCCCAGGGGAGCAGCCACAGCACCGCCCAGGCCGGACCGATGCCGGCGAGTCGAAGCCAGTTGGGGGCCGCCAGGGTCAGCAACGGCACGAGCAGCGCCGTGAGCAGCGCCAGCCGGCGCAGCGTCAGCAGGCCGCTCACGGTCTGAGCACCTGAACCCAATCAACCGCATCGACCGGGGCGCTCAGCTGCACCAGCGCCTCAGGGGCGGGATCGGCAGCCTCATCAACGCTCTGGATCACACCGACAGGCAGGTTGGGGGGCACCAGCGTGCTCGCGGGGGAGGTGTAGACGACGTCCCCGGGGCGGGCATCCGGATCCTTTTCCAGGAAGCGCAGCACCGGCCGGGCCGTGCCGATGCCACTGAGCAGGCCGCTGTGACGACTGCGTCCCAGCCACACCCCGACACGGCTGCCGGGATCGGTGAGCAGGCGCACGTTGGCGGTGGTGGGGGTCACCGAGGCGACGCGGCCGATCAGCCCGCCAGGAGCGACCACCGCGTCGCCGGCACGCACGCCCTGCAGGCTGCCGCGGCCAATCAGCAGCTGCTGCCACCAGCCGGCGGGATCGCGGGAGATCACCGCGGCCGGCAGAGCTCTGGAATCGGCACCGGCCAGCCCCAGCAGACCACGCAGGCGCCGATTGTCACGCTCCAACTGCTCGAGCCGCAGGCGTGTGCCGGTCTGCTCGGCTGACCGCAGCCACTGGCTCTGGGCCGGGCCGGGCCAGAACGGGCGGCTGATCAGGGCATAGAGATCGGCCATGGGCGCCGCCTTGCTGAGGCGCACACCCACCAGAGCGAGCAGCAGCAGCAGCCATGGCCAGAAACCCAGGGCCAGAGGGATCAGGCCTGGACGCGGCCAGCGGACCGGCGCCATGCCGCTCAGGCTTGGGGCCGGGCGAATTCAGGCGTGTCGAGGACCGACTGCCAGCGGTCGAAATCCTCCAGGACGATGCCGCAGCCGTTGACCACGGCCAGCAGCGGATCCTCGGCCACATGGGTGAGGATGCCGGTCTCGTTGCTGATCAGATCACACAGGCCACGCACCAGGGCGCCGCCACCGGCCAGCATGATGCCGCGATCGACGATGTCAGCGGCGAGTTCGGGAGGAGTGCGCTCGAGCGTCCGTTTGACGGCATCGATGATCACGTTGAAGGGTTCCGCCATCGCTTCGCGGATGTCGCCGGCGCGCACCTGAATCGTGCGGGGGAGACCGGAGAGCAGGTGCAGGCAGCGCACCTCCATCGAGGCGTCGTCCTCATCGTCGTCGGCGTAGGCGGCACCGAGGCGGATCTTGATGTCCTCGGCGGTGCGCTCGCCCACCACGACGTTATGGACCTTCTTCAGGTAGCTGCTGATGGCATCGGTGAGCTCATCGCCAGCCACGCGCACGGACTCGCTGATCACGGTGCCACCGAGGCTGAGCACGGCCACTTCAGTGGTGCCGCCGCCGATGTCGACGATCATGGTACCGACCGGATCGAGCACCGGCAGACCGGCCCCGATGGCAGCAGCCACCGGCTCATCGATCAGATGAACCTGGCGCGCACCGGCCAGGCCGGCCTGGTGCACGGCGCGGCGCTCTACACCCGTGACGCCGCTGGGGATGCCCACCACCAGGCGGCGGGCCGTGGCGGGACGACCGTCGTTGCCCTTGCGGATGAAGCTGCGGATCATCATCTCCGCGGCGTCGAAATCGGCGATGACGCCGTCACGCAGCGGCCGCACAGCCCGGATGTTGCCCGGGGTTCGGCCGAGCATCAGCTTCGCGTCCTCCCCCACCGCACAGGGAACGCCCTTCTCCAGATCGATGGACACCACCGAGGGTTCCTGCAGCACGATGCCCCGACCTGACACGTACATCAACGTGTTGGCAGTGCCCAGGTCGATGCCGATATCACGTGAAAACTGGAATCGACTCAGGATCACAGCGGGTCTGGACAGTCAGGTCTGCGGATCTTAAGGGGATAGCCCCCATCTGACCCACCCCCCCTGTCCGTGTTCACTGGCACGGGGCAACGGCTGCGGTGGCCGCTCCTCTCGCCGCAGCCACCAGCGGCTCGGAGCGTGTGCAGTGACAGACGCTGTGACAACCGGGCCGCAGGGTGGAACTGAACGGAAGGGGAGCTCCCCGGGGCTGCCCCATCATTGGTCCACTCGTTCAGAAAGCCTCCATGGGCGTCAACTCGATCACCCTCGTCGGCCGTGCCGGCCGCGATCCCGAGGTGAAGTACTTCGAATCCGGCAGCGTCGTCGCCAACCTCACCCTGGCGGTCAATCGCCGCAGCCGCGACGATGAGCCCGACTGGTTCAATCTCGAGATCTGGGGCAAGCAGGCCCAGGTGGCGGCCGACTATGTCCGCAAGGGATCGCTGCTGGGCATCATCGGCTCGTTCAAGCTCGAGCGCTGGACCGACCGCAGCAGCGGCGAGGAGCGCAGCCGGCCGGTGATCCGCGTCGACCGGCTTGAGCTGCTGGGCAGCCGCCGTGACGCCGAGGGCGGCGGCGGCTACCAGGGAGGCGGCGGCTACGGCGGCGGCGAGCCCAGCGGCGAGGAAGTGCCGTTCTGACGAACACCCTCCACAGGGGCTTGTGCCAATCGCCCAGCCGGGTTATCAATCGGCACGAAGCCAGACTGGGCGCCCCCACCAGGGGCGCCTTTTTGCTGATCGGCCTCAGCCCGCCGCCGGCCGTGAGCCTGGCGGGGATGGCCGGGATGCCTGATGCCTGGGCGGGTCAGCCGGTCCGTGGCGTCAGGGCACGCGCGACAGGCCGACAGCCGCCCCGCTCAGCCGCGGGTGCGCCGGCGCCAGGTGCGCAGGCCGAGCCAGGCCAGGAAGGCGAAACCGGCCACCAGCAGCAGCAGCTTCACCGCCTTGGCCACCGGCTCGATCCAGACTTCGACATTGCTGTAGCCCTCGCCGAGGGCCAACCCGGCGAGGGTGAGCAACAGGGTCCAGATCAGGCTGCCGGCGGTGGTCCAGATCAGAAACGGCCCGATCGGCATCATCTCGATGCCCGCCGGCACCGAGATCAGGGTGCGGATGCCGGGCACCAGCCGCCCCCAGAACACCAGCAGGGTGCCGTGCCGGCTGAACCAGGCGCGGCTGCGGGAGAGCTCCTGAGGGCTGATCCCGATCCAGCGTCCATGGCGCTCAAGCCAGTGCTCGATCCGCTGCTCATTCACCAGGCGACCGATGCCGTACCAGGGCAGCGCCCCCAGCACGGTGCCGAGCAGACCCGCCAGCACCACCGGCAGCAGCGCCAGCTTTCCCTGCTGCACGTAGAAGCCGCCCAGCGGCATGATCAGCTCCGAGGGGATCGGCGGAAACAGGTTCTCAAGGAACATGGCCGCGAAGATGGCGGCATAGCCCGAGCCGGGATTGGCTTCGACGGCATCGCCGATCAGCTCGGGGAGCTTCTGGACCAGTTCGATCGCCATGCCCGCGGGCGTCATTGATCCCGGCAAGTCTTCCATGACGGCTCGGCCGCCCGGCAGCCACCCCCCAGACAAAAGGCCCGGCCAGTGATCCGGCCGGGCCTTGGATGCCATCTCAGGAACGGCCCGAGTTGCGGGCCGACGACTCAGTAGCGGTAGTGCTCGAGCTTGTAGGGACCCTCGACCGGCACGTTGATGTAGGCGGCCTGCTCGGGGCTGAGCTCGGTCAGCTTGGCGCCGATCTTCTCGAGGTGCAGGCGAGCCACCATCTCATCGAGATGCTTGGGCAGCACGTACACCTCATTGGCGTACTGAGCACCCTTGGAGAACAGCTCGATCTGAGCCAGCACCTGGTTGGTGAACGAGTTGCTCATCACGAAG
>CAYNGR010000017.1:21227-29345 GCA_964396755.1 uncultured Cyanobium sp. | reverse complement strand
GAGCAGCAGGCCGCCCAGGAAGAAGCCCACTCCCTTGAGGGCGTTCTTGGAGCCGGTGAGGATCGCCACCCAGCGGAACAACTGCTGCTGGCCGCGCGCCGCATCATCCGGGGTGTCGGGCACCACCGTGCGGATGGCGCTCTTGGCGCTCATCTTGTTGAGGTCCTTGGCGATGCCGCTCAGGGCCTGGGCGGCCATCACATAGGCGACGCTCCACCACTTCGGCCAGCTGTCCGCCACCGGGATCAGCATCAGCAGCGCCGCCACCTGCAGCAGCGTGCCGCTCCAGAGGGTGAGCCTCAGGCCGAAGCGGCCGCCCAGCCAGCCGCCGTAGAGGTTGGTGAGCACCCCGAATAACTCATAGAAGAGGAACAGCAGCGCGATCTCGAGCGTGCTGTAACCGAGCCCATGGAAGTGGAACACCACCAGCATGCGCAACGCCCCATCGGTGAGCGTGAAGGCCCAGTAGTTGGCCGTGACGACCATGTACTGCTGCAGCGCCGACAACCTGAGTGTGTTGCTCATGGCCCCGCCTCAGCGCTGATCCAGCAGAGCGACATGGCTCACCAGATCGGCCATGCGTGAGCTGTAGCCCCACTCGTTGTCGTACCAGGCGTAGACCTTCAGCTGGGTGCCGTTCACCACCATGGTGGAGAGGCCATCGACGATGGCGCTGCGTGAATCATTCACGTAGTCGACTGACACCAGCGGCCGGGTTTCGTAGCCGAGGATCCCTTGGAGGGAACCGTTGGCAGCCTCCTCGAAGGCCCGGTTCACCTCCTCCACCGTGACGGAGCGCTTCAGCTCGAACACTGCATCGGTGAGCGAGGCATTGAGCAGCGGCACCCGCACGGCATGGCCGTTGAGCCGGCCCTGCAGCTCCGGAAAGATCATTCCGATCGCCTTGGCCGAGCCGGTGGTGGTGGGGATCAGGCTCTGCATGCAGGAGCGGGCCCGGCGCAGGTCGCTCTTGAAGCCATCCACCACCACCTGGGTGTTGGTCACGTCGTGGAGGGTGGTGATCGAGCCGTGCTCGATCCCGAAGCCTTCGTGCACCACCTTCACCACCGGTGCCAGGCAGTTGGTGGTGCAGGAGGCGGCGGTGATCAGCCGGTGCTGGCCGGGGTCATAGAGGTGGTGGTTGATGCCGAAGACGATGTTGAGCGCCTCGGCGCCGGCGATCTCGCCCTTCACGGGGCAGGCCACCACCACGCGCTCCAGGCCCACCTGATCGAAGTAGGGCTGCAGCGTGTCCGGCGTCCTGAACTTGCCGCTGCACTCGAGCACCATCTCCACCCCGGCCTGGCGCCAGGGCACGGCGGTGGGGTCTTTCTCCTGGGTGGTGCTCACAGGCGTGGTGCCCACGAAGAAACCCTGGCTGTTTCCAGGCAAGCCCTTATCTGCTTGAACAGCCTGCGGCCAGCGGCCATGCACCGAGTCAAACGCCAGCAGATGGGCAGCCGTGGCGGCATCGCCGGCCGGGTCGTTGATGTGCACCAGCTCAATTCCGGGGCGTCCCCACAGGGCGCGGAACACCAGCCGGCCGATGCGGCCGAAGCCATTGATGCCGATCTTCATGGGAGCCATGGACCGCGAGAGAACTGGGATCGGGACAACAGGTCCCGGCCACGGGCGCGACCATACATCAACTAGGGTTGATGAATCGTGTGTTGCAGGTCACGTGTCCCCTTCCGCGGCCCCTTCCGTGACGCCCCCCGCGGTGGAGTCGCTGGCCTCCGATCAGGCGCAGCAGCTGCTGCGGGTGCTGGCCGATCCGATCCGCCTGCAGGTGGTGCAGGCCCTGGCGGCCGGTGAGCGCTGCGTCTGTGATCTCACCGCCGAATTGCAGCTGGCCCAGCCGCGGCTCTCGTTTCATCTCAGGGTGATGAAGGAGGCCGGCCTGATCACGGCGCGGCAGCAGGGCCGCTGGGTCTACTACCGGCTCCAGCCCGCTCTGCTGCTGGTGCTGCGCGACTGGCTCACCGCCGTGGCGCAGCGTTGTGACCAGCCGGCCTCCGCCTGTTCCTGAGCGCCCGGCCGCAGCGCACGCCCCAACGGCGGCGTTTCCTTCAGGGCGCCGGCTCGCAGCTCAACCGGCCTAAACATCACCGGCCTGCACATCACCGGCTTCCCGATGGAACCGGGTGGCGGCGGCCGCCATCAGCGCCGCGGTTCGGCGTGCACCGGCACCAGCTCCAGCCTCAACGGCTGGCTGGCAGCCTCATGCAGCACCGGGTTGAAGGTGTCGGTGGTGAACAGCAACCGCTGGCCCTGATGCACGCTGGCCCGCACCGCATAGCGGCCCCAGGGGGTCAGATCCTGCTCGCGGTAGCGGATCGTGAAGCGCCAGGGCGAGGGCCCCGCCGGCTTCAGGCGCACACGGCCCAGCTCCCGCGCCGGGGCGTCGGCCAGGGCTGCGTCGATGAGCACGGCCTCGAACACCGCATCCCGAGGAACGCTGAAGCGCCTGGGGAGCGTGGCCGTGCCACTGAGGCTGCCGGCCTGGACCGGCGCCAGCAGAGATGGCAGCAGCAGGGTGCCTGTCAGCAGTCCCGCCAGGGGCCGGGGTTGCCGCCGCCTCGATGGTTCGGCCTGGCCCGTCTCGATGGCCTGCGTCACGGCTGGCTGTTGCATTCCCGCCTGCCAGCCTGCTGGGCCGGCCGCGCCCAGGCAAGCCTGCGGGACACGTCCTCAGCCCGCAACGACCTGGCGCGCAGCGACGGCGCTCAGGAACTGGGTCGCTGCGGCCGTGTCCAGCGCTGGTAGAGCCAGACGCCGCCGCCGCCCCAGATCAGACTCCAGATCAGGAAACTGGCGGCGCTGCCCAGCTGGCCGCCCCCCAGGGGGATCAGGCCGGCGTTGTCGAGGCCGGCCTCGATCAGCGAGCCGCCGATGCTCCAGCCCAGCACCCAGGTCAGCAGGAAGCCGATCGCCTGCAGGTTTCCGGTCATGGCAAGGAAGGTGTGTGGGGGGTGTGAGGCGGGATCAGGCGGCTGCCGCAGGCGTCGCCGCGGCGTAGCGGCGGTTGACCTCGTTCCAGTTCACCAGGTCCCACCACGCCTTGATGTAGTCGGGCCGGCGGTTCTGGTAGTTGAGGTAGTAGGCGTGCTCCCACACATCAAGGCCGAGCAGGGGCGTGCCCGGCTCGATGTCCGGCAGGTCCATCAGTGGGTTGTCCTGGTTGGCGGTGCTGCTGATCGCCAGCCGTCCATCCGGCCTGAGGATCAGCCAGGCCCAGCCGGATCCGAAGCGCCCGACGGCCTCCTGGTTGAAGCGCTCCTGCATCGCCTGCAGCGAGCCGAACTCCGAATCGATCTGCGCCAGCAGCTCAGCCGAGGGTGTGCCGCCCTGCCCCGGCGGCGCCATCACCGCCCAGAACTGGCTGTGGTTCCAGTGGCCGCCTCCGTTGTTGCGCACCGCCGCCGGCAGGCGCGAGACCTGGCCCTGCAGCGCCTCGAGGCTCAGTGTCTTCAGGGACGGGTTGGCCTGGATCTGGGCGTTGAGGTTGGCCACGTAGGCGGCGTGATGGCGGGCGTGATGCAGCGACATCGTGGTGGCATCGATGGCCGGCTCCAGGGCATCCGCCGGATAGGGCAGCGGCGGCAACGTGAACGCCGCCCAGGCCGGGACGGGCGAGCCCAGCAGCAGCAGCAGGGCCGTGAGGCAGGCCAGCAGGGGCCTGGCCAGAAGCGCAGGACGCATTGGGAGGATCGTGCGGGCGTTGCCGCCAGCCTGAACGATCGCGACCTGACCCGGGGCTGCCGGCTGCGCGCTGCGGTCTGTCCGGGGAGGTCCGCATCGCCGCCGCTGAGCCTGGCCCAGGCCAGACAGCTCTGACTGTGCTCATCGAGGCGGTTCACTGCGATCCCACAGGATCCAGTTGCCTGAGTCCACTCCCCCAGGTCCGCTCCGTGCTTTCCGCCGCTGAGGCCCCCGGCCACGAGCGGGGGATCCAGGTGACGGGCTCGGGGGGCAGCCCCGATCCGAAGTGGCCATGCGTTCGGCGCAGCGCGGCGCCAACCAGGCGCCCAGCAGGACGGAGCGGTGATCGTGATCGGCCTGCTCGTGTGGGCGCTGTCCGCTCCAGGCCATCGCCTCCGCTGCCTGCCGATCGCGGTCAGCGGCGTCCGCCGCGGTCGGGCCGCCGGATCACCAGCTCCAGATGGCCCGTGTCCGGGTCCGGTTCCCGCCGGAAGCACCAGGAGGGCAGCGGCGCCAGCAGCAGCTCCGCCGTCGTTCGCACCTGGGACCCGAGACCGAGATGGCCGCCGCTGACCTGGCCGCTGGCCGTTGCCACGCTGATGTGCAGGTGTGCCCCATCGAGCGAGAGACTGCCCGACAGCGTCAGGATCTCCAGGTCCCCGGCCAGGGTCATGAAGCCCTCCTGTCCGGCCAGCCTCAGCGGTGCATGCGACAGGCTGCCGATCCCCGAGACCACCCAGGCCGCCTGGAGCTGCTGCTCCGCCAGCCACTGCTGCAGGGCCAGGCGCAGGTCCTGCCCCGGTGAGAGGCGCATCGGCACCAGCGCCGGCAGCACAGTCATGGCTGTGCCTGATCCACCAGGTCCTGGAACATCACCACGGCATCGACATAGCCGAGCCGGCGGTGGCGAAAGGCGCCCGGCAGGGTGCCGATGATCCCGAAGCCGTTGCGCTGCCAGCAGTGCAGGCCGGCGCTGTTGGTGCTCACCACCAGGTTGAACTGCATCGCCCGAAAGCCCAGCTGCCGCGCCACTTTCAGGCTGTGCCGGCAGAGCAGGCTGCCGATGCCCTGTCGGCGCCAGGCCTCAGCCACCACATAGCCGGCATTGGCGACATGGGCACCCAGGCAGAGGGAATTGGGCCGCAGGTAGGCGCTGCCCAACAGGGTCCCGGTCGCGTCCACGGCCACCAGCACCAGCTGGCTCTGCTCCACCCACAGGCGCTGGGCCTCGTCGTCGCTGATCGCGGGGTCGTGGGGGAAGGTCTCCCCGGCGCGGAACACCGGCTTGAGCAGGGCCCACAGCGCCGGCCAGTCGCCAGCGGCGTAGGGGCGGATCTGCACAGGTTCAGGGGCTGAAACCAAGATGCTCTGCCGGCTGCTGCGATTGTCCCGCCGAGGCCCCATCCTGGCGATCGGGATCGCCGACGTCTCAGTCCCTGCCGGCCAGAGCGGGGTGTTCGGCGAGCTGCGGGCTGAAGCGCAGCCGTTGCCGCAGCCCGTGACCAGCTGCTCCCCTCAGAGCGAGCGGCACGGAACTCTGCCTGGCCGCAGCAGGGCACGGGCTCTGGCTGATGGCCGCCCGATGGGCGCCGATCCATCCGCCACCCCCTGCTGGGAGCGCGGCTGCGCTGGGGCGACGGCCTGCCCCCGGCCGATCTCGGCTCGCGACGGCACCGCATCACTGCCTCATCAATGCAGCAGAACTCAGGTCAAAAGATCCATAGCGTTGTCCCCATCTGACCGTCTCTGGTCATGGCTGGATCCCTGCCGATTTCATGCCTGAGCCAAGCGCATGTGCCGCCAATCCCCTCAACGTTGCACGTGCTGCTCTGGGCGGCTGATGTGCAGCTCGGTGGCGCTCGTCCCTGGGATCTGCAGTGTTCAGATCCTGCCGCGCTGCACAGGCTGATCGATGCCGTCGTGCGCCGGGGGTCGCTCGGTTTCGGCGATGCCTACGTCGATGGTGCCTGGGATTGCGAGGCCCTTGATCAGCTGTTCACCCGTCTGCTGCTGGTTGAGGCCGATCGTCGCTACGCCCATGCCGGCCGCCTGCACAAGGCGCTGTGGCGGATGCGCGACCAGCTGTTCAACCTGCAGTCGCTGCGCCGCTCGACCACCGTGGCGCGCCGTCACTACGACATCCACCCGGCGGTTTACGCGGCCATGCTCGATCCGTGGCGGCAGTACAGCTGCGGCTACTGGGAGCGGGCCTCCGATCTGGCCGAGGCCCAGGAGCACAAGCTGCGGCTGATCTGCGAGAAGCTCAAGCTGAGGCCAGGCCTGCGCCTGCTCGACATCGGCTGCGGCTGGGGTGGGCTGGCGGCCTATGCCGCCCGTCACTACGGCGTCGAGGTGGTCGGCATCACGCTGTCCAGCGAGCAGCTCAGGCTGGCCCGCCGCCACTGGGGAGAACTGCCGCTGCGCTTCGAGCTCTGCGACTACCGCCGACTCGCGCAGCTCGACTGCGCACCGTTCGATCGGATCGTGTCCGTGGGGATGCTGGAGCACGTGGGGCCTCGCAATCTGCGTGGCTTCTTCAACATCGTGGGCCAGGCGCTCAGTGATCATGGCCTGGTGCTGCTGCACACGATCGGCTATCGCTGCCGCAGTCGCCACAGCGATCCCTGGATCGATGCCCACGTGTTTCCCCATGGACGCCTGCCGGCGCCGGCGGAGCTGGCCGCCGCTCTCGAGCCAGGCTGGCTGATTCAGGACTGGCACAACTTCGGACCTGATTACGACCGCACGCTGGTGGCCTGGCACGCCAACGTCGAGGCGGCCTGGCCCCAGCTGGCGCCGCTGATCGGCGAGCCTGCCGCTGCCGAGCGTTTCCAGCGCTTCTGGCGCTACTACCTGCTCTGTTGCGCCGGTTTCTTCCGCTCCGGTCAGGGCCAGCTGTGGCAGCTGGTGCTCAGCAAGGCGAATCTGCCGGCGCCCGCCCGGCCCTATCGCTCGATCCGGGCCGGCGACTGTGCCCTGGCTGGCGCCGGTTCCGGCCGGATTCCGGTGGCGCGTGCCCGGAGCACAGCGCCGAACTGAACACGGGTGCAGCGAGAGCCGCGGCGGCCCGGGCCGTGGCAGTCGGGTCCATGGCAGCAGTGGCCGCGGCAGTCAGGCCGTGGCAGCTGGGTCCGTGGCAGCCAGGCTGGCTCAGCGGGCGGATCCATCGGGCCCCAGGCTGACCGGCAGGTGCCCCGTTTTGACCCAGATCGTGCAGCCGGTCTCACTCCAGGGGCTGTGCACGCTGCCGGGCGGATTGCGCAGCCAGCTGCCGTGCGGATAGCTGCCTTGCTCGTCCTGGAACACCCCGTCGAGCACCAGGATCTCCTCGCCGCCGGGATGGCTGTGGGCAGGGAATCGGGTGCCCGCCGCCCAGCGCACCAGGGCCACGTGTTCGGAGCCGAAGCCGTGCAGCGGCATCACCTCCAGACCCGCCACCAGCCCCGGCAGCCAGGCAGCGCGGTTGGTGTCGAGCACCAGGCGCCGCTGGTCGGCTGGGTGCATCTGCTGCAGTTTCACCAGGATCGTGCAGCCGTCGCTGCTGAAGGGGGCATGGCTGGAGCCGGCGGGATTGCGCAGGTAGGTGCCGGCCGGGTAGCTCCCCAGCTCGTCCGAGAAGGTGCCCTGCAGCACCAGGATCTCCTCGCCGCCGTCATGGCTGTGCGGCTTGAAGCGACGGCCCGGGGCGTAGCGCACCAACGAGGTGGCCCGGGCCTGTTCACCGCCGCGGCGATCCAGCAGGCGCCGTTCCACCCCGGGCATCGGCGAGGGCGTCCAGTCCAACGCGTTGCTGTCGAGCACGGCGCGCTGGCTGAGATCGGCGTGCAGATCCATGGGGCTGATTGTGCTCAATCCCCTGTGTCCTTCCGGGCCGCCGCGCCACTGCTGCGGACACAACAAAGCCCGGAGCCGTGGCCCCGGGCGTTTGCCTGCTCAGCCGTGCAGCCTGCGGAGAACTCTCCGCCGGCTCAATGACGCGGCCGTGCCTGGTTTGGTGCTGGATCGCTGGTGATCGTTCCGATCACGGGATCTTTGGTTGTGGGTCGGAGCTGCCGGCGCTGGCACCTGGGGCCAGGTGTCGAGTGGGATGGTCCTTGATCTCCGGGGCACCTGAAGCTCAGCCGTGAGGCGAGCCGTGAACGGTGCAGTGGAGGGCGCGTGCCTCCTCCAGGGCATGACACGCCAGGACCATCAGGGATCCGTTGAGAGATGTTGGAGCAGGGGCCGGATCGT
The DNA here is from genome assembly GCA_964396755.1 of uncultured Cyanobium sp. Taxonomy (GTDB): domain Bacteria; phylum Cyanobacteriota; class Cyanobacteriia; order PCC-6307; family Cyanobiaceae; genus Cyanobium. Next base: position 21,410 of record CAYNGR010000017.1, on the reverse strand, counting down.
CAGCGCGCTCCTGGACCGTGGTGCGGGGGGGTGTCGTCCATCAATGGAGCCTCCGAATCCCGATGCAGCCACGATGGGCGCGGCAGCGGCCGCCAGCAACGCCCGCGGCTGATCCGACATCGCTCTTCATCGCCGGCAATCGTGCTTCATGAAGTGGACGTCACGCTGTGGTGGTCGTGCTCT
>CAYNGR010000017.1:0-21127 GCA_964396755.1 uncultured Cyanobium sp. | reverse complement strand
GACGATCGCGAGTCCCACAGGCGGCGCCGGCCGTGGCTGTCAGGCTGTTCCGTTGCGCCGCCAACGGTCCTTGATGTCTCTGCTGCAGCGGTCGTGGGCGCGGGCCGCTCTGACCATCGCGCTCGGCGTTGCCCTGGCACCCGGGCCGCAGGCGCTTGCGGTGCCGGCGCCCTACCGGGCCACGGTGCTCTCGATCGGCGACGGCGACACGTTGCGCGTCAGCAGGGGCGACCGGGCGATCACGATCCGCCTGGCCTGCATCGACGCCCCCGAGATGGCCCAGGCCCCCTGGGGACGGCAGGCCCGGGAGAGCCTGATGCAGCGATTGCCGCGGGGACGGGAGGTCACGATCGAGCCGCACACGACCGACCGCTACGGCCGCACCGTGGCCGAGGTGATCAGCGACCTCAACGTCAACCTGGTCATGGTCGAGGACGGCCAGGCCTTTGCCTACCGCCGCTACCTCAGCGGTTGTGACGCCAAGGAGGTTCTGGATGCCGAGTTCCGTGCCAGCCGGCATCGCTACGGGGTCTGGCAGGTGGAAGGCGGCATCACACGGCCCTGGGAGTTCCGGCGAGGCCGCAGCGCAACAGTCATCCCCGATGGCACCACCCCCGGGGGCCGCCGCCACCGCTGCAAGGAGATCGGCTCCTATGTACGCGCCCAGGAGCTGCTGCGTCAGGGCCACACCTACCTCGATGGCAATGGCGATGGGGAGGCGTGTGAGTCGCTGCGCTGACGCGGATCTGCCTGGCAGGCTCGGCCTGGCGGCTGCAGGACGGCATCCCCGGCGGGCTCAGCGGCCAGCCCGCTCCGTCGATGAGCAGCGACGACGCCGTCCCAGCGGTTCGATCCAGTCGTTCAGCAGCTGGCGGTGCCGCAGCCATTGCGCTGACACCCGGCATCCCAGCTGGATCTGCCCCTGATCGAGAAGGCGCCCCAGCCGCTGCATCGCCGCCTGTTCGGGTCTGGAGAAGCGGTGCTGCCGGCTCAGCAACCAGTCGATCTCGGCCTGGGTGATCACCCCGGAGCTGAGGCTTTCGAGAAACAGCTCGCCAGCGGTCATGGCCGTGTAACAAAGTTGTTACATCCTGCTGCTCCTGTCGGGCTTCCGTGGGGCCGGTGCGCCGGTTCTCAGGCTCAGATGGGCCGCGGCGCAGGGGCTTGACGGAGGCTTGCGCCGCTTCACGTTTCTTAATGGGCCTTGCCATGATTTCGCAAACGCCGCCCTCCGGATGTCCACCACCACCCTGCTCGAGTTGTTCGGGGGCTTCGCTGCCGCCTGCTTTGCGCTCTGGTTCGTGAGTGTCGGCGTGGCGTCGCCCAGGCGGTCCCTGGCGGCTGCACTGGCGGCCGCGGCTCCAGCGGCTCTCGCCTATGTGCAGCGCCCCGGGCTGCTCGCCTCGATCGGTCTGCTGCTGCTGCGACTCAGCATCGGCGGCCTGATGATTCATCACGGCCAGGAAAAGCTCGCGGATCCCCAGCAGTTCGCCAACACCTATGTGGCCTCCCTACATCTGCCGTTCCCCCTGTTCTTCGCCTACGCCGCCGGGTTCTCCGAACTGATCGGCAGCTGGCTCGTGATCCTGGGCCTGGTCACGCCCTTCGGTGCACTGGCGTTGACCGGCACGATGACCGTGGCTGCCTATCAGCACATCTCCACCGCCGGTTTCAACATCTACGTGCTGGAACTGGTGCTCCTCTACCTCGGCGGCAGCCTGGCTCTGCTCTGCAATGGCCCCGGTCGCTTCTCGTTTGACGCCGGCATGCTGCCCTCCCTGATGGCTGATCTCACCGCTGCATCGTCTGACACGACTGAGGACCCCGCTGAATCGCTGACCCTCTCGGCCGTCGCGGTGACGCCGAATCGCTCGGAGCGTTTCTGAACGTTGGTGGGTGCTCAGAGCGGCATTCATGAACATCGCCGCACGTTCGGGGCGAGGGGAATGGTTCAACCCATCGCTGAGCCACCCGGGATCAGGATGTGGGCCAGCATTGGTGCTGGCCTGAGGCTGGTGTGAACGCAAGATCACGAATCCTGCCGTCGCTGACTCCGATTCATTCCTGGTCCAGCGACACTCCCAGTGAACTCCGCGTCTGACCTGTCTCTGGACCGCCGTTGGACAAGGTTGGTGGTCGAGGCGGGACATCCCATTCCGGGTCTGGTTGTCCGTGGTGCGGATGGTGCTTCGAGCTCAGCTTGAAACAAGCCTGGAACCTCGGGCTGGTGCTCCAGCAGTCCTGCCCGTGTTTGTTCCACAGCGTGGGTCACTTCACCTGCCTGCGTCGCAGCATTGCTCGGATGAGATGGCACGTCCAGCTTGATCCATTAGCTCGGTTTCAGCAGTAGGAATGTCGGCTCTTTAGCTCCCGTCAGAGTTCGGGAATCCCTTGGAGCTCGATGGCATGTCTGCGAGCTCCCGGCAGTTGTTGGTCATCCAGGCTTGCGGCCCGTGGCCAGCTCCCGGTCATCTGCAAGGCTTCATCGCCGTGATCAATTGGCGAGACTGGAACGTGCATCTTGAGGCTCGCCACCTGGCCTTCGTCCCCGCCTCTGACGCTGTATGCCCCACGGACACGAGCTGGTCATTGATCGTGTCGCTGCGGAGTCGGCCGTGCTGAGACTGACTCAGGTGTTCACTCTGGTTGGCAGTGCACGCAGCATGTGCATGCTCTCCTGAGCCGGAGCACCCCGAGGCACTTGGGTGGCTGGTTCGGCCATGGGTCTAAGTCCTCTCAACGCAGCCTCATTGGATGACAAGAACGACCCAGTCGACTCATTTCTCATGCGGCTTGTGTGGGTATTTCGTCCAACTGGCGGATGTGGAGGTTTTCGTCCGGATCAGTCAGGCTAAGTTAAGAGTGAACGTCGACCCCATGAATCCATCGGGCAACGCTTCGCTGGGAGCTGCATGGCTGCGTCTTGGCCGTGAATCCTGGTCAGCACCTCCCAGAGCCTGATCCCCGGAGGAGGTGCATTAACGGCAGGATAAGGATTGAGGTGTGTGTGATCTGGCCGACCGGCTCTCAAGCCTGCTTGTCGCGAGAGTGAATGGTGTTGCTGCCTGGAGCTGTGAGTCCCATCCGTGGCTGGTTGTCTCAAGTGGGAGCCTGCCTGCTGCTTCAGGGTGGCATCGTCTGCACCGGATGGATGCTGCAGCACTGGCTGGCTGATTCCCCGCCATGTTGCGACCGACCCCTGGTGCTCTGAGTTCTCGCCCGCTTGAGGAACGGCCTGCTGGCCTCCCCGGGCGGCTGTTCGTGCATGGGGGTCGCGGCCCCACCTTGTTCAGCGCCGTGCTGTTCGAGGCGGCGGGCCCAAGGCTGGTTCCACTGGAATCGCCTGAGCAGCTGAGGCAGCTCATCCAACTGCGGTGTCCGGTCTGGTTGAGGGTCATGGGTCTCGCCGATGGCTCTGGCATCCGCCGCATGCTGGAGCCCTTGCAAGTGCCCGAACTGCTACTGCCACCCATCCTCGAGGTTCCGCAGCGGCCCCGGGTTGATGTACTCGATGACGCCCTGCTGGTGGTGCTGCATCGCCTTGGCTTTGCCCGCAGTCCACTGCACCTGCTGAGCTCCCAGGTCGGCTTCCTGTTGCTGCCAGAGCGGTTGATCACCTTCGAGGAGGCCCCTGCCGCAGAAGCCTTTCCTCAACTCACCAGCTGGCTGCAGAGCCAGGACGCCGCCGGGGACGCCAGTGACCTGGACGACATCCTGCATTACCTGGTGGATGAGCTGCTCGACGATCTGTTCCCGATGCTGGAGCAGATCTCCAACCGACTGGACGATCTGGAGGAAGCGGTGTTGCGCGATCCCAGGCCATCTCTGCTGAATAAAACCTTCGTCCACCGCAGCAGTCTACGTACGATTCGCTCTCAGGTCTGGCCGCTGCGTCATCAGATTCGGATGCTGCTTCGCCAACGCCAGAAACTGTTGGGACCGGAGGCCTTGAGTGGCTTTCGAGACATGGCTGAGATGGTGGAGCTCTTGTTCGACAGCACTGAACTTCTGCGCCATCAATGTGATGCCATCACCCAGACCTATGCGGCTAGTGTGGGAAATCGTATGAATCAGGTGATGAAGACACTCACCATCCTCACCAGTATCTTTGCCCCACTCACCTTCATCGCCGGCGTTTACGGCATGAACTTCGAGAACATGCCCGAACTGAAGTGGCACGATGGCTATGCCCTGATCCTGCTGGTGATGTTGCTGGTGGCTGCTGTGCAGGCGTGGTGGCTTTGGCGGCGAGGCTGGTTCGACGACTGGACGACGCCACGCTGAGATCGTTGCCGCCCGCGCCAGAACGCTCCGCTCAGACCGGCGTGGCGTCGCGCACGGTCTCAAATAGGTCGATATCCCAAGCCACGAGGTCACGGCGGATGGCGTCGGCGCGGGAGCCAGGCAGCAGCCGCGCCAGATCCTCACCGGTGACGACGCCCGCCAGGTCGCCCTCTTCCTCCCGCAGGAACGCAAGAGCGTGCCAGGCCAGGATCGCCGCTCCCACCGCCGTGGGATAGGAGATGTAGGTGGCCCCGGCATAGGGGCTGCCCAGCAGGCCCCGATAGCGCAGGTAACTCAGACCCACTGTCTCGATCGTGACCTGCCGGTCATTGCGCACGTTCTCTGTGTAGCGGATCTCGGCGGCGGCGGCGAAGTGGGCGCGGCGGATGACGCCGCTGCGGAGATACTCCTCAATCCGACGTGGCTTGTTCATGCCCGGCAGGATCGCTCGTACCATCGCTTCCACCGTCAGCTCGCTCTGCTGCGGCAGGGTGCGCTTGGAGAGCAGGTTGAGCTTGAACAGCGCCTTCACCAGTTCCACCTCGGAGCCCCCGGTGTAAATGCCGATCGATTCGATCTCTGGGAAGGAGCGATGCAGTGACAGCAGTTCCTCCTGATAGAGGGGATACTGGCGGGTGGGCTCCACCTCGCCGGGGAAGTGGTGGTCGCGGGCGGCACTGAAGGGATCCAGCACCTGGATTCGCCCATCGCGCAGCAGCCTGGGACGCTCCGCCAGCTCCTCGAGGGCCACCAGCGGCGACCAGGAGAACACGATCTCGTCGGAGTCGATATCTTCCAGCAGATAGAGATCGACGCTCTCGATCTTCAGATCGCGGCGGCGTGAGCCGCGCAGCTGGTGCAGGCGCAGGCCGATCAGGAAGTTGGTGACACCGGGGGAGATACCGAGGTTGATCAGGGCGCTGCGGCCACGCTCGCGGTAGGCCGCCTCGAAGGCGTATTGGGAGAAGGTGAGACTGCGCTCTGTCTCGGCGTCGTACATGTCCGAGGCCAGATCCACCACATGGGCGCCAAGGCGTAGGCCGAGTTCGAGCAGGGGCTGGTTGAAGCCGGGCATGGCGGCATTCACCAGCACCTGGGCCCCGGCCAGCCGCTCCAGTTCCGGTGCGCTGCCTTCGAACAGGGGGGCGAAGTCCGGCAGGCCGATGAAGTCGATCCGATCGAACAGGCGCTCGGCGTGGAACAGGGCATCGCGTGCCAGCTCGACGCTGAGCACCACCACGACGAAACGCAGGGGCACGCCGTCGCGCTCGGCCAGCTCCGACAGGCAGATCAGCATCGAGGAGCCCACCGCCCCCAGACCGAAGAAGACGATCGTCAGCGGACCGTTGGTGGGACCTGAAGAGGCAGCACAGTCGTCCATGAGCAGCTCCATGGGATCACACCGTCCTACAAGCGGGGGGGGAGGTTCGGCAGCTTGGGGGGCAGCCCGAGCGTTGGTGTCGTCAGCAGCGATCGGCCGATGTGCTGCACGCGTCAGAGCCCTACGCCGCAGCCGGCACCCTGGAGCCAGTGTGCGCTGGAGAGCACAACGCAGTGTTGTCGCCCAGATTCTCTTGACCCCGTCTTAACCGTCTCCTGATCAGGATGGGAGCCGCAGCCTGCGGCGCCACCACGTCGTTCTCGCAGCGGACGCGGCTGATTCCCGCCACCTCCTTTTCCTCTGACGGGGATGCTGAGTCCACCCGTATGGCCGCCGACCCGTTTCTTCATGGTCTGCTCGCAATCTTTTTAGCGTCACCACACACGCAGTCACGTTTGACAACGACATCATGACCACCAGTCCCGAGCTCAACACGATCGCGGCTTTGGCACGCCACCGGGAACCACGAAAGATCAGGACTGGTGATGTGATTTTTCGTGCCGGCGAACCTGGTGATTGCCTGTTCGGCATCGTTTCCGGATCCATTCAGCTCAGCTGGGGATCTGACCACGTCGAGACGCTGGGCCCAGGCAGCTGCTTCGGGGCGGGGGCGCTGGTTGATCCTGATCATTGCCGCTTCGGCACCGCGACAGCGCTCACCGACGCTGAATTGCTGGAAATGAACCGAGAGGAGTTCCTGTTCGCCATGCAGGAACTCCCCATGTTCGGCTTGGAGATGCTCCATGACCTGGAGCAGCGTCTTCAACAGCTCAAGCAAGACATGCGTGCTCTCTGATCAACGATTCAATTGGCCTGATTGGCTCCATTTCTCTTCCTGCTGTTCGCGTTGTTGTCATGACGTCCCAGGTTCCGAGACGACTCTCGCTGCTGCTTCCGTTGACAGCAGTCACCGCTCTCTTGTTGCTTCATGCATCAGCTGGAGACACAAGTGCATTGGCTCAGGGTCTTCCAGGCTCGACGCTGAGGATTGGCGGGTCCAGCACGGTCTTCCCGATCATGACGGAGGCGATCCGGGCCTTTCGCGCGGCAGGCAACACCACAAAAATTGATCTCAAGGAAACAGGCACCAGCGACGGATTCCGGCGTTTCTGCGCCGGCCAGCTTGAGATCGCCAATGCCTCCAGGCCGATCAACAGCAAGGAGCTCAAGACCTGTGCCAGCAATCGGATCTCCTTCATTGAGCTTCCGATTGCCTTCGATGCGATCACCGTTGTCGTCAACCCAGCCAACACCTGGGCCTCGCAGATCAGCACCAAGGAGCTGGCCCGACTCTGGGGTCGTCAGGCTGAAGGGAGGATCAATCGTTGGAGCGATGTGAATCGCGACTGGCCTGATCGCCCGATCAAGCTTTGCGGTCCAGGCAAGGACTCAGGCACCTATGACTATTTCAACAAGGCCATCAACGCTTCGCCTGATCATTCCAGGCAGGATTACGCTTCCAGCGAAGACGACAACGTGATCGTTCGCTGCGTCACCCAGAATGCCAATGCCCTGGGCTACTTCGGCTTCAGCTACTTCAAGGCCAATCAGGCCAAGCTGAAAGCGCTGGCCATTTTCGCGGCTTCGACACCAGTCAGTCCGTCGATCGCCAATGTTCAGTCTGGCCGCTACCGGCCGCTGTCCAGGCCGCTGTTCTTGTATGTCAACGATCGAGCTCTTGCCAGCAAGCCGGAACTGCAGAGGTTCACAACGTATGCCATTCGCAATGGCCTTCGCATCGTCGGAGTCGCGGGAGATGTCCCCCTGCCGGCCAGCACCTACCGTCTGGTGGAAACCAAGCTCTATAAGCGAGTCACTGGCAGCTCCTTTTCTGGCGATCTTCCCGTTGGTCTGAGCATTGGTGAAGCACTGCGTCGCAGTTTTGATGCCAACAAGCTCCCACAGTTCCGCTAGTTCTGATTCGATTACGGGCCGACATCATGCCGCGACAGCGTCCCAGTTCGTTTGAGCCACTACCAAGCAGGGCGCCAGGGATGACCCGTCGCACGCTCCTCCTGCAGCTGCTTGGCCTTGGCGCAGCCACCGCTGGCGTCGCGCTGACCGGCGTGATGCCCCCCACCCCGGTGTTGGCGTCTGCATCGGCTCGAAGACGTCCTGGGAAGCTTCCGTTCCAACCCCTGCGCGGTCCCATCCCCCTGCCCGGCGACGGCCTCAGCGCTGCGGAGCAGCAGCGCGCCTACGCCCGTGTGGCCCTGCAGGATCAACTGCTGCTGCCGGAGGGCTATGGCAGTGAGGTGCTGCTGCAATGGGGTGATTCGCTCGGGAACGGGCGCTTCGGGTTCAACAACGACTACCTCGCCTTCACGCCCCTCGATGGACAGCGGGCGTTGTTGACGGTCAACTTCGAGTACATCAGCCCCCGCCCCTGGGTCGCCGGCTACAGGGGGGCGATGGGGCGCGACTTGCCCTTCCAGGAGCTGCGCAAGCTGCTGGCGGAGCGAGGTGGCAGCGTCGATGCCCTCGCTCTGGCAGCGGATGATCCGCTCCGAGGTCTCCTGCTGGAAGTGACCATCGCCGCCATGGAGGATCTGGGCATCGGGGTGGCTGAGATTGAGCTCCACGCCGACCACAGCTGGCGACGCCGCAGTGGTCGCTACGACCGGCGCATCAGCGGCCTCACCGGGCTCGATCGCGCCGAGGCCCAGCTTCATTGCAGCGGCCCGGCGGCCGCGGTGTTTCGGATGCGCCAGAGGCTCGGCCACGACGACGGCCTCGGCGATCGGATCATCGGCAGCTTCGCCAACTGCGCCGGGGGCCAGACCCCCTGGGGAACGGTGCTTTCCGCTGAGGAGAACTTTCAGAGCCAGGTGGTCGAGGCGGTGTACGCCGATGGCAGCTCGCCCTCGCCGGCGCAGCGCCCCTTCCGATTTGATGGTGAGTGGCTGGAGGGTCTGGGCAATCCCTTTGGCCTGGTGGGCAACAAGTACGGCTGGATGGTGGAGATCGATCCGCGCCGACCCGAGAGGCCGCTGGTGAAACACACGGCCCTCGGCCGCTTCCGCCATGAAGCCGTTGCCGTGCGCGCCCGCGCCGGTGAGCCGCTTGTGGTCTATTCCGGTTGCGATCGCCATGGCGGCCATCTGTATCGCTACGTGAGCGACCAGGTCGTGCGCGATCCCGGCGATCCAGCCAACTCCCGTCTTTTGGAGCGTGGCCGACTGGATGTGGCACGGTTCGAGGCGGACGGCGGGGGCCGTTGGATCCCGCTGCTGCCGCAGACCCAGGTCAACCCACTGCCGCCCTCCCATTTCGCCCGTTTCGATTTGCCTGCGGTGCTGCCGGTGCCGCACAGCGACCGGAGCAAGGCCGGCGCCGAGCTGCTGGAGAGCGATGCGCAGCTCCTGGCCTATCGCCAGCGCTTCCGCAGCCTCGCCGATCTCTATCTGGGCCGTGGGGAGGAACAACTCGGCGCAATTCTGATCGATGCCCACCTGGCCGCTAACGCCGCCGGTGCCACGCCCACAGCAAGGCCGGAGGACACGGAACTCGATCCGCGCACGGGAGATCTGCTGATCACCTTCACGGCCGGGGGGTCGGACGGCGAGGGGCAGGCCGATCCCGCGATCTTTCGGGGGCCGGCAGGCGAGAACCGCTGGCCCTTCGGCTGGCTGATGCGCCTTGAGGATGGGCCTGCCATCGCGGAACAACCCGGCGGGGCCTTCCGCTGGCGGCTGGTGGCCACCGGCGGCACGCCCTGGCAAGGGGGCATGGGCTTTGCCAACCCGGACAACCTGGCGATCGACGGCCACGGCAACGTCTGGATGGTGACCGACCGGGCCGCGGTGAACGGCAGCGCCGACGTGTTCGGGAACAACGCCTGTTGGATCTTTCCCGCCACGGGAGCGTCAGGCGGAGAGCCAATGCTGTTCGCCACCGGGCCGATGGAATGTGAGCTGACCGGGCCGTGTTTCGACAGCAGCGAATCCACGCTGTTCCTGTCGGTGCAGCACCCGGGTGAGGACAACTCCGTCCATCTCCCGGGACAGGAGGAAGTGCAGGCTTACAGCCTGCGGGATCGCAATGGAGACAGCTTTGAGCAGCTCAGGCAGGTGCCCCTTGGCTCCAACTGGCCCTCAGATGTCCCAGGAATCCCTCCGCGGCCGTCTGTGGTGGCCATTCGTCGCCGTGATGGCAAGCCGCTGCTGGGGAGTCAGCACAGCGGAGCGGCCTGAACGCTTCAGGCAGGAGCGGCTGCAGCGAACGTCGCCTCCATCGCCGTGCGAAGGGCGCTCCCTTGGGGGGCTCGCTCCAGGCAGTGCTGCAGGATCGCGCTCGCCACATTCACGCCTGTCGCCGCCTCAAAGCCAGAGAAGCCCGCGGCACTGTTCACCTCACAGACGCAGTAGTGATCGTCATCGAATAGCAGGTCCACCCCGGCGATCTCCAGGTTCAGGGCAGCGGCACAACGCACGGCAAGCTGTTCGATCTCCGGGTTGAGGGGATAGGACTGGCCTTCCCCACCTCGGGTGATGTTGGCCTTGAAACTGCCGTCGGTGCTGCTCCGTAGCATCGCCCCCAACACACGCCCGCCGATCACCCACACGCGCAGGTCCTGCCCGGCACGGCTGCTGATGTAGCGCTGCAGAATCACCGCCTGGGAGCGGTCCAGGCTGGCGATCAGCTCCATCAGGTCCCGGAAGCTGCCAGCATCCCGGCTCAGGACAACGCCCTCGCCGTAGGAGCCCACCAGTAGCTTCACGACGCAGGGAAAGCCGATCTGTTCCGCGACCAGCTCGACATCCACCGGGAAGCGCACCAGCATGGTGCGCGGAATCGGCAGATTGTTCTGAGCCAGAATCTGGTGGGAGTAGAGCTTGTCTTTCACCGCCTCGATGGCCTGGCTGGAGTTGATCACTTCAACGCCGAGATGCTCCATCTGACGCAGAATCGCCAGGCTGAAGTAATCCGTGGCACTGCCTGTGCGCGGCAGCAGAGCATCGGGAAGGTCCACCTCGGTGCCGCAGCGGCGGATCGCGCGTCGTCCTCCACGACTGACGATCAGATCGATCTCCTCTGGAGCCACGGCCTCAACATGGATGTCGAGCGCCCGCGCTTCCTCTCGTAGACGGTTCAGCTCATAGGGTTCCAGCAAGCCAGCAGGTCGCTTCTGAAGAATCCAGAGATTCATGCCGTTTGTCGATGAACCATCAGCTTCTTGCGCCAAGATGGATTTGCGCTGATCTGCAGAGCACCGGCGGCGGACACCTTCAGAACCCTGGTTTCAGCGCTGCTCTGCTACGACCCGATCAGTTGCCTTGCTGTGCACCCGTCTGAGCCGCAGCCGATCAGGTGGCTCCCCGCTGAATGGTTCACGCGTTGATCACCCAAGGCCGCCACCTCTGAACCACCGGATAGCGGACGGAATAGCGCCTGCCCCGGACGTCACCCCAGCGGCTTCGTCGTTGCTCGTTGCCGTCACGCAGCCGGTGGCTCAGTGTTGCGACCGAGCTCCAGCAACCTGCGTCGGATGGAGGACCGGTTGCTGTCCGCAAGCAGCCGCTGGGACAGCTCACGCCAACGCAGCCACTGCTGCAGCTGCTGGTCTTCGAGCTCGGCATGGAGCCCCGGCAGATCCTTCCGCTTCCGATGACTGCCGCCGTCGGCGAGGGTGCGGTTGAGAATCTGCAGGTCGTGCAATTCACCCAGGTGGTCCTGGGCCTGCCGCAGGTCTTCGATCCAGGCCAGCAGCACGGCATCGCACCAGCGCTCCAGGTTTTCGAGGCAGTAGCGGGCGGCCTTGATCCGCTTCCGCAGTCCGTGCAGCTCCTCCGCTCCGGGATCGTTCACGCTCCAGCCGGGGTGGAGGAACAGTGCGGCGGTGAACGGCGCCTGCCAGTCCACCAGCCAGGGCTGCAGCGGGCGTTCACCCAGCGGCGTGAACCGGGGACGCTTCTGCCATTTGCGGAGTCGCTCCAGCAGCTTGAGGTAGCGGGAACTGTGGAGCGCGTCCACCAGGTCGCTGAAGGCCTGAGCCCGATCACGGGCCAGCCGCTTCATCGCTCCCTCCAGATTGCGCTGTTCCTCGTCGGGTAGCCGTGGCAACAGCTGGTTCTGCATCCGCAGCTGCAGCACATCCAGGTCGCGGCAGAGGCTGGTTCGCCGCGCCACAGCAGCGATCCGGCGCTCGCTCACGCTCTCAGGCAGCTCAAGGGCAGGACCGAACTGAAGCAGCGCCGTGCGCAGCCGCCGCAGGCTCACTCGCAGCTGATGCAGGGGTTCCGGGTCGCGATCCGCCAGCACCTCGGCCTGCAGCGTTCCCAGTCGCCGGATCTGGCGCTGAATCAGCTCCTGCGCAAAGGCACCACTGCTCAGAGGCTGGTGTTCAAGAGCAGCTGCTTGATCCACGTGCTGAAAAGACGTGGCCAGCTCCGGGCCAGCAGCCTGGTTGACCGGAGATTCACAGATCGTTACCGCATTGGGCGACGGTTCAGACATGCTTCTTCGTGCACCTCTCCTGATTCAACGGTAGACCGGCATTCGTCTCTCCCTCCATGAGGCAGTGGCGCTGCGCCGGCGTAGGGTGCAAGATGTCGTCTTTGTCCCTCGTTTTCGATGAGCAACGCCTTCAGCCACTTTCACCCCAACCCTGGATGGTCCGGATCCAGTGCCGGCGGCTCCTCTCAGCAGTCTGCCGAGATCCTCAATGCGAGCGTTGAACCCAGCAGCAACAGCAACACGTCGATCATCGACACTGTCGGAAAGCATTGCATCCTCGAGCTCTACGACTGCGACTGCGCAAGACTCGATGATGAGGACTTTCTCCGATCAGCCATCAGCAACGCTGCTCTACGAGCTGGCGCCAGTCTGCTGCAGCTGATCAGCCATCGCTTCCTGCCTCATGGCGTCACCGGCCTGGCGCTGCTGGCCGAATCGCACATCTCCATTCATACCTGGCCTGAATCGGGATATGCCGCTGTGGACGTGTTCACCTGCGGCGATCACACCATGCCTGAGACCGCCTGTCGTGTGCTGGTCGATGAATTTGGCGCCTTGAGTCACAAGCTGCGAAGCTTTCGTCGCCAGACGCCCGGAATGATCGACACTGAGGTGCGACATCCTGAGCATTATCTTGGGTAATCCCTTGTAAAGAGGTTCCTGTTGAGGTGTGCCGGGTCCCGAAAAGATCCGGCATCTCTTGTGATCAGCCCTTGCCCAGGGTGTCGCCGGGGTGTCGGCATCAGTAGGTCTGATCTGATGATCAGGGTGAGTCTATCGACGCAAAGCGGGGGTCCCCATGTGGGGACCCGAGACGCTTTCCTGTCGCAGTCAGGCGAATGTCAGATTGACAATAAGGTCATTGTGGTCCTTGTCTCCTCCACCGAGCAGGTCCTCAAATCCAACCTTGTTCGAGCCTAGGAATTTAAAGTGGTTGTAGCCATCGACATTGGCTGCTGAGAAGCTGAAGAACGTCTGGCCTGTTGTTGCTACGCTGCCAAACAATGCAACCAGTCCTTGGCTTGTGTTCTCAAAGACAATCGTCTCTGCAGATGATTGCTCATCAGCCCGTGAGAGACTGGAGTCTGTGACCCGATTGGCGCGGTTCAAGGCGGCATCGGCATAACCCTCTTGTCCAGGCTTGATGACCGTTCCGGTGACGGGATCAATGACGTCTCCATTTCCATTCAGCACGCGATAGAAGCCGACACTGGAATCGTAGTCGGCTTCGCGTGAAGCATTGGCTTCACCCGCCAAGGAGCTGTAGCCCGTCGCTTCAAGATCCAGAATGAAGGGTTTCTCTGGTGATTGCAGAGCAGTGATCGCTGTTTGGGCCGAGCTGTTGGTTGCCAGCTGGCTGACTCGCAGGATCTGCCCGCCTTCGACGAGGTTGAGCTTGTCGATGGAGCCGCCGGTGACGCCGTGGGCCTGGACATTGAAGAAGAAGTCAGTGCCCGGAGCGTTGCCGTAGAGAGTGGAGACATCGATGATGCCGCTGCTCTCCCAGGCGGCGAGACTGCCGGTTTCGTTGTCCTTCTGGCCGGAGGGCAGAGCGGCATCGCGGTTCATGACGAGGATGCGCTCGGCCACTGCGGAGCTGGCGTCGACCTTCCAGACGGAGGCTTCCGAACCCTCGAAGGGGGTGGAGCGGTCCTCGTTCACGTAGATGTTGCCATCAGCAGACCAGTCGAGGTTGTCAGGGCTGCGGACCCCGGCCTGTTGTTTGCCGGCAGCATCACCGTCATAGAGATGCTTGAGCGCAGCGTTGCTGGGGAGGCCATTGGCATCGAAGCCGACATCGAGGGTCCAGATGGAGCCGAACTTGTCGTCTCCGGCCCGGTCGTTCTTGCCGCCTCCGGTAGTGTTGAAGGCGATCTGGCTTGGCTGGAGGGGATTGAAGTCGACGTCCTCGACGCGGTAGCCCATGAAGCCGCCGCCATTGAAGACCTCGGTGCGGAGGGTGGGGGCGAGCTTGTAGCCCTGGGCGTCGTAGCCGGCCTGTCCGGCTTTGGAGGCATCCCTGGTGTTGATGGGCACCCAGGTGCCTGTCGCGGTGGCACCTTCATTGAGACCGTCCTCGTTGCGAACAGTGGCGATGTCGGCCTTCCAGTAATAGAGTTGCCCGCCGACGAGGCCATTGCGCTCGAGGACGTTGCCGTCCGGGTTCTTGGTGCCGACGTAGAGGTAAAGGGGAGCCCCTTCATCGGCCGGACCGTCATCGCCCATGAAATAGGCGACGATGTCGCTGCGACCGGTGTCGACAAGTGTGGCGGCTTCCCAGCCGCCGTAGCCCAGGTCTGGAGCAGCCCAGAGCTCGCCCTTGTCGACGTTGAGAATCCACATGGTGCCATTGGTGAATTCCTCGCCGAGCAGGAAGAGGCGATCGGCGGCACCCTTGCCGGCGCCGAAGGTATCGGCCTCGACAAGATTGGCGGAGCAGAAGCGGTTGAGGCCACCGGTGCTGATGCCGGGTCCGCGCAGCTGAGCTTCACTGGTAACGAGCTTGCCGGCGCGGTCGTAGATGGTGTCGTAGGCGATGCCGCCGCTGATCACCTGGCCGGCATTGTTGATGTCGATGAAGTTGATGCGTGCTCCCTTGAGTTCGGCACCACTGGCGAGCAGATAGGAATACCCCTTATCGTTGCCAATTTCGCTGTTGACGAGGATGCGGATTGTGTTGCTGTTGAGGCGATAGGCACCCTGACCGTCGGGGATGCCGGTGGCGGAGAAGCCGGCCACACTTTCTCCAATCGTGTAGAGGCTCTGTGTGGCATAGCCAGAGGCCACTGGCGTCATCAGAGGGGAGATGGGGCTCCGAACTGCTGCTGTGGCAGCCATGATCTGCCCGCCTTCGACGAGGTTGAGCTTGTCGATGGAGCCGCCGGTGACGCCGTGGGCCTGGACATTGAAGAAGAAGTCAGTGCCCGGAGCGTTGCCGTAGAGAGTGGAGACATCGATGATGCCGCTGCTCTCCCAGGCGGCGAGACTGCCGGTTTCGTTGTCCTTCTGGCCGGAGGGCAGAGCGGCATCGCGGTTCATGACGAGGATGCGCTCGGCCACTGCGGAGCTGGCGTCGACCTTCCAGACGGAGGCTTCCGAACCCTCGAAGGGGGTGGAGCGGTCCTCGTTCACGTAGATGTTGCCATCAGCAGACCAGTCGAGGTTGTCAGGGCTGCGGACCCCGGCCTGTTGTTTGCCGGCAGCATCACCGTCATAGAGATGCTTGAGCGCAGCGTTGCTGGGGAGGCCATTGGCATCGAAGCCGACATCGAGGGTCCAGATGGAGCCGAACTTGTCGTCTCCGGCCCGGTCGTTCTTGCCGCCTCCGGTAGTGTTGAAGGCGATCTGGCTTGGCTGGAGGGGATTGAAGTCGACGTCCTCGACGCGGTAGCCCATGAAGCCGCCGCCATTGAAGACCTCGGTGCGGAGGGTGGGGGCGAGCTTGTAGCCCTGGGCGTCGTAGCCGGCCTGTCCGGCTTTGGAGGCATCCCTGGTGTTGATGGGCACCCAGGTGCCTGTCGCGGTGGCACCTTCATTGAGACCGTCCTCGTTGCGAACAGTGGCGATGTCGGCCTTCCAGTAATAGAGTTGCCCGCCGACGAGGCCATTGCGCTCGAGGACGTTGCCGTCCGGGTTCTTGGTGCCGACGTAGAGGTAAAGGGGAGCCCCTTCATCGGCCGGACCGTCATCGCCCATGAAATAGGCGACGATGTCGCTGCGACCGGTGTCGACAAGTGTGGCGGCTTCCCAGCCGCCGTAGCCCAGGTCTGGAGCAGCCCAGAGCTCGCCCTTGTCGACGTTGAGAATCCACATGGTGCCATTGGTGAATTCCTCGCCGAGCAGGAAGAGGCGATCGGCGGCACCCTTGCCGGCGCCGAAGGTATCGGCCTCGACAAGATTGGCGGAGCAGAAGCGGTTGAGGCCACCGGTGCTGATGCCGGGTCCGCGCAGCTGAGCTTCACTGGTAACGAGCTTGCCGGCGCGGTCGTAGATGGTGTCGTAGGCGATGCCGCCGCTGATCACCTGGCCGGCATTGTTGATGTCGATGAAGTTGATGCGTGCTCCCTTGAGTTCGGCACCACTGGCGAGCAGATAGGAATACCCCTTATCGTTGCCAATTTCGCTGTTGACGAGGATGCGGATTGTGTTGCTGTTGAGGCGATAGGCACCCTGACCGTCGGGGATGCCGGTGATGCGACCGGAATCGCCACCACCGATTGTGTAAAGGGCGTCCGTGCGGAATCCACTCTTCTGCACCGGCAGCATCATTTCGGGCAGGGAGCCGCCATTGAACTGGTTTAGATCTGCGGCGGAAGTGACCTCGCCAACTCGAAAGAACTCCAGCGTGCCGGATTCTTCATTGGCGACCATCAGGACGCCATTGTCGGTGTTTCCTGCGCTGATGAACTTGATACCCTCCGGTGAGATGCTCGATGGAGAGACCAGCGACTGAACATAGGTGGGGATGTAGGGATTGGTGATGTCGTAGACCGCCACCGTTGACGTCTTCCCCCGCTCGAGGCCGATGAAGGCGTAGCGCCTTCCGGCAATCACTTCGGTCACCACCATCTCGGGTTCGGTGCCCTTGTCGTCGCTGCGGTCGTCGTCGTAGACACCTAGCTGCTTCGCCAGTTCCTCAAGCTGATTGCCTGAATCGAAAATCAGATTCTGGTTCTGGTCGTAGATGCGGAAGCTGCGGCTGCCGAAGCTGTAGGCCTGATCGACCCTGCCATCGCTGTCAAAATCACCCTCCGTGTTGACCAGGTTCAGGCGGGTTCCGAGATTTGTGGTGTCGGTGCCAGGAAGATCGGCGGCGCGAGTCTTGTCGGGAGTGCTGATGCTGTTGTCAAGATCACCGGCGCGGTCGTCGCCTTCCCCGGCGACGATGATGAACGTCTTGCCGTTGTGGCTGAAGGCATCGACGCCGTCGGCCATGGTCAGGCCGTAGAGCTTGCGCACTTGATTGTCATTGATACTGCCGTCTTTGTCACTTGTGTCGATCGGGGTGGGCTGGAAACGGACTTCCGTCAGTGCGTTGTCAGCTCGACCGGCGACACTGAGGAAATCATTGTCGAACGCGATGACCAACGACCCGTCGGGCTTGAGCGCCAGGCCTTCTGCTTTGTCGTAGCTGGCATTAACACCCACGACGCTGGAGAGATTCAACAGCTCTTCGCGACGGGCCAATTGGACTCCTTGACCAGCGAGCAGGTCGGCAATGCTGCCGAAGTCCGTCGTCTTGATATCCACCAGTTCTGGCTGCGCCTTGCCATCCAGCAGTGCCGCCCAGCTCTTGCCATTCAGGCCGAGTGTGATTGGAAGGATGTCGGTGGCGCCCTTGAGGCTGATCTCCGTAATCGACTTGTTCGCGGAGACGCCGCTGTTGCTGTCGCGTTCGATGATCACGAACACCTCCCGGGAGGCGTCATAGACGGCATCGCCGATCTTGTCCTGGCCTGCCTCGACAGGGAGCAGGCTCAGATACTCGTGTTTCGGCTCACCCGTTCGGGGATCGATCGCGAGGATCCGGATGAATTCCTTGTCCTTGAGGCCAGCAGGCTGTAGCGGGCTTTGTACGAAAGCATAGAGGAGTCCGTCTTCGGAATTGAAGGCCATGCCTTCGAATCCGCGATTCGCCTGGCGATCACTGTAGATGGCCGGCAGGGTGAGGGCGGTGAAGCTGGCCACGTCCCCGCGCCCGGTTGTGTAGTCGCTCGGATTGAAGACGGTGTCGCTGGGCACGATCCGTCGGATCAGGTTGCCGCTGACAGCATCGAATAGGGCGATCTGGGGGCGGTATTCGTCTGAGACGGCGATCACCGGTTTCCCGTCATTCAGGCCTTCAATGCTGAACCAGTTCACCGACTCGGTGTCGAGTCCGAAGGCATCCCAGCCCACCTGGGTATAGACGTTGTACTGATTCGGGTCGCCGCTGACACCATTGCCGGTCTTCGCCAGGGCAAAGGCTTTGTCATCCCGGCCCGGTAGCTCACCAATGCCGCTGGCAGGACGGAAGCCGCCGTTGCCATCCGGGACCTTGAGGGTCAGGCTGTCCAGCACCGTCACCACGCCGTCCTTGCGCGCCAGCCGGTAGACCGTCGGGGCGAAGCTGGGGTCGTCAAAGATTTTTTGCCCCTTGTTGGGATCTGCCGGGTTGTCGTTGGCACGGTCGCCGATGGATGCAGCCTGTGGACCTCGATCGGTGACAGCCAGATAGATCTCGCTGCCGTTCTCGGTGCCGGCAAACCACAGCCCGGAGAGACCGCCGCCGGTCACTTCCCCGGCATCCACCTTTCCGTTGCCGTTGAAGTCAGGCCGGCTTCCTGGGTAGGGAACCTCAACATTGATGGTTGTGGCACTCGGGGTGCCGCGGCTCCAGTCCTTGATGCCGAGGCTCCAGATGTCAATGATCATGCCAGCGCTGAGATCGACTTCGGCGATGGCGTTGTTTTCCTGCAGCGTCACATAGGCCGTGTTGCCAACGATGGCGATCGCTTCGGGTTCGAAGTCCTGGGCTGCTGTCGCTCCCGGACTGCCCTCGCTCAGTCGGATCCCCAGCAGTTCGAGCTTGATCTTCTGATTGTTATAAGCCGTGAAACCCAGAGTGCTTGCTGTGAAGCTGTTCGTGTTCGTTGTGGCCTGATTGAATGAACTGACATCAATGATCGAAATGCTTCCTTCTGCATCGCTTGTTGTGCTGTCGATGGCCTCGCCTTCATTGGCCACCACCAGTTTATTCCCTGCTTGATTGAACGACACCGAGTCCGGCAGAGCCCCGACGCCAACGACACCGAGGCTGGAGAGCGTTGCCTTTTCTCCCTCTCCGGTGAGGCGCAGGAAGAGAACACTTCCGTTTCCTGCTTTGTCGGTCGGGTTCTGCAGCGCCACGGCCACCAGATCACCGGCGACTGCAACGCTCTGGGCGTCAGCGGGGAGATCCAGTGAGGCGAGGAGCTTTGGTTCGTTGATCGATGTCAAGTTGACAATCAGCAGCTTATTGTCTCCGCCGATGACCAGTGCTACCGCGTGATTGTCTGAGTATGCGGCGATCTCCGCTCCTTCCAGCTTGATCGAGGAGATGGGGCCTGCTGTCAGCGCGGTCATGCCTTTGCAAGATAAGCCAGCACCACTACAGCTGCTTGTCGACGGCGATGCTGTTCTGTGCAACACGTTGCCTTGGTGTCAGACATCACTCATTGGCATTTATGGTTATGGCTGGTTTATCAGGAGATTGGATTCTGATTTTCGCTCTGGTGGGCGGCTGGGAGGGTGTGTAGGATGGCATTCTATGTGGGATTTGGCCGCCTTTGAAGAGTCCTTGAGGTGAGGCCTTTGCGGTTCTGACTTGCCTGCCTGGATCGCTCTCGACTTTTTGCCATGGCCATGCAGATAGCCAGGGTCTCATCCCCTGGGTGACTGTAGAACGGCCTGCTTGACCGCCAACCGGCTGAATCTTCCCGCATTGGTTTCAGCTGAACCCTGGGCTTTCCGCCTGCCGCCATTGCAAGGGTTGCGACGTTCTGCTCCAGTGGCTTTTCGGACGTTCTGCAGTCCTGTCAACAGGTCATTTAATCCACGGTACAGTCTTTCGAGCGGCTCTCGTTTCGCAGTCATGGATGTGGCCGTGCTGACCCGAGCGTTGATCAATGAGCGTCATCATGGGCTCAGGCCTGCGGTCTCCTTCGGTCGCGATCGGCACCAGGTGCATGGTCCGTCAGGGTTCGGCAGGGGTCCGGCGCTTGAGTGATTCATTGCCCAGGCCGGTACAGTTCGTCGGCTTGCTGTGGCATTCACCCCAGCGCGCATGCATGCAGTCTTGCGATCAATGTGCCCCGATGTTTCGACGTCATGCTGCCGTCATGGCCATCCTTGAGCCGAGTCCCGGAAGGGTCCTCAGCCGTCAGCCAGGACTCTCTCCACTGGGATCATCCCCGCTGACCCTGCAGCGGATCTACCGGGTGGGGTGTCTTGCGCCTTGGTCCCATCTGGTGTGATGGCGGCGGAGCTCTGTTGACGCCAATTCGACCCGGTTGTGTTCGCCGCCAGCGGCTCTGACTAGGGTCGCCAGGACCGGCTGTGCTGAATAGCTGCGGGACCTGGCGATGCTTCCCGGTTGCCACATCCTCTCTGCTGCTTCTGATCGATGGCGGACGCTGCCAGCGGCTGATTCCCGCCTCTCTGCAGCTGTTGTGCAGCCCATGTGCACCCTTCTGTAGTTGCTCTGTGACTCATGGCTCTCCGTGATGAAACCTGCATTCCCTGCCAGGACGGTGGCAGCACGCTCACTGCCGAGGAGCTGGACCGGCTGCGCGACGAACTGTCCGGATGGGAGGTGATCGATCAGCACCACCTGCACAAGCGCCTCAGCTTCCCCGATTTCGCCACGGCCCTCGCCTGGCTTAGCTGCGCTGGGGCGATCTGCGAGCAGCAGGGCCACCACGCCGATTTCCGGGTTGGCTGGGGCTATGTCGAGATCGACATTCACACCCACAAGGTCAACGGGATCACGCGGGCCGATGCCGTCCTGGCCGCCCGATTCGATGCCATGACCACCTGATCGATTCCCATGGCTGCCGAGATGGCGGCGCCAGCCGGGCGCCTGACCAAGGATCCGATCTGCGGCATGGTCGTGCCTGGGGCCACCGCCCTGTCCGCCCAGCGGTCCGGCCGCACCTATTACTTCTGCAGTCAGGGCTGCCGGCAGACCTTTCTGGCGCCGGAGCAGGAGTTGCGACGGCTGCGGCGCCGGGTCGGCATCGCCCTGGGCGGGGTTCTGGCTCTGGCGCTGCTGCGCGTCGGGGCGTTTGTGGCCCTGGCGGCCGGTGTCAGCCTGCTCAGCTGGGTGCCCGTGCCCCAGCTGCCCTGGCTCAGCTGGGGGATGTGGATGTTCCTGCTGGCCACCCCCGTGCAGCTGATCGGGGGCTGGGGGTTCTATGCCGGCGCCTGGGCGGCCCTGCGGCGCCGAGCCCTGAACATGGATGTGCTGATCGCGCTGGGCACCTCGGT
>CAYNGR010000016.1:26269-29558 GCA_964396755.1 uncultured Cyanobium sp. | reverse complement strand
CGAACTCGATGAAGCAGCAGGCGGTGCCGTACAGCAGCGGCCAGAGGCTGCTCAGCCGCGCCCAGTTGTAGAGGTCGTCGAGGCTGGTGAGGATGACGTTCTCCGACAGGTCGGAGGTGACGGTCGGAGCGCCCACGGGCGCACAGCTGGCGGCCCGCAGGTCGCGCAGGGCGGCCACGGAAGGCAGCGTCGCGTCGCCGGCCGCGAGGGGCCCGGCACTGGAGGTGGAGGGGGTGGAAGTCATGGCAGCCGGGATTCAGCCAGGAATGCGGTCAGCTCCACTCGAGAGCACCCTTGCGCCAGGCGTAGGCGAGGGCGATCACGAGGATGGTGATGAAGATCAGGGCCTCGACGAAGGCCAGCAGACCGAGGCGGTGGAAAGCGACGGCCCAGGGGTACAGGAACACGGTCTCGACGTCGAAGACGACGAAGACCAGCGCGAACATGTAGTAGCGGATGTTGAACTGAATCCAGGCCCCGCCGATCGGCTCCATGCCGGATTCGTAGGTGAGCTCGCGCTCACCGGAGCGGCTGCTGGGCGAGAGAAGCTTGTTGGCCACCAGAGCCAGCACCGGGACAGCCGCCGAGATCAGCAGGAAGCCCAGGAAGGCGTCGTAGCCGGAAAGCACGAACATCGAGCCGTTCCAACGTGGCGGGCAGTCTGGCACCCATGGCCCTGAGCTGACGGGCCGCGGCCGCAGCGACGGCCGCGAGGTTGTCGCCGCTACCCGCCGACGGCCCTCTGCCGGCCAGCTAGAGCGGCCGGGCCGCCGGGCCTCCCCGATAGAGTTCGGGCGCCTGTGACCGGCCCCGGGATGAGCACTGACGCCCCGACTGAAGCCCAGGGCGATGCGGTGGCGCCCGAGCCCACCGAAGCCGTTGCGGCTCCCTCCGACCTCGACGCGGCGGTGAACGAAGCCGACGAGACAGCAGCCCCGGCCGACTCCGAAGCGGCAGCCGATCAGCCCCCAGCCGACGATCCGGCCACGCACCGCTTCGAGTGCCGCAGCTGCGGTTACGTGTACGACCCGGGCGAAGGCGTCCGCAAGCTGGGCATCGAGCCCGGCACCTCCTTCCTCGAACTGGACCCCGTCGGCTTCCGCTGCCCGGTGTGCCGCAGCCGGGTCGGCGCCTTCCGCGACATCGGCCCCCGCTCCAAGCCCAGCGGCTTCGAGGAGAACCTCGATTTCGGCCTGGGGGTCAACCGCCTCACACCAGGCCAGAAGAACGTGCTGATCTTCGGGGGTTTCGCCCTGGCGTTCGCCTTCTTCCTCTCGCTCTATTCCCTGCGCTGACGTCCCGTGAAACGCCTGCTCTCCCCGCTGCTCAGCCTGCTGCTGGTGCTCGGCCTCGGCCTGGGCCTTGGCGGTTGCGTCACCACCGGCCTGCCCGTCGCCAGCACCAGCCCCTGGCAGGCGGTGCCCCTCGACACCAGCTCCAACCCGCTGGCGGTGGCCTTCCGCGATGCCCGCAACGGCTTCCTGGTGGGCAGCAACCGCCTCATCCTCGAGACCAGCGACGGCGGAGCCAGCTGGGAGACCCGCAGCCTCGAGCTGCCGGAGGACGAGAACTTCCGGCTGATCAGCATCGACTTCACCGGCGACGAGGGCTGGATCGTCGGCCAGCCCGGCCTGCTGCTGCACAGCAACGACGGGGGCCGCAGCTGGAGCCGGCTGCTGCTCGACACCAAGCTGCCCGGTGAGCCCTACGCGGTCACCGCCCTGGGACCCAAGCAGGCGGAGCTGGCCACCAATGTCGGCGCCGTGTATCGCACCACCGACGCCGGCAGCAGCTGGCAATCGCTGGTCAGCGACGCGGCGGGTGCCGTGCGCGACCTGCGCCGCTCCGAAGACGGCCGCTACGTCAGCGTCAGCAGCCTCGGCAACTTCTTCGCGACCTGGCAGCCCGGCCAGGCCACCTGGCAGCCGCACCAGCGGATGAGCAGCCAGCGGCTGCAGGCCATGGGCTTCCAGCCCGACGGCAACCTCTGGGTGCTGGCCCGCGGCGCCCAGCTGCGCTTCAACGACAACGCCGACGACGTCGAGGCCTGGGGCAAACCGATCATCCCGATCACCAACGGCTACGGCTACCTCGACATGGCCTGGGATCCGAGCGGCGCCATCTGGGCCGGCGGTGGCAGCGGCACGCTGCTGGTGAGCCGCGACGGCGGCGCCAGCTGGCAGAAGGACCCGGTGGGGGCCCAACAGCCCAGCAACTTCACCCGCATCGCCTTCACAGGCGACGGCAAGGGCTTTGTGCTGGGTGAGCGCGGCTCGCTGCTGCGCTGGGTTGGCTGAGGCCAACTGCGTCCCTGTGTAACCAACCCCGCGGCCCGCTCCCGCCGTCTACGGGCCGCCCCCTAGGATCGCCAGGCTGAACGCTTGACGCCATGGCTGCCGGCTCCACCGGAGAACGCCCGTTCTTCGAAATCATCACGAGCATCCGCTACTGGGTCATCCATGCGGTGACCCTGCCCGCCATCTTCCTGGCCGGTTTCCTGTTCGTCTCCACGGGCCTTGCCTACGACGCCTTCGGCACGCCTCGTCCGGATGCCTACTTCCAGGCTCAGGAGACCAAGGCACCGGTCGTGAGCCAGCGCTACGAGGGCAAGAGCCAGCTCGACCTGCGCGCGAAGTGACGCCATGACCCAGACCCCATCCACCACGCCGCGCAATTACCCGATCTTCACGGTGCGCTGGCTGTCAGTCCATGCCCTCGGCATTCCCACGGTGTTCTTCCTGGGTGCCCTGGCTGCCATGCAATTCATCCGACGCTGAAAAGCGACACCGACAACGATTGGCATGCAACGCAACGACAACCCCAACAACCTGCCAGTTGAACTGAACCGCACCAGCCTCTACCTGGGCCTGCTGTTCGTGTTTACCATCGGCATTCTGTTTTCGAGTTACTTCTTCAACTGACCCGGAGACCAGCGCATGAGTGGTAAAAAATCCAATCTGCCCGACGGCAGAATTCCCGATCGCCTTCCCGACGGCCGCCCGGCCGTCCCCTGGAAGAGTCGCTGGACCGAAGGTGTCCTGCCCCTGTGGCTGGTTGCCACCGCAGGCGGCATGGCTGTGATCTTCGTGGTCGGCCTCTTCTTCTACGGCGCCTACGTGGGCGTTGGTTCGGCCTGAGGTCCGGCCCTCGCCATCGTCCTCACACCTGTTCAAGCGGGCCCCATTGGCCCGCTTTTTTTGTGGTTGCAACGGAACGCGGAAGCGCCCGTGTCACCGGGCTGGAACGCCTGACCTGGGCGCCGCCAAACAGGCCGGCGAACCGCTGCAGC
>CAYNGR010000016.1:0-26169 GCA_964396755.1 uncultured Cyanobium sp. | reverse complement strand
TGGGGTGGCTGACCACGGCGGAACGCAGCAGCGGCGCCAGCTCAGCCGGCGGCAGCCGCCGTTCCGGCTGCTCACCGCGCAGATCCTTGAGCACCACCACCTCCTCGGCCGCCTCGCTGTCGCCGATCACCGCCGCCCAGGGGGCACCGGAGCGGTCGGCCCGCTTGAACTGTTTGCCGAAGGCGGCACCGCTGAGATCGAGCTCCACCGCCAGTCCCTGCTGACGCAGCTGGCGGGCCAGGCTGAGGGCGCGCCGCTCGGCGAGCTCACCGCGGCTGACCACGTACAGATCCGGCCGGGCGACGCCGGCCGCGGAGCCGGACTGCTCCAGCAGCAGCACCAGCCGCTCCATGCCCAGGGCCCAGCCCACCGCCGCCGTGGCCGGACCGCCCAGCTGACCGACAAGCCCGTCGTAGCGACCACCGCCGCAGACCGTCGCCTGGGCTCCCAGCTGGTTGCTGGTGATCTCGAAGGCGGTGTGGCTGTAGTAATCGAGGCCGCGCACCAGGCGCGGATTGAGCCGGAAGGGAAGCCCCAGATCCTCCAGGCCGCGACGCACCCGCTGGAAGCGCTCGTGGCTCTCGGGGCTGAGGGCATCGTGCAGATTCGGTGCCCCGGCCAGCAGCGCCTGGGTGTCGGGGTGCTTGGAATCAAGGATGCGCAGCGGGTTGCTCTCCAGCCGTTGCTGGGAATCGGCATCCAGCCGGTCGCGATGGGCCTCGAGCCAGGCGACCAGCTCGCCGCGGTAGCGCAGGCGATCCTCCGGAGTGCCCAGAGAATTGAGCTCCAGCTCCAGACCCTGCACGCCCAGATCGGCCAGCAGATCCCAGGCCAGGGCGATCGCCTCGACGTCGCTACGAGGATCGGCGAAACCGAGCAGCTCGACGCCGATCTGATGGAACTGACGCTGGCGCCCCGCCTGGGGGCGCTCATAGCGGAACATCGGGCCGCCGTACCAGAGCCGCTGCGGTCCCTGGGCCAGCAGGCCGTGCTGAATCACGGCGCGCACCACCGAGGCGGTGCCCTCGGGCCGCAGCGTGCAGCTGCGCTCGCCGCGGTCCAGGAAGGTGTACATCTCCTTGCCCACCACATCGGTGGCTTCGCCGATGCCGCGGGCGAACAGCTCGGTGGCCTCCAGCAGCGGCGTGCGGATCTCCTGCACGCCGGCGCGACAGAAGTGCTGCCGCGCCGTGGCCTCCAGGTGCTGCCACAGGACGAGGCGCTCCGGCAGCAGATCGACCATGCCGCGCAGGCTCTGGAGCGGTTCCACGGAAGGGAGGCAGGGGCCATCCAGTGTGCCCTGCAAGGGGTGCTGGGCCTGCCTGCGCCGCTCCGCGGCCGCGCGCGTCACGGCGGCCACAGGCCTCGCCGGCCTGGAGCCGGGGTGTCGGGTCATGCGTCAGCGCTGGATCGATGCTGGCGGCCGGAGCGCGCCGGTTACGGAGCCGGGCTGTGGATGCCGATCGGGTCAGCGCCGCCGCAGCCATGCCGCGATCCTTGCTGAACCAGCCGCGTCTTACACAAGGGCAGGAACAGTCGGGTGCTCAGCCCCCATCCCGATGACGAGGCGACCGGCTGTGGCGGCGCCCTGCCTCTTCAGCCGTTGCCGGCCGACAACGGAGCGCACGGCGTGCCTTGCCGGAGCACTGGCTGACGGAGATCTGCGCCCCCCTGCAGCAGGTGAACGGGGTGCGGACCATCAGCGGCGCGCCGGAGGCCCAACCGGCGGCGATCCGGGCGAACCGCCGCCAGGTGGCCAGGTCAGGGCCGAGTCCTCCGAAACCCTCCGGATCAGTCCCGCCTCACAAGCCGGCGCCGACAGCACGGCAGGCCGCTGATCAGGCCTGCTCCGCCAGCCGCTGGCGGAACCAGGCGATCGTCGGCTCCAGGCCCTGCTCCAGGCTCACCGTCGGCTCCCAGCCCAGCTCGCGCCTGGCCAGGTCGATCAACGGCTGGCGCTGCAGCGGGTCGTCCTGGGGCAGGGGGCGGCAGATCAGCTCAAGGGAAGGGTTGATGCGTGCCCGCACCAGTTCGGCCAGCTGCCGGATCGTGAATTCACCCGGATTGCCGATGTTGATCGGACCGGTGTGCGCGCCGTTCATCAGCCGGATCATGCCTTCGATCAGATCATCGACAAAGCAGAACGAACGCGTCTGACTGCCATCGCCATAGAGCGTCAGCGGCTCTCCCCGCAGCGCCTGGACGATGAAGTTGCTGACCACACGGCCATCGTCGGGAAGCATGCGCGGCCCATAGGTGTTGAAGATGCGCATCACGCGAATCTCGGTGCCGTGCATGCGCTGATAGTCGAAACAGAGGGTCTCGGCGATGCGCTTGCCCTCGTCGTAACAGGAGCGGATGCCGATCGTGTTGACGCAACCGCGATAGCTCTCGGGCTGCGGATGCACCTCGGGATCGCCATAGACCTCGCTGGTGCTGGCCAGCAGCAACCGGGCCTTCACACGCCGGGCCAGACCGAGAATGTTGTAGGTGCCGAGAAAACTGGTCTTGGCGGTCTTGATCGGATTGAACTGATAGTGCACCGGTGAGGCGGGACAGGCCAGATGCCAGATGCGATCGACCTCCAGCCGGATCGGGTCGGTGACGTCGTGGCGGATCAATTCGAAACGCGGGTGGCCGATCCACTGACGCACATTGTCCTTGCGGCCGGTGAAGTAGTTGTCGAGACAGATCACCTCCTCACCGGCCTGCATCAGCCGATCGCAGAGATGGGAGCCCAGGAAGCCGGCGCCGCCGGTGACCAGATTGCGCCTGACCATCAGCCTTCCCCCACCCGCCAGACCTGCAGGCCCGCCGCCCTGGCGGCGGTGGCATCGGCCACGGCGCGGGCATCGAACAGCCAGGCCGGCCGGCGCATCACCGCCGCGATGGCCTGCCAGTCGAGCTGCCGGTAGGCCGACCATTCGGTCAGGATCAGCACCGCATCGGCTCCGCGGGCCGCCTCGATCGGATCATCGGCTGGCAGCCAGCCGCCATCGCCCGTCGCATCCACCGCCGTCAGCGCCGGGGAATCGAGATCGGCGGCGATCTGGCGAGGATCCACCTTGGGATCGACGATCGCCAGCCGCGCCCCCTCCTCGATCAGCTCGCGGCAGACGCGGATCGCGGGCGATTCACGCGTGTCGTTGGTGTCGGCCTTGAAGGCAAAGCCCAGCACCGCCAGCCGTTTACCGGTGACGGTGCCGAACAGCCGGTGCACCACCATGCGGGCGATGCGCTGTTGCTGCCAGATGTTGAGATCCACCACGTGCTGCCAGTAGGCGGCCACCTGCTCCAGGCCGAAATGGCGGCAGAGGTACACCAGGTTGAGGATGTCCTTCTGGAAGCAGCTGCCACCGAAGCCGGGCCCCGCCTGCAGGAACTTTGGGCCGATGCGGCTGTCGCTGCCGATCGCCCGGCCCACCTCGCGCACATCGGCGCCGGTGACCTCGCACAGGGCCGCGATGCTGTTGATCGAGGAGATGCGCTGGGCCAGGAAGGCATTGGCGGTCAGCTTGGAGAGCTCACTGCTCCACAGGTTGGTGCGCAGGATCCGCTCCGGGGGCACCCACTGGCCGTAGATGCCGGCCAATGCCTCGATCGCCGCCTCGTCCTCGCCGCCGATCAGCACCCGGTCGGGCTGCTCCAGATCGGCGATTGCCGTGCCCTCCGCCAGGAACTCGGGATTGGAGAGCACCGAGAACGTCTTGACACCGGCCGCCTCACCCTGGGCGGCATCCAGGATCGCCTTGACCGCCTCGGCGGTGCGCACCGGCAGGGTGCTCTTCTCGACGACGATCGTGTGGCCGCGGGCTGCCGCCGCCACCTGCCGGGCCGAGGCCTCGATCCAGCGCAGATCACTGGCCTGGCCGGCGCCGACCCCGCGCTGCTTGGTGGGGGTGTTGACCGACAGGAACACCATGTCGGCGGCGGCGATCGCCTCCTCCACCGCGGTGCTGAAGTGCAGGTTGCGCCCCCGGGCCCTGGCCACCACGGCATCAAGGCCCGGCTCATAGACCGGCAGACGTGAGAGATCGGCAGCGTTCCAGGCGGCGATGCGCTCGGCATTGAGATCGACCACCGTCACCTGCAGATCAGCACAGCGATCCGCGATCACGGCCATGGTCGGCCCGCCGACATAGCCGGCCCCGATGCAGCAGATCGAGCGGATCGGTGGGCAGGCCGCTGACTGGTTCAAATGACGCCCGTTCTCTCGACCGCGAGGCTACCCCGGGTGGCCGGGACCGATGCCGCCTCGGGCTGCTGCAGCCCCGCGGCGCTAGCCGGAACCGGCGGTGCCGGAAGAGGGCGGACCCGCCAGAGGCTCGCGGATGAACAGGCGGTACTCGCCGCTGCTCAGGCCCAGGTCGCGGCTCAGATCCCGCCAGCCGCCGCCATCGCGCTGCAGGCATCCTTCCAGGAAGGCAAGGCTGTTGGGGCCATCGGGATCGGTGCGCATCCAGACCAGCTGGCGGGCGCGGTCAGTCAGCTGGCGGCAGACCGCCTCGACGTCAGTGGGCAGCCCCAGGGTTGCGGTGGCCGGCGAAGCCTGCAGCAGCTCCTGGTTGAGACTCCAGGAGGGGCCGATGCCGACCGTGCCGGAGGGTTCATCGAGCTGGCGCTGCAGGGCCACATCCTGCGGGGCACTGAAGGCGCGCTCGTCGGGGCTGAGCGCCTGCAGATAGCGCCGCACGCGGCTGCGATCGGCCTCGAGCGCCGCCACCTCGGGATTGAGGCGCGGCGTCTGACGCAGCGTCACCAGAAAGATGTTGTTCAGATAGATCAGCGACAGCCCCAGCACCATCACGCCGGCCAGGAGGCGGGACCAGCGACGCGCCGGGCACTCCAGCGCCGCCAGCCCGGCGGTGATCAGCAGCACCAGCGGCAGGACCGTGAGCAGCAGATCGTGACCGTCGACGTCACCCCTCTGCAGCGTGAACAGCAGCTCCAGGCAGAAGACCACCGCCAGGCCTGGCAGCAGCAGCGGCTGACCGGCAGCCGCCGCGGGATCAGGGTTGGCGGGCTGCCGCTGGAAATGGCTGCGCAGCAGCCGACCCAGACCCAGCAGGGGCAGGGGCAGCAGCAGCCACAGCGGCAGCCCCTCCAGGCGGGTGGACAGCCAGCGGCCCAGCGACGCCGTCAGGGGTGTATCCGGCGCCTGCACGCGGCTGTTCCACTCGATCGGCAGCAGCACGGCTCCGGCCCAGAACCGGACCGGACCATCGGGCAGCAGCAGGTAAGGCAGCAGCAGCAGCGCCAGGCCCAGGCCCAGGCCAGCCAGCAGCGGCACGATCAGACGCACACGCTGCTGACCCTGCACCAGCAGCAGGGCCAGCAGCATCAGCAGCGGTGGGCTGACCAGCATCAGGCTGCTGCAGGCCAGCACCAGCAGCAGACCGACGAGAGCCAGCTGACGCCACAGCGGTGAGCCCAGCTGCAGGGGCCGCGGCAGCGGCTGTCCCGCCCGGCAGGCCACAGCGATGGCGGTGGCACGCTCGAACGCCGCCACCAGGAACAGATTGACGAACTGGTGCAGGTGCCCGGAACTGCCCTCCGGGAAGATCTGGCTGAAGGTGACGAACAGGGCGCCGCCCAGCCAGGGCAGCGCCGAGCCCGGCCGCAGCCGGATCAGCCCCAGCCGGCCGCAGCGGCGCAGGCCGCGCCAGACCAGCAGCCCACCCAGCAGGTTCAGCCCCAGCAGCAGCAGCCGGTGCGCCTGGATCGAGCCGCTCCAGGCGGAAGGAGCGAACAGGATCTGGGCCAGGGGAGGCGATCCGGTGACCAGGCCCTGGTAGAGCCATTGGCCGTGCAGCAGCCGCTGGCCGGCATAGAGCAGGACATCCAGCTCGAGCGGGTAGGTGCCCGGCAGGCCGGGGGCCCGCAGCAGCCGCACCAGCAAGCCGGCTCCGATCAGTGCCCAGACCAGCGGCAGCCAGGCATCGCCCCGCACCAGGCGACTCCAGTCCCCCACACGGCCGACCGGAGCGGGGGGCAGACCGGCGGAGCGGTGCGAGGCGGAAGTCTCAGGTGGCAAGGACAGCGGGATGAAGGGTCGGCGTTCAGTGCGGCCAGACGCCCGGACCTAGGCGGCGATGTCCGCCAGCAGCTCCTGCAGCCGCTGACGGAAATCGCCCTTGGGCATGCCGCCCTTCACCTCACCATGGATCTCGAAACTGGCTTCCAAATCGCGCACCACGCGCACCATCAGGTAGGTGGGCCAGCCCATGCCCTCCTTGTTGGGGTACTGGGCCAGCAGCACCTTGCGGTAGCGGCGGTAGGTCTCGGTGTCCTGCAGCATCACGCTGACGAACTCAAGACCCAGCTCCTCGGCCACCTTGGCGTCGTAGTGGCTCATGCGGTGACAAGTCCCGCAGTCCTCGGAGCTGAACTTCAGCAGCGTTAGAGACGTCGTGTCCACGATCACCCGTGCAGGTGGCGCGATCGTACGCAAACCAGCCAGGGTTCACCGATGGATCGGTGGCAGTCCTGCAGCAAGGCGTGATCAGATCAGCAACGTTCGCCCGCCAGCCGCTGCAGGCGCGCCCGCCGCAGCCGCTCCCCCAGCTCCGGACCGGGCCGCACGCCATCGGCCAGCAGCTGGGCAGCGGTGACCGGGGCCTGCAGGTGGCGCCAGCGCAACCACCAGCGCAGCAAGGGCCGGCGCGGAGCGACGCCCGCCGCCAGCGCCAGCGCCACCGCCTCGGGGCCATGGCCGGGCTCCTCCAGCAGGGCGGTCCACTGCTGAGCCCCCCAGGCGCGGCCGCAGGCGGCGGCAGCCGCCTGCGGCTGCTGCAGACGACGACGCAGCTGCAGAAAGCCCACCAACAGACGGTGCTGCCGATGCGGCAGCTGCAGACGCTCGGCCAGGGACACCGGATCGGCCGCCGTCGCCAGCAGGGCCGGCAGCAGCGGCAGCCCGGCCCGCTCCGCCCAGCGCAGCCGCCGCAGCCAGTGGCGGTCGGCCTGCAGCGAGGCATCGAGCAGCAGCAGCGCTCCCCAGCGCTGCAGGGCGGCCAGACCCCGCGGCCAGGCCTCGCGCTCCAGCATCAGCTCCAGCTCCATCCGCAGCCGGGTACCCAGAGCCGGCGGGGCGGCGCCGGGAGGGTCCCCCGGGCGCCAGGACCAAGGCCAGGCCGCCAGGGTGCGGCTCAGCTGGGCCTGGCTGTCGGCGGCGAGCTCGAACCCCAGGCGGGCGGCATAACGGGCTCCGCGCAGCACGCGGGTGGGGTCATCGCGCACGCTCAGCGGGTGCAGGAAGCGCAGCTGGCGATCGCGCAGATCGGCGCGGCCGGCAAAGGGATCCAGCAGGCCGTCCGGCAGGCCCGTCTCACGGCGCTCCGCACCCTCCCCGCCGAGCACCAGGGCCATGGCATTGATCGTGAAGTCGCGGCGGGCCAGGTCGTCCTCGAGCCGCGCGAAGCTGACCTGCGGATTGCGGGCGGGCTCCGGGTAGGTCTCGCGGCGGGCGGTGGCCAGATCCAGCAGCAGCGCGCCATCGGGCAGCAGCACCTCCAGTTCGACCGTGCCGTAGGCGGGATGCTCCTGGTAGAAGGGCACCCCCTGCGGCCCCAGCAGCTGGCGCAGGCGGCGGGCCAGCCGATGGGCGGCGGGCAGCGGGTCGGCATGCGCCAAGGCGGCGGCATCACCCTCGACCACCAGATCCAGATCGGGCAGGCCCGTCCAGGGGTCATTGTGCAGGTGGTGCCGCAGCAGATCTCGCACGGCACCACCCACCAGCGCCAGCCGGTCCGGCCCGGCCGCCTGGCTCAGCAACGCCACCAGCCGGGGAGACAGGCCCGGCAGCACGGTCTGGCTCGACTGAAACAAGGACGGGGCCAGGGAGAATGCCTGCATCATCCCGGAGCCTTTCGTTGTCCGCCCTCACCCGCTGCCTGATCGAGGAGGCCGCCGCGATCGCGGCCACCGCCCAGCGCCTGGACAGCAAACAGGTGGAAGCCGCCCTGAGGCTGCTGGATCAATGCATCGAACGCCGGGCCAAGCTGGTGATCACCGGCGTCGGCAAGAGCGGCATCGTCGCCCGCAAGATCGCTGCCACCTTCTCCTCGATCGGCCTGATGGCCATCTATCTCAATCCCCTCGACGCCCTGCACGGCGATCTTGGTGTGGTGGCCCCGGACGACGTCACCCTGCTGCTCTCCAACAGCGGCGAGACGCAGGAGCTGCTGGAGATCCTGCCCCACCTGCGCCGCCGCGGCACCGGCCGCATCGCCCTGGTGGGTCGGGTGGACTCCAGCCTGGCGCGCGGCTGTGATGTGGTGCTCGACGGCTCGGTGGACCGGGAGGTCTGCCCGCTCAACCTGGCCCCCACCGCCAGCACTGCGGTGGCGATGGCCATCGGCGACGCACTGGCGGCGGTGTGGATGGAGCGGCGCGGCATCTCTCCCCAGGACTTCGCCCTCAACCACCCGGCGGGCTCCCTGGGCAAGCAGCTGACCCTGACCGCCGCCGATCTGATGGTGCCCGCGACACGGCTGGCCCCTCTCGCGGCGGGGACGCCGCTGGCCGAGGTGATCAGTCATCTCACTGCCGATGGCGTCGGGGCCTGCTGGGTCGCCCGTGACGGCGACGGCGAGCGGATCCACGGCCTGATCACCGACGGCGACCTGCGCCGGGCGCTGCAGCACCACGCTCCGCAGGAGTGGGACCGGCTGACCGCCGCCGATCTGATGACGCAGGATCCGATCACGATCACGGGCGACACCCTGGCGATCGAGGCGCTGCAGCAGATGGAGCGCAATCGCCGCAAGGCGATCGCCGTGCTGCCGGTGGTGGCGGAGGACACCCGCATGCTGGGCCTGCTGCGCCTGCACGACCTGGTGCAGGCGGGCCTGGCGACGGGCTGAGTCAGCCCGATGCTGCGGGGGCCAGCTGGGTGAGGCGGCCGTGCACAGCGGCATCAAGCAGCCCCCGCTCCAGCGCCCGGTCGAGAAAGGCGAAATCGGCGCGATAGATGCGGCGCGCCTGCGCCTCCAGATCGCCGTTGTAGAGGCTGGCGTAGGAGGGCGACCGCTGACTCTTCAGCAGAGCATCGAGCTCATCGCGCCGCAGCTGCCAGGCGGGAGCGGCCGCTGCACCGGAACCGAGCGGCGGCGGAATGGCGGCACCGTCCCGCAGGCGCGCCGGCCTGTTGCGACGAACTTGGAAGGGCATGGCCTCCGCAGTCCCGCACAAAGCATTGACGAAGAGACGCAGCGATTCGAGATCTTCGGCATTGAAGATGCGATCGAAGGATCGCCAGCGATAGCGAGCGATCTGAGGCTTGAAATGCACCATGTCGACGCAACGAAACCCATGCCGGTCGAGCTCCGCGACGAACTCCTCGAAGCTGTCAAGCCTGGCGTCTGGACAGCGCTGCAGCGAAGCCTCCCGGTAGCGACTGTGCTCGATGTATTTGTTGAGGTAGGCGCTGGCCAGACGCCTGAACGGATTGCGGAACACCAGCACCTGGATGCGCATCGAAACGCTCAGAAGCTTGGTGTTCGAGACCTGCCAGGCGAATTCGGCAACGCTGCGGCACGAGGCCTTGGGAGAGGCGCAGATGACGAGATTGTCGATTCTGCTGACCAGCGCTCGAGGGGCCAACAGTCACAACAACATCTTGAGTTCCCTGTCTAGTGAGCGGACTTCCCCGTTCGAGCGGTCGTCCAGTCAGTTGCGCAAGCTGCACATCCGCCGCGGGCTGCAGCACTCCATGGCACGGGGCATCCCCCCTCGCGGACGGCCAGCCAGGCCGACGCCGGCATGCCGCCCACCAGCCCATCGTCGCGGCACCGGGGAAGGCCCGAATTCCCCTGGCCTAGCGGCGCACCCTCGTCGCCGGTGTGCTCGCGAGACGTCTCCGGATCGATCCGATGGCTTCCGCGGCACCGGGGCCGGGGCCATAACAGCCTCGACGCGCGCAGAATCTGCAGGCACCGCCGCTCTACCCGGCCCCAGGGGACGGTGACAATCTGGCGCGGCTCAAGCCTCGCACTCCCTGCCCATCAGCCCATGGTCTTGATCGCGCAGCTGAGAGCGTGCGGCGCTGTCGCCGGGAGGGAGGCTGCCGGCATCGACGACGCCAGGACCCTCCAGCCGCGGCTCCGCTGCATCCACAGCAGAGGTGAGCTGCTGAATCAGCACCCTCTGCTCTGGCGGGGATGGCACTCGCGCCGGATCACATCCGTCCACGGACGGACATGGATCGGCGACTGTTCTGCACGAAGCGGAACGACCGCCTGCTGCCAGCGGCCCGCCGAAGGAGGGAAGAGCCGGTGCAGAGGGGCGCGGAATGGCCATGACCACGCGCACGGCCCGGAGACGGACCAATCGCTGCAATCACGGCAGCGCGGTGCCGCAAGGAGGAGGGCGGCTGGGGAGCGGCAGGCAAAGCGTGCGTCCTCCTGTCGCCAGAGCCGTGATGCCAGGCGACGAAGATGACGCCGCAGGGCAGGTTGCGTCCGCCAGACCGTCACCCATCCAGGCGCCAGCGCAGCACAGCCGCGACCTGAGTCGCGCGCAGGAGCCAACACTCGTGGTGAAGGCGGGGGACCAGCGGGTCGCTGCGCTGCAACGCGCAGGATCGACCACCGTCGCCACCTGGCGGTCTGCGTCGGCTGCCGGATCCGCATGCGCCGAGCTTGGCGTGCCGCTGAGCGTGACACGTCCTGAGGAGGCTGCGCTGGCCGCGCCTCCGCTGCAACAGCCTGCCAGGCGAGGCT
Source organism: uncultured Cyanobium sp. (assembly GCA_964396755.1). Taxonomy (GTDB): domain Bacteria; phylum Cyanobacteriota; class Cyanobacteriia; order PCC-6307; family Cyanobiaceae; genus Cyanobium. Next base: position 15,448 of record CAYNGR010000016.1, on the reverse strand, counting down.
GGTCGAAGCAGCTTCAGCACGCGCCGGCGGACCCGAGCAGCCGCCAAGCGCGATCGGAGCGCGGGAGCAGGAGCTGGTGAGGCGCCAGTCCAACCAACAGGCGCCGGACCGATTGCGCAGACTGGCCAAGGCCGCTGACCGGCCCCAGTGAGAAAGCGTCCCATTGCAGAACGACGCGATGCACCAGCAAGCCTGGTGCGCAGGACTCACCGTCCTGCCGAGCATGGATGCGACGATGCCTCAGTTCAACTCCTGCAGCTGGATGCGCAACCGCTGCCACCTCATCGTCACCTCCTCTCTGGTCACGCCTCTGAACGGCGACTGCCCCTGAGTGAGCGCGCCTTCATGCAGCGGCTGTCTGATGAAAGCCGTCCGCCATCAACAACAGCCGACCCTGACGTGCCAGAACGGATTGGATCCCCAACCGAGAACCACCCGTCATGCTGCCACCCGGGCCTCCATGATCGACGCGCAGCCCGACATCTCGGACCTGGCTGGTGGAGCCAGACCCTGTGAATACGGCCGATCTGATCAGCGGCCGGTTCAGCCTCACCATGCGCTGCGACGGCGGGGCGCCGATCATCAGCAAGAAACGCCAGAAGACCCACAAAAAGGCGACGCATACTTACAACAAAAGGTGGAATCATGAATCCGAACATGAATCCGAACATCTCGTCTTCCCGAGCAGGCCTACTCATTCCAGCAGCTCAGATCATCGAACTGTGGGGCGATGGGCCAATCTTTCCGGCGCCGGGCTGGCACCTGAGCTGGGACATCCCCACCCAGGCACAACAGAGACTCAAGGCAAGTCTGCTCGACGGACGGCTTTGGGAAGCTCTGCAAACCAATATCCCAGCACTTTCTAGCATTAAGAATCCCTGGCTGGCCTCCGAACGGCATGACGAATCATCCGAATTGTTCGTGCTCGAAGCGGTCGCAGCTTTCGCGGAGGCGCTGTTGCAGCCAGCTCAACTGGAGATCCGCAAGCCCTACCAGACAGCAAAACTGACATCAGCCTGCCTGGTGCTGCAAAGTGACCAGCACGATTTGACAGGCAACGCACTGCGTGTCTCTGCGGCTCTCATCCTGACGGAGCACCTGACACAACGAAGCCATGGCATGAATCGCGGATCGCTTCAGCAGGCGGTCGTCGCACTGATACAGAAGGCAGGAATCTGCTGCAAACATGCGCTGACGACAGCCCAATTAGCAGAAGCCCGGCGAAGAGGCATTCCCACATTCATCATCGACCCAACGACGCGGCTTTACCAGTTTGGCACAGGAACTCACAACCGATGGGCCACCTCCACCAGCAACGATCGCGACAGCGCGATAGGAACTGCAATGGCCAGGAACAAAGGCAAAACGCGTGATCTCCTCCGCAAGCTTGGCTTCCCGGTACCCAAGGAAATACACCTGTCGCACAATGCTGGAGATGAACTGATCCTCACGGCGGCAAAAACCATCGGCTATCCATGCGTGCTCAAACCCATCGACGCCGAGCAAGGCCGAGGCGTAACGCCCAATATCCGCAGTGACGAAGAACTGGCAAGCGCCGCCAAGGAAGCAAAGAAACATACCCAAAGCCAACTCTTGCTGCAACAGCACATCAACGGGGACGATTATCGTCTCAACACCATTGGCGACAAACTGGCGTTTGTCGTCAAACGGAGCGCGCCATCAATTACAGGCAATGGTCACAACACCGTCCAAGAACTGATCGATGGACTGAATGCCAGGCGACGCGTCTCCCAAGCGCAGGGACAGATTGCGGGAGAAATCAACCCGCATGATCCCGAGGTTATCGGCCTGATCTCCAAAGCCAATCTGACATTCACAAGCATTCCCAGAGAAGGCGAGAGAGTCACATTAAGAAGAAATGCAAATATCAGCACGGGCGGAGAGAGGGAAGACATCGACCCCTCTCGAGTGCATCCAGTCATTCAGCGACAGTGCCTCGCCATCGCTCGCACACTTGGCCTGGAGGTCTGCGGAATCGACTACATCACGACCGACATCACCCAGTCCCCAGAACTCTGCGAAGGTGCATACATTGAAGTTAATTCCATGCCACAGAACTCAGCCGCCAGAGCAAGCTTGCTACTGGATCACCTTTTCCCTAGCGGCCAGACTCACTCGATCCCCACAACCGTGATTGTTGGCGAATGGGATACGAAGGGACTTGCATGGATAGAAAAGAATCTTCACGACGCACTCACCAGAAATCCCGATGCGTCCATCGGAGTTCCATTCAATCTTGCCGCGCCACTCGTTGCCCTTCTCGACAACCATATCAAAGACAAAGTTCATGCCTACAGACACCCCATAGAGCTGCTGATGAACAAAGCCAATCAACATGTCATTTTTATCCTTGATCCCAGACAGGCCTGCAATCACGGCCTGCCGTCAGCCACCGGCTCGAGATCTACAAGCCTGATTCTGAGTGACGAGTTGAAGCAAGACGGGGCCTGGCTTGAGCTGCTTTCCAGACATGGCCAGACAAGCGATCCGCCGATCAGTTAATTGATGAATCTTGCCCTTGAGATCGGCCTCCTGAGGCTATCGATGGAAATGCCATTCCTGATCGCAAGTACGACGCCGGCAGCTTCCAGATAACTGTCAACCTGAATGACATTTGAAAACTCCATTTGTTGCTGCGTCATTCCCAGGATAGTGACATTATCATTGACCGCGATGAGCGGAATATCATGATACTCGGCAGCCAATGCAGGGATTCCGCCAAGCGCCGTAGCCGGTGCGACAATCGCAGCCAGGGAGTTCACGGTAACTGCATCGAGTGGGGGATAATCAAGATTGTCAATGGCGACCAGTTGAGGAGCCTTGGCAAGCCCCTTAAGCACACAGAAGTAGTGAGGCGTTGATATAGATTCAGCGAAGGCACGCGGATTGTCAATGCACTTATCCTTGACACTTTGATAGTAAGGTAAGGGAGCATGCGCACAGGGAACATTAAAGATCTTGGAAATCAGGTGGGTGATAATTGCCTCGATGACTCCCGATGGATTTGGCAACTCTCCACGCACGTGAAGACGGCACATCTCCTGGGTGACCCCATGAATCACGGATACCCCTCCCACTGCTTCGCAGCCGGCATCTAGCAACTTCTCAACACCAAGAAGCAACGTCTCTGGATCATCAATAAGACCACTTGCCGATCCGCTTGGGGCCCATTCAATCCTGGCTCCGAGTGGCTTATCAAGCCTAATTAAATCATCACAACTGATTCCCGCCACGGCTTTGGCCGCATTGAGGACATGGATCACATCGTCACGATAGTCATTGCCTGTTGGATCAAAGAACGTACCAATGCGATTTGAAACGGATGGCCTTAGTCCTAAACGACCGAGCAAGAAACGATCGAGTGAGCCCCCCTTCAACATAAAGAACATTAGGGGCCATCTCATTGATATCTGAAGCGTTGACAGCGTTGGGATGCGTAACCACATAGTCAGCAGTCTTGGCAAGGAGGTTGGTCGCAGGAGTGGCATCTCCGGCATAACCACCAAAGCCACAACGAATGCCTGTCGGTACAATTTGTGCGACAACGAAAGGGGACGCTTGATAAGTCTTTCGCAGCGGCCGTGCAAGGTCGAAGCAGGAGAGTTGATCCGCATATTGACCGCTGGGTGAAAAACGTAAGACAGTTACCTCCAAAGACAGCAAATCTTCAATGGCATTGACAATAGAAAACCGTATTGGGTGGCCGTCGTCTCCGATTTGTCGTTGTAGATCATGAGCTAAATCAAGAATACGGTTGCGACCTGCAGGTGCACGCAGCTCTACGGTGATATTCTCGATCTTCATCAAAAGACGTCAGGCAAAGGGTTTTGCTCCCTTAGCGTCCATGAGCCCCCACGGAAGGCAGGCGCGAGCCGATTCGATCCGAATCTCAAAATGACGATTGACAGCAACCTCAACATCCGCCAAATCTGCCTTTGTCATTCGGAAAAGAGATTGGCAATGGCGAATCAGATCCGCATACCCTGGAAAGTTCCAGGTGTAGCGACAGGCCTGCTCGCGAATGTCAACGAATCCCGCTCTCTCAAGAAAGTTCGTGGCATCTCCTGGAGAAAAGAACATGCCATCGTGTCCCATGTCAGACCAACATTCAACGTCAGAATTAAGAAATCTAGCGGGCGGCGTATCATTCTCGACGTCGCCCACCGCGATCAAGCCGCCAGGCCTCAGGATTCGGAATGCCTCATCAAAAAAGCGCTGCTTGTCCTCTTGATGATGCAGGCCAGCAAGGCAGGCAACTCGATCAACCGATTCAGCAGGCAGCCTCAGATCCGACAAAGAACAATGAATGCGCTCATATTTGCTTGGCAAACTACTGAAGAACTCAATCGAGTTCTCAATGCAGATGATCCGACAGTCCCCCCGCAGAAGCTCCCAGACGCCATCCGCCACATAGCCGCCACCCGCAGCAACATCGCAGATCGTCATTGCCGGCCGCAGATCCAGGAGATCAAGCAGTATCCTGCGCTCTTCTACCCTCGCACAAGGAAATTCTTCCATGGCATCATTAAACTGATGCACTCTCTGTTCGCTGTATCCAGAGGCGCGCAGATCGAATGAATCTTTGATCTCGAAAGCCTCTGGTGAATTCATCACAAGCCTGATTGCTACCCGCATCAAGAGAAAGACAACCATAGCCCGGGCCGTTGTGAACACGCTCCTCTGCTGCATCATTCAGGGTCTGCGGCGCTTGCCACAACAAGGCTGCGGACCTGACGGCGTGCTCTGGATGCAGGCATGCGCATCTCCAAATCCAAAGCCGGCGCATGTCTGACCAACGACCCTGTCGCTCGCCTGACGGGCCCCTGTGTCGGTCCAACCTGGATAAGAGTGAGTGTCGCGACCATCTGCCAGCCACCGCTCGATCTTGGCTGGGGCATTGAATCAGCCCTGAAGGGCAAACTCCTTGATGGCCGGTGCTGCCCTTGGACGCACTCAAGCGGAGCTCATGGGGATTGGACTGCCGTCTGCACTGATCAGCCAGGATCCGGGCCAGGTTCACCGTGCGGAAAGGTCCTCGTTGCACCGTTCATTCCGGAACCGGCGGTTGCGGACGAAGTCGAGCGGAGCGCATCGGAGGAGTCGGCAACGCCGTTGTGACTAGAGAATCCAGGCTCGATGGACGCGCTGCCCGTGCCGCTGGTTGTGCTCCGGCGACGCCGTTGAAGCCAAGCCCCTCATCCCTGCGGATGAGGGCTGGCGCGACGTCAGGGCTGGGGAGATCGTCCAGGACTGCTCCATGGTCTCGACCCTGCAGAGGCTGCCCACCCGGATCGCCAGACGCCATCGACTGCGCGCATCGGTCACGTTCAGGAATCTGCGCTTTCGCCCAGCGACTGTGGCGTCGAACTGGACATCCATCAGCAGCACCTGGTGGGGAGAGCAGGCCAGGTGGCGGCGAACGAGGCCATGAGCAGGCCTGGTCCGCCTCTGCTGTCGTGGTGTGGTCCGTACCGGTCCTCCTCCCGCCAGAACCTTGGCACCCGCGTGTGGTTTTCGTACCAGGCCTCCCGCCGCCGCCCCCAGGAGCCATCCGACGGCCCCAGCAGATGGGGGTCGCACCAAGAGGTGCGCTTTGCAGCACATCGGCGATCTCCCGCTGGCGCTGCCGGAGCCTGGCGCCATAGCGCTGGCTGCTGCCATGCAGCTCCAGCACCCCGCTCAGACGAAGCACTCAACAGGCCGATTGGCCTGCGGCGTGGTTCCGGCCTCGGACGTTGACCTCCGCAACGTCCTGTGGCTTCTCCACGAGACGGCTTCAACGACGCACACATCAGCGGCTGGAGTCTCGCCTTCACAAGCTCCGCCTTCACCAGAGGCTGAATGATCCTTCCCTTTTCCTTCACCGGCTGAGTCGCCGCCGGGCCTTTTCGGCCTGCCTGAGTCACAAGGCCGAAGCCTCCCGCACACGGGCTTCGCCGCACCGGCCTCTGCTCAGTCCTGGCCGCGGGCCGCCAGCTCGCGGGCCTGCTCCAGCTGCTCGGCCGTGTCGACCGACAGCGATTCGCCCTCCACCGTGAAGGTGCCGATGCCGATGCCGGCCTCCAGCAGGCGCAGTTGCTCGAGCTTCTCAATCTCCTCGAGAGGCGAGTGGGGCAGGCTGTCCCAGCGGGCCAGCACATCGGCCCGGTAGCCATAGATGCCCACATGCCCCCAGAACGGCGCATGGGCGTGCCAGTCGTCCGGATCGACGCCGCGCACATGGGGAATCGCCGAGCGTGAGAAGTACAGCGCACGCCCGTCCGCTGACACCAGCGTCTTGACCACATTGGGGTTGTGCACCTTGTCGGCCCCCATCCGGTAGACGGGCGTGAGCACCTCGGCCCGGTCGCCGCGGCGCTGGAACTCCGACGCCATCGCGTCGATCACCGCCGGGTCGATGAATGGCTGATCCCCCTGCACGTTGAGCACCACGGTGCGCTGCAGCGGCGCGCCCGCCAACGCCACCATCTCGGACACCACCGAAGCGATGCGCTCGCTGCCGGAGGCGCAGTCGGCGCTGGTGAGCAGGGCGGGGAAGCCCCAGCCGCGGGCGACCTCGATCAGCTCGGGGCTGTCGGTGCAGAGCACCACGGCGCGGGGCGAGCGGGCCAGGCCGCAGCGCTGCAGCACCCGCTGCAGCATCGGCCGGCCGCCGATGTCGGCCATCACCTTTCCAGGCAGCCGCGAGGATTCCAGCCGCGCCGGCACGGCCACCACGAAACGCAGATCGCCCGCTGCCGACTCAACCACAAGGCCACCACGAATGGACCGTAAGCCTAGGCAGGGGCCGGTCCCAGACCGGCGCGGCGTCCTCCCGGGCGGCGCGACAACCGGCTGCTCGGCAAGCCAGCGACCGGCTACTCCCCCGTCGCAGGGCCGGTGGCAGGAGGCGGCGGCGAAACCGGCGGGACGCGAGAGCCCGTTGCGGTGCACACCACCGCCATGATCTCGCTGTCGGTGCAGCAGCGTCCGCAGAAGGAGGCGCGTCAGACGGCTCACGCGTTCGCCGCAACCCGAGGGGTCCGCAGCCGGAGTTCCGAGCCGGACGGGAGCGGGCGCCATGGAAGGCTGACGGATCGGGAGCGCAGTGGCATCGCCGCAGCCCCGCCCGGACTTACCAGCCGGCGGTGAGCTGCCGGGCCAGGCGCACCAGATCGGCCACGGCGGCTGGATCAGCGGGCGGGCGCTCCCCCTGGGTCATGGCCCGGTAGAGATCGGCCACCTTCCAGGCTTCGCTGCCGGGATCGCTGGCGTGGCGCGGAATCAGATGCAGGTGCAGATGCCGGGCGCCCTCGCCGAAGGCGATCGCATAGACGCGCTCGCAGCCGCTCAGCTGACGGACCAGGGCGCTGGCGCGCTGCAGCATCGGCCCGAACACCAAGGCCTCCTCGGGCTCGAAATCGGCCGGTCCGCCCAGGTGGCGCACGCTGTCGAGCATCAACCAGCCCGGCAGCGGCGCCGGCAGAGGGTGATGGCGCAGCAGCCAGGGCCCCTGGCGATGGATCAGCAGATCGGCCTCGGCCGCTCCGGCACTGATCGCGTCATGCAGGCGGCAGATGCCGCAGGGGAGGGGGTCGGCCATGGGGCGAGTCTGCACGGGGGGTTGATGCGCGCCGGCGCGGCCTTGCGGCGGCCCAGGCGCCGGGGAGGGCCGCGGCCTGGACGGTTGCGGCGCGCTCCAGCGTGGCGGGAGCTGCGAAGCTGGGGCCCGACCGGCCGCGGCGACCATCGGCACTCACCCCCGAACCGGGCCCGGCGCCCCCTCCCCGACCGGCGGCGGCGCTCCGGCGGCTCCGGTGGTGATCAGCGTCGCCTACCGCAGCGGCGCCGTGCTGGCGCGCCTGGCGATGGACCTGGCCGGTCAGAGCGTGCAGCCCAGCGCCTGGCTGCTGGTGGACAACGCCCCGGACTCGGCCCCGCTGGACCTGGCGGCTCTGCAGGTCGCCGCCGCGGGCGCGGCTGGCCCATCCCTGCCGATCCGCCTGCTCCGCGGCCGGGAAGGGGACGGCTTCGGCGCCGGCTGCAACCGGGCTCTGGACGCCCTGGCGGCGGAGGGCTGGGACGGCTGGGTGTGGCTGCTCAATCCCGACACCGGCCTGCCAGACGGCCACGAGCTGGAACAGCTGCTGGCCCAGCTGCCCTCGCTGCCGCAGACGGCACTGCTGGGCACCGCCGTGGCCGATGAGCGGGGTGCCCTCGAGCCCAGCGGCGGCTGGATCGACCGCCGCCTGTCCTTCCGCGCCCGCCAGCTCGGTGAGGTCCATGCCCGGGCCACCGCCCCGGTGGCGGTGGACTGGCTGAGCGGCTGCAGCCTGCTGCTGCGCCCCGCGGCCCAGCCCCAGCCGCCCCGCTTCGATCCCCGTTTTCCGCTCTATTACGAGGACATGGATCTGTGCCTGCGGCTGGCGGGCCAGGGGGCGGCGGTGCTGTGGCTGCCGTCGCCGCGGCTGCTGCATCAGCGCGGCAGCGGCAGCCAGCCGACGGGCCAGCGGCGGCGGCAGCTGGCCACGATCAGCTACCTGCGCTTCCTGCGTCGCCACTGCCCGGGCTGGGTGTACGCCCTGAGGACGCTGCGGCTGCTGCTGCTCAACCTGCTGCGGTTGCCCCTGCGGCCGCGCCGCAGTGCGGCGGTGCTGGCGGCGGCGGGTCGCGTGCTGCTCGAGCCCGGCGACAACCGCCCTGTCCGACCCTGATGGCTGCCCCCTCCACCGCGATGTCCCGCACGCCCCTGGCCCTGTTCAACGGCAGCTACCTCGGCCGCCGCCCCACGGGCATCGGCGTGGTGGCCCGCGATCTGGTGGCCGCCCTCGATCCGGCCGAGGTGCCGCTGCTCGATCCCCTCGGCGGCGAGCGGCCCGGCAGCATCCCGATCCCGGCGTCGCTGGGCCCTGAACACGGGCGCGCCGGCCACCTCAGACGCCTGCTCTGGACCCAGAACCAGCTGCCGGGCCTGCTGCGCCGCCATGGCGCGCCGCTGCTGCTGTCGCCGCTGCCGGAGGCGCCGCTGCTGCGCGGGGTGCGCTCACTGGTGCTGGCCCACGACCTGCTGCCGCTGCGCTATCCGCAGCTGACGCCACTGCTCGCGTACCACCTGGCCTACGTCCCGCTGGTGCTGCAGCGGGCGGTGCGGGTGCTGTGCAACTCCGAGGCCACCGCCCGGGAGGTGCATGGGCGGCTGGCGGTGCCATCGCGGCGGCTGGTGCCGATCCGCCTGGGCTTCGATCCGGGCCTGCTGCGGCCCCTGGGGCTGGCGCGCGAGCCGTTCTTCCTGGTGCTGGGGCGCCACGACCCCCACAAGAACCTGGCCAGGCTGCTGCGGGCGTTCGCCGCCGTGCCCGATCCCGACGGACAGCTGCGGCTGAAGCTGGTGGGCCCCCAGGACGGTCGCTACACGCCGCGGCTGCAGGCGCTGGCGGCCGAGCTGGGCATCGCCCACCGCTGCGACTGGATCGCCTGGGTGAGCGACCAGGAGCGGCTGGAGCTGCTCAACCGCTGCCGCGCCCTGGTGCTGGTGAGCCTGTGGGAGGGCTTCGGCCTGCCGGCCCTGGAGGGCCTGGCCTGCGGCACGCCGGTGATCGCCGCCCGCGCCGGTGCCCTGCCGGAGGTGGTGGGCGAGGCGGGCCTGCTGGTTGATCCCCGCGATCCCGGAGAGATCGCGGCGGCGATCGAAGCGGTGGGCCGGGATCAAAACCTGGCCCGGCAACTGTCCGAGCTGGGCCCCAGCCGGGCTGCGCAGTTCCAGTGGAAGCAGACCGCGGAGGCTGTCAGGGCCGTGTTGCTGGATTGCCTCTGATGTGCTTCAGGCTACTTGTTGTTAGGCCATCGGCGCGAAATCGCGGATTCGCTGGCTTCTAAAGTCACGCGAAGCCAGATTGACGGATGAGCGACACGCCAGGCCAGACCACTGGATCCTGGCCTGAGCCAGGCGAACAAGGCTGTCGCGATCCTGGCCTCATCGCGGTCTCTCCACTGCCCTGCAACACGCAGGCCGCCGCGACGACGGCGGACCGGACCTGGCATGGCCGCCGCGTGTTGATCAGCGGTGGCCTTGGCTTCATCGGCTCCACCCTGGCCATCCGCCTTTGCGACCAGGGAGCCAACGTGACAGTGATCGACAGCCTGATCCCGGAATACGGCGGTAATCTCTATAATCTGAATGGCTACGAAGGAGCGGTCAGAATCAATCTCTCAGACGTCCGCGACGGCTTTTCACTAAAAGCCTTGCTGCAGGGACAGGAGGTGATCTTCAACCTTGCCGGCCAGACCAGCCACCTGGATTCGATGCATGATCCCCAGACTGATCTGGAGATCAACTGCACCGCACAGCTGAACCTGCTGGAACTCTGCCGCGACGTCAATCCGGGGGTCAGGGTGGTGTTCGCCAGCACACGCCAGCTGTATGGTCGGCCCAATTATCTGCCGGTGGATGAAGACCATCCGATCAATCCCGTTGATGTCAACGGCATCAACAAGCTCTCCGGCGAGCTCTATCACCGTCTCTATCATCAAGTTTATGGATTGGGCACCTGCGTGCTGCGGCTGACCAACACCATCGGCCCGCGCATGCGCATCCGCGATGCCCGCCAGACCTTTCTGGGAATCTGGATCCGCCAGCTGTTGGAGGAGCAACCGATTCAAGTCTGGGGAGGCGATCAGCTGCGCGATTTCAATGATGTCGAGGACGTCGTGGATGCCCTGCTGCTGGCCGGAGGGGATCCGGCCCTGCCGCCGGGACCGTTCAACCTCGGGGCGCCGGAAACGATCAGCCTGCGCCAGCTGGCGGAACTGCTGATCGAGGTGAACGGGGGCGGCAAACTGATCGTGCTTCCATTTCCTGAGGAGCGCCGCAAGATCGACATCGGAGATTACTATTCTTGCTATCAGCGTTTTCACCAATCGACCGGCTGGAAACCGCAGCGACCTCTACGCCAGACCCTGGAACGCACGCTCAATTTCTACAGGCAGAACGCCCACCACTACCTCTGATTCCTGTCCCGGCAGCCCTGCGCGCCGGGATCGCTCTGCAGCCTGAAGACCCGCCAGCGGATCGATGCCCGCCATGACGCAGCCCAGCTCCGGGAGCCGTCCCGACGACCCGTTCAACTTTCCCCGCCAGGAATTGCATCGCGACGGCGCCCTGCTGCTCGAAGGGCTCGAGCGGATGCGCGCCTCAGGGGAGGTGATCCTGGGCGAAGGTGTGCGCCGCTTCGAGCAGGCATTCGCGGCCTGGCTGGGCGCGGGCGACAGCCCCCCACAGGTGATCGGCGTCGCCAACGGCACCGATGCCCTGGAACTGGCCCTGCGCGGCAGCGGTCTGGGCCCCGGCGACCGCGTGCTGCTGCCCTCCCACACCGCCTATGCCACCCTCGCCGCCGTGCTGCGCCTGGGTGCCGAGCCGCTGTTCGTGGATGTCGAGCCCGGCTCCGCCCAGCTGTCTCCTGCCCATCTCGCCCGCCTGCTGGAGGACGAGGCCATGCGTCAGCGGCCGCCACGGGCCCTGATCGCGGTGCACCTGTATGGCGCCGCATGCGACCTCGATGCCATCACCCCCCTGTGCGAGCGCCATGGCCTGACCCTGATCGAGGACTGCGCCCAGGCCTGCGGCACCCTGTATCGCGGCCGTCCCGTCGGCACGCGCGGGCGCTTCGCCGCCTTCAGCTTCTATCCCACCAAGAACCTGGCGGCCTTCGGTGATGGCGGAGCGCTGGTGGTGAACCGGCCCGAGGATGCCGAAGCCGCCCGACGCAGCCGCTTCTACGGCTGGGACGACACCAGAGCCGCCGTTCAGTTCGGCGTCAACAGCCGGCTCGATGAGCTGCAGGCCTGGCTACTGCTCGGCAAGCTGGCCCGGCTGGACGAGCGGATCCAGCAACGGCGCCAGGTGGCCGACTGGTACCGCCAGCGGCTGCAGGGGGCCGTGCAGCTGCCCCTGGACGGGCAGCACTGGCTCCACAGCTATCACCTCTATGTGGTGGAGGTGCCCGCCGCGCGGCGCGACCCGTTGCTGGCAGCCGGCCGCCGCCAGGGGCTACCGCTGGCGATCCACTACCCGCTGGCCTGCCACCAGCACCCCTACGTGCTGCGCAGCCAGGCGGCGCCTTCGCCCCTGCCGCACACCGAAGCTCTGCTGCAGCGGATCGTGTCGCTGCCCCTGAACCCGTATCTCGAGGAAGAGCACGTGGAGCGGGTGTGCGCGGCCCTGCTGCCGCTGCTGGCCGACGGCAGCCAGGAGGCCTGATGCAGCCACAGGAGTACCACACCCTGGCGGCACTGGAGCAGCGGCACTGGTGGTACCGGGCCCTGCACAGGCGGCTGCTGAACCGGCTGCAGCGGGAAGCCCGGCGGCAGGGTCGGCCGCTGCGGGTGTTCGATGCCGGCTGCGGCACCGGCGGGCTGCTGCGGCGGCTGCGGCAGCGGCCGGAGGTCAGCCGTGCGGAAGGCTGCGACATCCACCCGCTGGCACTCGCCTATGCCCGCAGCGACGGGCTGACGGTGCGGCGCTGCTCAGTCAATGAGCTGGCGGGGCTGCCGGGCGGCTGGGATCTGATCTGTTCGGTGGATGTGCTCTACCACCGGGACGTGTCTCCCCGTCACGCCATGGCGGGGATGGCGGGATTGCTGGAGCCCGGAGGCGCCCTGCTGCTCAATGTGGCGGCGATGCCCTGCCTGGCCCGCGGCCACGACATCCGGGTGATGGGGGCGCGGCGCTTTCTGCCCGCCGGCCTGCGCCAGCTGGTCGAAGCCAGCGGCCTCGAGGTGGAGGAGATCCGCTACTGGAACAGCTGGCTGACCCCGCTGCTCTGGCTGCGGATCCAGCTGGAGGCCCTGGGCGAGCGCGCCAGGCTCGCCGCGCCGCCAGCGGCGGCTCCGGCACAGGACGCTGACTCGGAACTGCAGCTGCCGCCGGCCTGGCTGAACCGCGGCCTGGCCGCCCTGCTCGAACTGGAGCGTCAGCTCAGCCCCTGGCTGCCCCTGCCCTGGGGCAGCTCCCTGATGCTGATGGCCCGCAAGCCCCTCGCCCCGGCAGCCCCCTGAACCGATGACCACCTCCCTCCCCCAACCCACCGTGGAGCTGACCGTGGTGATTCCGCTCTATCGCAGCGGCAACTGCGTCGAGGCCCTGATCGAGCGGCTCGAGGCGCTGCGCCTGCCCTGCAGCTGGGAGCTGCTGCTGGTGGATGACGGCAGCCCCGATGACACGGTGGCACGGGCGCGGCAGCGGCTACGCCGCAGCAGCCTGCGCGGCCTGGTGATCCGCCACGCCCGCAATTACGGCGAACACGCCGCCGTGCTCACCGGCTACCGCCACAGCCGCGGGGCCTGGGTCGTCAATCTCGACGACGACCTGCAGAACCCGCCCGAAGAAGCGCTGCGGCTGTGGCAACACGCCCACCGCGACGATCTCGATGTGGTCTACGGCGACTATCGCGAGAAGAAGCACGCCAGCTGGCGCAACCTGGGCAGTCGTTTCGCCAACCGCACCGCCAACTGGCTGCTCGACCTGCCGGAGCGCTTCTATCTATCGAGCTTCCGCTGTGTGTCAGGCCCCATCGCCCGGCGGGTGGCGGAATACCAAGGGCCCTATCCCTACATCGACGGACTGCTGTCGCAGTACACCCAGCGCATTGGCAGCCTGGTGGTACGGCACGACAACCGCTTCGACGGCATCAGCAATTACAACCTGCGCCGCCTGGTGCGGCTGTGGCTGACCATCTTCACCAGCTTCTCGATCATGCCGCTGCGGCTGTCCTCGCTGCTGGGCCTCAGCCTTGCCCTGATCGGTCTGATCACAATCGTGGTGCTGGTGCTGCAGGGGCTGCTGTTCGGCTCCCAGGTGGCCGGCTGGCTGTCGATCATCTCCGCCATCCTGGTGTTCGGCGGCCTGCAGTGCCTGCTGATCGGCGTGATGGGCGAATACCTGGGCCGCATCTTTCTGACGGTGAGCCACAAGCCCCAGTCGTTCGTGCGCAGCATCGAGGCCATCGCCGGCCCGGCGCCGGATGCCGCCATTTCCCCAGAAGCCGAGGGCGGCCAGGCATGAGCCGCCGCCACCTGCTGACCCAGCCGCGCCGCTGGCTCAACCACAGCCTGGTGCGCTTCGTGCTGGTGGGGGGCTGCGGCGAGATCCTCTACCTCGTGCTGTTCGCCGTCGCCTCGCGGGCGGGCGCCTCGACTCTGGTGGCGATCACGCTGGCCGGGGGGGTGTGCCTGCTGCTCAATGCCGTGCTGCATGCGCGCATCAGCTTCCGGGTGCGTTTCCACTGGCGGCTGCTGCGGGACTATCTGCTGGTGCAGGGCCTCTGCCTGCTGCTGGCCCTGGGCCTGGGCTGGCTGCTCGAGCGCGTGTCCGCCCCGGCGATGCTGGTGGGGGTGTCCACTCTGGTGCTCTGGTCGGGCCTGTCGTTCCTGCTGACCCGCTGGCGCTTCCAGCGCGCCTGAGCAGACCGCCGCGCCACGGGGCCACCGCACCAGGACCGCCCGGAAGCCAGGGAGCACGGAGCCGGTTCAGAGCACCACGAGCCGGCCCGGACGGCGGCGGACGGCATCGGCCACGAGGGCCTGCAGCTGGCTGTCGGCCTCAGCCGGCAGGGCCACCACCAGGGTGACGTCGTCGGCACACAGCCGCAGCGCCGCCAGCAGCATCAGGCTCTCGCCCACCAGCACCGTGCCGCGCCAGCCAGGCAGCAGCTGCTCAGGCGACACCCGCAGCTGCCTGTCAGCCGGCGCCAGCGGCTGGGTCCAGGCACGCTTGCGCTCCACCGGATGGGGCACCAGGCACCACGGCCTGGGCAGCTCCGCCAGGCGGGACTGGCCCCGCTCGACGCCGGGTGAATCGATGATCAGGGTGCCGGACGGATCCAGCTCCCGCTCAGCGAGTCGAGGGCCCGCTGCGGCGGGCGGGGATGGATACAGCGGGCCGAGTTCGTGGCAGTCGAAGCGCCGGCACCAGTCCGCCCGGAAGGCGGGTGCATCGGAGAACAACCAGCAGGGGGTGCCAGCGGGGAAGGCAGACGGGTCCAGCGCCCGCGGCCACTGGCGGTACTGATCCAGACCGTCATCGAGCAGCACCAGGCGGCGGCTGCGAGCGGCGATCCAGCGCAGTGCCCGGCCCGCGTCACGCAGGTGCGCCAGCCGCAGTTCCCCCACCAGGCCCACCAGCGCCAGGGGCACGAGCAGCGACAGGCTCAGCGACCCAACCGGCAGGCGCAGCGGCCAGCGGCGGCGATCGGCGGCGCTGAGGGCGCAGCGCCGCGGCTCCCAGATCAGCAGATCCAGGGCTGCAGGCCGCCGGCGACCCTCCTGACAGAGGCGACGCGCCGCTTCCAGGTGGATGGCATTGGAGGCGAGCGTCAGACGGATCAAGGCTCAGGGGGGGGGCTCAGGCGAGGTAGGCAACCATGACGAAGCGCATCTGGATCGCCTAGAT
>CAYNGR010000015.1:28520-31373 GCA_964396755.1 uncultured Cyanobium sp. | reverse complement strand
ACCTCTCTGGCGGATCGACGGAGTGTTCGCCGCATCCAGCGGTGGACGCTCGATCCGCAGCAACTGCAACACGCTCTGGACCTCCGGCACCAACGCTGCACCCTCAGGAAGATCACCAAGTCCCATGGGGCGCCCCTGTCGACTGTGCGACGGGTGATGAAGACGCTGACTTTGGCCGGCTGCTGCAGTGGAACCCAAGGCTCCAGTGCAGCAGAACCAGTGGGAGAAGCCGGGCGACATGTGATCCATGTCGGCACCAAACAGCTGGCCAGGTTTGAGCGGGTCGGTCACCGGATCACTGGCGACCGCCGTCAAGGCTGTTCCAGGGGGCCGGCTATGCAAAGGTGCACGTGGCGTTTGATGACGCCACTCGGTTGGCATGCCTCGAGGTGCTGCCCGACGAGCAGAAGGCCACCACCGTCGCCTTCCTGACCCGGGCTGTGGGCTGGTTCAGCGCGCAGGGGATCATCTGCCGTCGTGTTCTCTCCGATCACGGCTCCTCGTTTCGCTCTGGCGAGTGGCGAAAGGCCTGCAGCGCCTTGGATCTCAAGCCCATCAGCACCAGGCCCTACACCCGCAGAACCAACGGCAAGGCCGAGCGGTTCATCAAAACCCTGTGCTGGCGGACTGGGCGTACGCCATGCCGTTCCAGACCTCAGGAGAACGGAACTGCGGGCTGCCCCACGATCTGTCGATCGATTACGGCAGCAGGTGCCACATGGCCCTTGGTGGCCTCAGCCCCAAGCAGCGCCTGCAGCTTCTGGTTGCTGAATGACCTGGCGAGAAAGCACATTTAGGCAACAAGCGCAGGAGATGGCTGGAACATGAACATCGAATAGATCACATTGCGGCGCATCTGCGTCATCATCTCGAGGAACATGTCGTAGCCCTCGTTCTTGTATTCGATCAGCGGGTCTTTCTGGCCGTAGCCGCGCAGGCCGACCGATTCGCGCAGGGCATCCATCGCCTGCAGATGCTCACGCCAGAGCGTGTCGATCTGCTGCAGGATGAAGAAGCGTTCGGCTTCGCGCATCAGCCCGGGACGCTGCTGCTCCACCTGGCCTTCCTTGAGGTCGTAGGCGTTGCGCATCTGCTCCTGCAGGAAGGCCTTGAGCTCCTCCATCGACAGGCCACGCACCGCGTCGGGGCTGAGATCCTCGAGCAGATAGATGAACTCCTTGACCTTGGCCACAAGGCGGTCGAGATCCCACTCCTCCGGCGGCAGGTCCGGATTCACGTAGGCCTCGACAATATCCTCGATGGTGCGCTCGCCATAACCGATCACCTGCGCCTTGAGCTCCCGGCCCTCCAGCACGCGGCGTCGCTCTGCGTAGACCGCCTTGCGCTGATTGTTCATCACCTCGTCGTACTCGAACACCTGCTTGCGGATGTCGTAGTAGTACGTCTCGACCTTCTTCTGCGCCCCCTCCAGCGAGCGGGTGAGCATGCCTGATTCGATCGGCATGTCCTCCTCCACCCGGAAGGCGTTCATCAGACCGGCGACGCGGTCGCCGCCGAAGATGCGCAGCAGGTTGTCCTCCAGCGACAGGAAGAACCGGGTCGTCCCCGGGTCCCCCTGGCGACCGGCGCGGCCGCGCAGCTGGTTGTCCACCCGTCGCGACTCATGCCGCTCGGTGCCGATCACATGCAGGCCTCCGGCCTCGCGCACCCCCTGCTCCTCCTGCTTGGTCACCTGTTCGTATTCGCCCTTGACCCTGGCGATGCAGTCGCGCAGGCTCTGGATCTGGGGGTCGTCGGTGGGGGCCTTCTCTCCCGCCTGGGCGATGCGGTCCTCCAGCTCCAACAGCGTCAGGGCGCGATCGCCCCAGGCCTGCACCAGCCGCTTGGCCAGTGCCACCAGCTCGGCCTCGGTGTCAGCGCTGAGACCGCAGGGGTAGAGGCTGACACCGGAGGAGCGCCCATCCGAGGCGCCCGCCTGTCGAGCCGCAAAGCCGCCTCCGCCCTCGGCCGAACGCTGCAGGGGCACCGGCGGGCGATGGCCCTCTTCGGGGCGCACCAGACGCGGCAGCAGCACCTCGCGCAGCTTGAGGCGCGCCATGTAGTCGGCATTGCCGCCCAGGATGATGTCGGTGCCGCGACCCGCCATGTTGGTGGCGATGGTCACGGCGCCGGCGCGGCCGGCCTGGGCGACGATCTCGGCCTCCCGCTCGACGTTCTCGGGCTTGGCGTTGAGCAGATTGTGGGGAATGTTCTGCTCGGCCAGCAGGGAGCTGAGCAGCTCCGATTTCTCGACGCTGGTGGTGCCCACCAGCACCGGCCGGCCCTGGCCGTGCACCGCGGCGGTTTCCATGGCGACGGCTCGCCACTTGGCCGCTTCGCTCTTGTAGACCTGATCCGTCCAGTCGCTGCGCTGGCTGCGCCGATTGGTGGGGACGATCGTGACCTCAAGCTTGTAGGTCTTCTCGAATTCCACCTCTTCCGTCTTGGCGGTGCCGGTCATGCCGGCCAGGCGGGGATAGAGCAGGAAGAAGTTCTGGTAGGTGATCGACGCCAGCGTCTGGGTCTCGGGCTGGATCGGCAGGCCCTCCTTGGCCTCGATCGCCTGGTGCTGGCCATCGCTCCAGCGCCGCCCCGGCATCACCCGGCCGGTGAACTCATCGACGATCACCACCTCGTCAGCGCGCACGATGTAGTTGACATCGCGGATGAACAGCTCCTTGGCCTTGAGGGCATTGTTGATGTAGTGAGCCCAGGGGTCCTGAGGATCGAACAGATCGCCGACGCCGAGCATCTCCTCGACGTGGGCGAAGCCCTCATCGGTGAGCGTGCAGCTGCGCTGCTTCTCATCCACCTCATAGTCCCCTTCGGGATCGATGCCGTCCTTGCCCAGCT